>JBILLV010000047.1:0-40720 GCA_044375895.1 Polyangiales bacterium | reverse complement strand
GCGATGACGAATTTGCCAACCTCCAGGTCTCCGTCCTCGGCGACCGTCGGGCGTCGTAGCGACGCCTCGCGCACGACGCCCTTCCGTGGTCCGCCGTCCGTCGGCTACCGTCCGCTCGATGAACCTCCTCCCGCGCGCCGTGGTGCTCGGCGCCGCCCTCGTCGGCTGCTTCGGCGAGCCTCGCCCCTACCTGCCCGACGTTCCGCGCGGGGACGTCACGACCGACGCGACGCCGCAGGAGGCGAGCGTCGATGTCGCGCCGCCCACCGACGCTCCGCTTGACCTCGCGCCGGCCGACGTCGCCCCCGACGCGCCCGTCGGCGACGTCGAGCCCGACGTCGCCGCGATGATGGACGTCCCGACGGCCGACGGCGTAGCGCCCGACGCCGCGCTCGATGCCCCGCCCGACGCTGCGCCCGACGTCGCGATGGACACGTCGGCCGACCTCCCGCGCGACCTCGGCCCCGACCTCTTGGCCGATGCGCCGGAGGTCTCGCCCGCGCTGATCGCCGCCCCGCGCCTCATCGCGCCGCTCTCCGTGACGCGGGTGGGCCGTCGCGCGCGCTTCGCCTGGCAGCTCGCCCCTGACACCGACGGCGCGGTCGTCGAGCTGTGCGGCGACCGCGCCTGCCGCACGCTCGACCTCACGCTCGTGGCCAACGGCGAGAGCGTGGTGACGATGGCCAACCTCGCCCCGGGCCCGCACTGGTGGCGCGCCCGCGGACGTCGCGGCGGCGTCACGGGGAGCGCGGCGACGCCGGTGTGGGAGTTCTACGTGCCGCCGCGGCGGGTGAGCGCGGCGGCGACGGCGTGGGGCGCGGTGCCCGACCTCAACGGCGACGGTCGCGGCGACGCGGTGGTGACGGCGCCGACGGCGATCTCCGCGGCGCCCTCGACGCGCGGCGGCCTGGGGTACCTCTTCACGGGCACGGTCGACAGCTTCAACCCCACGCCCGCGGTCACGTACAACACCGTCGCGCCGCTCCGAACCGGCTTCGGCGCCCGCGTCGCGCCCCTCCTCGACGTCAACGGCGACGGCTACGCCGACGTGGCCTTCGGCGGCACCGCCCACGCCATCCTCTTCTACGGCGCCGCCACCCCGGTGCCCACGCCCCGATTCACCTGGGACACCTGGAGCCGCGCGGCCTCCGCGGGCGACGTGAACGGCGACGGCTACGGCGACGTCCTCCTCACGGACGGCTCGCGGGTGGCGGTGTCGTTCGGCGGCCCCGGCGGCGCCGCGGCCCCCGGCGCGCGACCTTTCGGCGGCCTCGGCGCTGTGGCCCTCGGCGACGTGAACGCCGACGGCTACGACGACCTCGCCGTCCTCGTCGCGGGCGACCGGGTGTCGGTGTACTTCGGCAGCTCGGTGGGCATCAGCGCGACGGCGGCGCTCGGCGTCGACGGCCCGCGGGGCTACGTGCTCAGCAACCTCAGCCTCGCGGGCGACGCGAGCGGCGACGGCGTGCCCGACCTCGTCGCCTCCGCCACCGTGGCCCTCGCGAGCGCACCGTCCCGAGCGGCCGTGATCTACCTCGCGGCCATGGGTGTGCCCCGCGCCGCGACGCTCCTCACCCCGCCCACGGGCGTGCGCGTGAGCGCCTTCGGCGGCGCGGTCGGGGGTGCGGGCGACGTCAACGGCGACGGCATCGACGACGTCGTGGTCGGCACCGGCAACCACGAACCGATCGCCACCAACCAGGTGTGCGTCTTCGCGGGATCGCTCACCGGCGTCGGCGCCGCCCCGCTCCAGTGCCTGACGCTCCCATCGCTCGGGCGCTACGGCAGCTCTGTCGGCTCGGCCTGCGACCACGACCGCGACGGCTTCGAAGACATCCTCTTCGGCGCCTCGGGCAACGCCGCCACCCTCGCCGGCGCGGTGCGCTTTCATCGCGGACGCGCCGCGGGCCTCGTCGATCCGGCAGCCGCGACGCTCACCGCGGGCGACATGGGCGCGGGCTTCGGCGCCGATCTCGCCGCGTGGCGGTGACGGGCGCCGCGCGGCTTCGGTGGTAGAGTCCGCCGCTCGTCCGTGCGCCCCTCACGCTCCCTCCTCACCAGCGCCCTCACCCTCGCCCTCTGCCTCGTGGGAGCGAGCGCGCACGCGCAGGAGTCGCGTTGGATCACCCTGTTCTCGATGCGCGCGATGGGCGGCGGCGCGCTCGTGGCGCCGTCTCAGGGGGCGGTGTCGGGAGAGTTCGCGGGCGACCTGACGGCGGGCGTGCGCTTCTTCCGCCAGCAGGCCAACGGGCGGGCGTGGCTCCTCGGCCCCGAGCTCGGGTTCTCGCCGTTGCGGCGCGGGGAAGACGTCACCGTGCTGTGGCAGTTCGGGCTCACGGTGGGCTACGGCACGGTGCCGTTGCACGTCGCGTGGACGCCGCGCTTTGTGGTGGGCCCGGTCGACCGCGATCACGTCATCGGGCTGCGCCACGGCATCCTGCTCACCACCCTCGCGGGCCTCGCGTGCGTCGAGCTCTCCCACCAGTACCTCCGCGGCGACACGACCGACGAGAACGACGTGCGGCTCACCGTCGGCGTCGACATGGGGATGATCGCCCACCGGCTCATCCGCGCGATCTCGGGCGGCGGCCGCTGAGCCGCCCGCGCACAACGCGCCCCGTGCACGCACCCGCTGCATCCGCACACGCCGTGCGCGCGTGAACGTCCCGCCTGCGGCGTGAATTCCCCGCGAGTTTGCCCTCGCGCGGGGTCGCACGGGGCGTGCAGTGCCCCTCAGGTCGCGGTCGCATGAGGAGGCAACGTACAATGACGGTTCAACTGTGGAAGCGGGTGGCTGCCGCGCTCGCGTGCGCGTCGGTGGCGATGGGATGCTCGGACGACGGAGACACGAGCAGCCGCTCCTGCACGGTGCAGCAGAACTCCGACGGGAGCGCGACCATCCGCTGCGCCGACGGCACCTCCGTCACCCTGCGCAACGGCATGAACGGCATGAACGGGACGAGCGGCGCCACCTGCACGGTGGGCTCGGAGGACGGCGGCCTGCGGGTGATCTCGTGCAGCGACGGGACGCGGGTGAGCGTGCCCCCTGGGCGCGACGGGGTGACCTGCTCGGTGTCGTCCGACCTCGACGCGGGCGTCCGCACCATCCGCTGCTCCGACGGGACGAGCGCCACGGTGAGCGACGGGCGCAACGGCGCCACCGGGCTCGGCGTGCGCATCCGCGGCCAGCACGGGACGCAGCACCTCCTGACGAGCGGCGCCTACGCCGACGGCGCGAAGACCCTCGTGCGGGCCACCATCACCGCCGCCGCCGCGACGCCCGAGGGGCGGGTGACGGTGGACTTCCGCGTGGTCGACGCGGCCAACCGCCCGGTGACCAACGTCCCGACGATCACGGCCAACATCGCGAAGCTGCGCAACGCGCTCCCGTCGGAGGGGAGCAACCGCTGGATCCCGTACATCTACCGGCAGCAGACCGTCACTGGCACCGGGAGCTGGCCGGCCCCCGCGGGCACGTCCGCGTGGCAGGCGAACCGCGAGGGCAACGGCGTCCTCACCAACAACCGCGACGGCACCTACCGCTACGCCTTCGCCACCAACCTCTCGACCGCGATGATGGGGACCACGCCGATCGCGTACGAGCGCTTCCGCACGCACCGCGTGGTCATCATGATGGGCGGCGCGGCGGGGCCGACGGCGGACGCCTTCTTCGACTTCGTGCCCGACGGCAGCCCCCTCACCGAGCGGCGGGACATCATCGCCACCGCGGCGTGCCACAGCTGCCACGGGGAGACACAGTTCGCGGCCCACGGCGGCGACCGGCTCTCGATCGAGGCCTGCGCGAGCTGCCACGTCCCCGGCACGATCGACCCGCACGGCGGCGAGAGCCTCGACCTCGCGGTGATGGTCCACCGCATCCACGCGGGGCGCGAGCTCCCGTCGATCCCGGGCGCTGACGGGGTGGTGTTCGACAACCCCGCGACCCCCGCCAACGAGACGACGGACAACGGGCGCTTCGCCATCTGGGGCTTCAACAACGTCCAGCACTCCTACGACCGCGGGGAGTTCCCTGCGACGCTGACCAACTGCACCAAGTGCCACACGGGGTCTGGGGCGCAGGTGGGCAACTGGATGAACCGCCCCACCAGCGCGGCCTGCGGCTCGTGCCACGACAACGTCAATTTTGTCACCGGCCTCAACCACGGCAACGCCACCATGCGCCCTGGTCCGATGGTGAACGACGGTCAGTGCACCACGTGCCACCGCCCGACCGGCGGCATCGCGCCGATCATCCCCGCGCACGCTGGTGGGACCGACCCGCGCAACGTCCCGGAGTTCAACGCCACCCTCACGATGACGCCGCCGGCCAACGGCCGCTTCTACGTGGCGGGCGAGGCGCCGGTGGTGTCGCTCGTGCTGCGCGACGCGGTCACCGGGATGCCCGTCGACCACACCACGCTCAACGAAGACCCCACCGCCGAGGGCTGCCTCGCCCCGCCCGGCGCGTGCCCGCCCCGCGACGGCCTCCTGCGGACGGCTTCGCTCTTCGTCCACGGCCCTCGCGCGCGGCGCATGCCCGTGCTCACCACCGCCGCACGCGCGCAACTGCTCAGCGCCACCACGGGCCCCTTCGACCTCAGCGCGGCGGGGGCCTCGCTCACCGTCCGCTTCGACGGCGGTCAAGACCTCCGCCTCCGCGACGCGTCGGGCGGCGACACCCTCCGTTCGGGCGTGGTGACCGTCCCCGTGATGGGCGGCACCTTCGCCCGCACCGCCGCCGCCACGACCGATGAGGTCGTCGCGTGGCTCAACGCCAACGTCGCCTTCCGCGCCCGCGGCATCGCGTGGAACGACGGCGGCAAGGTGGGCCTGCGCAGCCGCAACCTCGGCGACGTGTTCTCGGTGCAGCTCACCGCGGGCGCCGTCACCACGGCGGTGTTCGGCGGCGACGTGACCGCCCGCCTGCCGACCGGCTTCACGACGGGCAACACCGTGAGCCGGCGCACCGTGGCCACCAACAACGACCCCCGCGCGAGCTGGACGACCGGCGCGATCACCTACCGGCTCGACCCCGTCGACGACCTCGCGCCGGGCACGTACGTCGTCTCCGTCGAGATCGCCGACCGCGGCCGCATCGACGCGGTCAATTACGGCACCCCCAGCGTCGCCACCCTGGCCTTCCAGGTGAAGATCGCCGACGCCGAGCGCCCCGTCGCCGGAGGCTGCAACTCCTGCCACCAGAACGACATGGGCCGCGGCCTCGTCCTCGACCCCTCGCGGCACAACAAGATCCTCAGCGACACCGCGCCCGATCAGTGCGGCGCCTGCCACGACACCCAGCCGCAGGCCGCCACGGGCAACACCTGGTCGGGGGCGCGCCCGATCTCTCGCCGCGTCCATGCGATTCACAACGGCGCGGCGCTCAACTACCCCCTGTCGACGGTGGACTACTCCAGCGGCGACCCGGTGGTGGGCCGCAACTGGCGCATCACCTACCCCCAGGACGTGCGCAACTGCGAGAGCTGCCACACCGCCCGCACCAGCGGGACGTGGGCCACCCAACCCGCGCGGCTCCCCTGCTCGGGCTGCCACGACTCCGACGCCGCCATGACCCACATGCGGCTGATGACGCTCGACCCCACGCCCGCCGACCCGTGGAGCGGCGACGAGCAGGAGTCCTGCCAGACCTGCCACTGATCTGCACGCCCCTCCGATGCGCCCCGCCGCGGCCGCCGCCGCCCTCACCCTCCTCGCCGCCTGCGCCGACCGACCGCGCGCGCTGCGCCCGCCGCCCGACGCGGGGCGCGTGGAGGTGGTCGCGCGCACGACGGAGATCCGCGGGTACCCCTGCGCCGAGGGCTGCCACGCGCGGCGCGCCCCCGACCCGACCCCCCGCGCCATGCGCGACTTCCACGTGGGGCGCGCGCTCAACCACGGCCCGACCCTCCGCGCGTGCGACTTCTGCCACCGGCTCGACGCGCTCGACAGCCTGCGGCTGATCACGGGGGAGTCGGTGTCCTTCGACGCGTCGCACCGCCTGTGCGGCCAGTGTCACGCGGAGAAGCTCCGCGACTGGGGGCGCGGCGTCCACGGCGCGCAGACCGGCTCGTGGGCCGGCGTGCGGCGGCGTCGGACTTGCACCGCCTGCCACGACCCGCACGCGCCGCAGCGGCCGCTGTTCGACCCGCTGCCGCCGCCCGCGCACGACCGCGCGCTGTCCCCCGAGAGGCCCCACCCGTGAGCGACCCTGACGACCCCGAGCTCGCCCGCGCCTTCGAGCGCGCGCAGATGACGCGCCGGAGCTTCCTCGCCGCCGTCGGCGCCACGGCGGCCGCCGCCTGCGGGTGCGACGGACCGCGGCGCTCGGCGCTGTGGGAGGAGTTTGTCCAGCAGCACTACAAGCGCCTGAGCGACGACGACAAGCGGGCCATCTTCGCGCGCCTGGAGGACGCCGTGCGGCGACGTCACGGCGTGCGGGTGCACGTCAGCGACCCGGCCCCGATGCGCGGCGTGGAGTACGGCTACGCGCTCAACCTCTCGGCGTGCGTCGGCTGCCGCCGCTGCGAGTACGCCTGCGCCGCGGAGAACAACACCTCGCGCGACCCCGAGGTGCACTACCTCAAGGTGCTCCAGATGGAGTCGGGGTCGATGGACGTCGAGCGCGCGCGGGCGGGCTACGACGGCCCCGTCCCCGCGGCGGGCCACTTCTACATGCCCGTCCAGTGCCAGCAGTGCCGCGACGCGCCGTGCGTGAAGGCCTGCCCCGTCGGCGCCACCTGGACCGAGCCCGACGGCATCACCGTCGTCGACTACAACTGGTGCATCGGGTGCCGCTACTGCGAGGCCGCGTGCCCCTACTTCGCGCGGCGCTTCAACTTCGCCGAGCCCGACCTGCGCCCCTCGGAGATCAACCCCGACCAGGGGTACCTCTCCAACCGCTTGCGCCCCGTCGGCGTGGTGGAGAAGTGCACCTTCTGCCTCCACCGCGTGCGCCGCGGTGAGTACCCGGCGTGCCTGGAGGCCTGCCCGACCGGCGCGCGCAAGTTCGGCAACCTCCTCGACCCGACGAGCGAGGTGCGGCAGGTGATCGACACCAAGCGCGTCTACGTCCTCCACGAGGACGCCGGCACCTCCCCCCGCTTCTACTACTTCTTCGACTGACGGAGGCCGACGGCGATGGGAGTGAGTCGCACGAGGGAGCTGGTCGCGTTCGTGCGCGCGTCCGCCCTGGAGGTGGGCCGCGGGAGCGCCGCGTACTACCGCTGGCTGGCCTTCCTCGCGGCGTGGATCGCGCTGGGCGGCCTGGCCTGGTCGCAGCAGCTCCGCGACGGGATGGCCGTGACCGCGATGACCGACCAGGTTCCGTGGGGCGCGTACATCGCCAATTTCTCCTACACTGTGGGGCTCGCGTCGGCGGCGCTCGTGCTGGTCGCGCTGCGCTACCTGCGCCGCGACGAGGAGGGCGCCGAGCTCGTGATCGTCGGTCAGGTGATGACCATCGCCGCCCTCACCATGGCGATGCTCTTCGTCGTGGTGGACATCGGCCGCCCCGACCGCGCGTGGCACCTCATCCCGCTGCTCGGCCGCTTCAACTTCCCCATCTCGCTCCTCTCGTGGGACGTGGTGGTGCTCAACGGCTACCTCCTCCTCAACTTCTACCTCGCCACCTACGCCGTCCTCGCGCGCTTCCGCGGCCGCGACATCGACCGGCGGAAGTACCAGCCCGTCCTCGCGGCGGGCGTCGCGCTCGCGGTGTCCATCCACGTCGTCGCCGCCTTCCTCTACTGCGGCCTCGCGGGGAGGTCCCACTGGCACGCCGCCGTCCTCGCGCCGCGCGTCGTCGCGTCGGCCTTCGGCTCCGGGCCCGCCATGCTCATCCTCGTGCTCACCGTGCTGCGCGAGCGGATGGGCGTCCCGGTGCGCGACGAGACGATCGGTATCTTGCGCGCGATCGTGACGGGCGCGGTGTGGGCCAACCTCTTCCTGTTCGGGGCGGAGGTGTTCACCGAGCTGTACGGGGGGTCGACGCACTCGGCGCCGCTCGAGTACATGCTCTTCGGCCTCCACGGTCACCGGCTGCTGGTGCCGTACATGTGGCTCGCCATCGGGCTCAACCTCTTCTCCGCCGCGGTCTTCTCGCTTCGCTCGCTCCACACGCGGCGTCGGCTCCTGCTCGGCGCCTGCGCCGCCACCATCGTCGGCATGTGGATCGAGAAGGGGATGGGCCACGTCATCCCCGGCTTCATCCCGAGCTCCCTCGGCGAGATCGTCGAGTACAGCCCGTCCCTCCACGAGACGCTGGTGAGCGCCGCGGTGTGGGCCGTCGGCGCCCTCCTCCTCACGCTGATGCTCAAGGTGGCCGTCCCCGTGGAGTTCGGCTCGCTGCGCATGGACGCGCCGAAGGAGCCGTCGTGAACCGCGCGCCCCTCGCCGCCGCCCTCGTGCTCGCGTGCCGCGCGGTCGATCCCGTCGCGACCTCCGTCTCGCCCGCGTCGATCGACCTCGAAACCGTGCCCTCCGCCGCGGTCTCAGGCGCGGTCGACGGCGCGCCCTTCACGCTGCGCGAGGCGTGGTTCCGCGTCGAGCGGCGGGCAGGTCGCGCGGGGGTCGACCTCATCCTCTCGGAGGGGAGGGCCACGCGCCTCTGCGCCACGTCCGACCCCGAGGACGCCCGCCACCTCTGGGTTCGCGTCGCGGACGTCGCGGGCCTCACCCCCGGCGACCTGCGCGGCGGCCCCACCGCCGCGGGCGCGGTCACCGCCCACTGGGAGTCGCGCGCGTCGGGCCGCTGGGCGGGGCGCACTGGGAGCGTCGCGCTCCGCGTCGAGTCCGCCGACCGCAGCGCGGTGACGGGCCGCCTGCGCGCGTGCTTCGGTCCGGGCGCGGCGGGCTGCGTGAGCGGGACCTTCCTCGCCCGCTCGTGCGAGAGCGAGCTCGACCTCGACGGCCCCCTCGTCGGCAACACCCGGCGCGCGCCGGAGGACGGAGGCGCGGCCCCGTGAGGCGAGCGCTCGGCGTCGTGTTCGCCGTCGCGGCCTGCGCCGAGGTGCGGGAGACGCCCGCGCGCGCGCCGCGCTGGGAGAGCGACCTGCGCCCCGTGCTCGAAGCCCGCTGCGCGACCTGCCACGCCGGCGCGTCCCCCGCCGCGGGCTGGAGCGTCACCCGGTACACCGACGCCCTCGCGTGCCGCGAGGCCACCGACGGCGGCGCCGTCGCCAGCCGGCTGCGACGCGCGCTCGACCGCGCCGACCACGCCCCCTTCGTCGACGCCCGCGTGCGCCGCGCCGTCGACGCGTGGATCGCGGGAGGCTCCCTCGCCCGCGCCGGGCTCGCGCACGACCCGGGCTTCGCCGACCCGCGCGCCGCGGCCTTCCACGGGCGCTCGCTGCGGGCCTCCCGCTGGGCGCCGATGCTCGACGGCACCCGCCAGGACGCGTGCGGTCGCTGCCACGCCGGAGCCCCGACCCGCCCCCCGAACGCACGCCCGGACGCGGCCTCCGTCGGCGCGACGCCCTGCACCGAATGCCACCGCGCCCCGGGGGGAGCCCTCGCGTGCGACACCTGCCACGACAGCGCAGAGACGTGGTCGGGCGACCGTTGCCTCACACCACGCCCCGCCGGCTCCCACGCGCGCCACGTGGTCGCGGGCGACGCCCTCCCGCAGCCCCTCGCGTGCGACACCTGTCACCCGACCCGCGACCGCGCCCTCGCCGCCGGCCCCCACGGCGACGGGACGGTCGACCTCCGCTTCGACCCGTCGCTCGCCGGCGCCGACGCGCGCTACGACGTCGCGACGGGGGCGTGCGCGGTCCGTTGCCACGCGGCGACGCCGACGACGCCCGCCCCTCGCTGGCGCCAGACGGAACGCGCCGTGACGTGCACGGGGTGCCACGAGACGCCGCCGCGCGACCACTGGCCAGGGCCCTGCACCGCCTGCCACGCGGAGACAAACGCCACGGGGACGGCCCTCACCCGCGCGCGCCTCCACCTCAACGGCCGCGTCGACCTCGGCGACGGGTCGGGCACCTGCGCCGCCTGCCACGGCCGCGACGGCGACCCGACACCCATCGACCGGACGCACCAGGCCCACCGCGGCACCACGCTTACCGCGCCCGTCGCGTGCGGCGAGTGCCACGAGGTGCCGGCGACGGTGCGGGCCGCGGGGCACCTGGAAGACCGCGGCGCAGGCGACGTCCGCCTCGGCGCGCGGGCGACGGCGCGCGGAGCACGGCCGCGCTTCGAAGCGGGCACGTGCGCGGCGGTGGCCTGCCACGGCGAAGGGACGCTCGGACGGAGCGACACGCGCGTGGCGTGGAGCGCGAACGTCGGTCCGCTGGGCTGTGACGGGTGCCACGACGCGCCGCCGCCCTACCCCCACACGGCGGCGACCTCGTGCGAGCTCACCACCTGCCACGGGTCGACCTTCGCGCGCGAGGGCGACGCGCTCCGCGTGATCGATGGCGCGCGTTCGTCTCACATCGACGGCCGCGTCAGCGCGGGGGTGCCGTGATGCGCCGGGCGCTCGTGGTGCTCGCGGGGGTGGCCCGCGCGTCGCTCGCCGAGGCGCAGCCCGCGGACGTCCGGCCCGCCGCCGCGAGCGTACGGATGCGCTTCGACACGGTGTTTCGCGGCGTTCCCCGGTACGTGCTGACGGCCTCGACGCAGGCGCCGAGCGCCGAAGACCGCTACTGGCGCGCTGTCACCCTCGCCCCGCTGATGGCCCGGGCGACGCTCGACGCCCACGACCTCCTCGCGGGCCGCCTCGAGGCCCACCTCTCGGCCTGGGGAGCCGTCGACCTCGCGGTCACCGAGCCCGCCACCTTCGCCGCGGGCGACCTCAGCCTCGCCTGGGCGCGCGGAACGTTCGGCCCCTGGAGCCTCTGGGCGGGCCGTCGCTTCGTCCCCTGGGGGCCTCCCGGCGGCCTCCACGTCGACGGCCTCGGCGGCGAAGTGCGGGCCGACGGGTTCTCCGCCGAGGTGATGGTGGGGCGCCCGGTGACCCCCGCCTTCGGCGCGCTGGCGGGCGCTCAGACGGCCTTCGACGGCGTGACGGCCGCCGCGGGGGCGCGCGTGGGGTGGTCGTCGCCGGGGCGCGTCGTCGCGTCGGCCTCGTACGTCGAGCGGTGGGCGCGCGGCGTCGCGGGCGTGCGGGCCCTGTCGCTCGACGCGCTCGTCACGCCCCACCCGCGGATCGACCTGCGCGCCTCGATCGTCCTCGACGCGACCGGGTTCGGCGTCACGCAGGCCGGCGCTGACGTCGACTGGATGCCCGGGTCGTGGGGCTCCCTGGGCGCGGGCTACGCCCACGTTGACCCGGCGCGGCTCATCCCGCGGTGGTCGATCCTGAGCGTGTTCGTGACGGACGTCTTCGACGAGGGTCGCGTGTGGGGCGTCTGGCGACCGACGGCCTCGCTCACCGTGCGCGTCGAGGGAGCGGGGCAGCGCTACGCCGCGCCGGGCTCGCCCGACGACGCCCGCTGGGGCCATCGCCTCGAGGCCTCGGTGCGCGCCAGCTCCCGCGACCGCCGCCGCGCCGCGACGCTCTCGGCCAGCCGCCGCGACGACGGCGTGCGCCCCCTCACGCTCCTCCGCGTGGCGGGCTCGTGGACGGTGGGGCGCGACGTGGGGATCGCGCTGGAGGCCGCCGCCGCCCTCGACGACGACGCCCCCGACAGCGCCCGCACTTCCCTCTATGCGCGGGCGAGCGTCGAGCTCCCCCTCGGCCCCCACTGGCGCGCGGGCGCGTCGCTCGACGGCGTCCGCTCGCCCCTCGCCCTCGCCGAGCTGCGCGGCCTCGCCCACGCCACCTGGACCTTCGAACGCGGAAGGGCCGCGCGATGAGGCTCGCCGGGCTCCTCCTCACCCTCGCGCTGATGGTCGCGTGCCGACGCACGGAGACGTCGGCGGTTCAGCCCGATCGCATTCGCTTTGCGCACGGGCCCCACCTGCGCGCCGGTCAGTCGTGCCTCGCGTGCCACGCGCGCGTCGTCGCCCCCGAGGCCAACGCCACCGGCGCGCGACGGCGCGGCCTCCCCACGGAGGCCGAGTGCCTCGCGTGCCACACGCGCCCCGCCGAGCGGGCCTGCGCGTACTGCCACAACGAGCCGCGCGGGCCGCGCACCTACGCGCCGCACGAGCGAGCGCTGGTGTTCGACCACGGCCCCCACGTCGCCCGCGAGCGCGGGGGCTGCGTGTCGTGCCACGCGGTGGGGGCCGACGCCTCCACCGTGCGGGGCTTCGAGCCGGCCATCCCGACCATGGACACCTGCGCCAACCGCTGCCACGGCGACGACATGCGGGCGCTCCGCTGCGACCGCTGCCACCGCTCGCTCGCCCGCTACAGCGTCGACGAGCTCTCCCTCGTGCGCCACGGCCCGGGCTTCGCGCGGCGGCACGGCGCCGAGGCCCGCGCGGCCGCGTCGCTCTGCGCCCAGTGCCACGACCCCGACCACTGCGCGCGGTGCCACGCGCCCACCGCCGGGGCTCCCCTCGCCGACCTCGAGCCCATGGCGGTCGCGCGCGACTTCGTGCACCGCGGAGACTTCCAGGCGCGGCACGCCGAGGAGGCGCGGCTCTCGCAGGGGTCGTGCAACCGCTGCCACGGCGTCGACACGTGCAACGAGTGCCACCGCACGAGCGGCATCGGCGGGTCGGTCGGTCCGCGGGCGACGCACCCGGTGGGCTGGCTCGACCCGCTCTCGCCGCGCAGCCACGCCCGGGCGGCGCGGCGCGACCTCCTCGCCTGCGCGTCGTGCCACGAGGCCGACGCCGTGCGCACGTGCGCCCCGTGCCACCGCGCGGGCGGCGGCGCCGGCAACCCCCACCCGCCGGGCTTCGCGGCGGGCCTCGACCGAAGCCAGCACGCGGTCTGCCTCGCCTGCCACGCGGGCTCCTTCTGAACGACCGCCGGAGATGACCCGATGAGCGACGACCCGCAGCCCCCTCCCGACCCCGCCCGGCGGCGCCTCCTCGACGGCGCCATCGCCGCGACCGCGTGCGGCGCCGTCGCATCCGTCGGGAGCGCCGCCGTCCGCTTCGCCTCGCCCCCCGACGACCGGGCGGCCGCGGGGTCGGCCACGGTGCCCCGCGCCGAGGTCGCCTCCGCCGGGTCGAAGCTCGTCGTGGTGGGCGACGAGCCCGTGGTCGTGATCGCGCTGCCGGGCGGGGAGATCCGCGCGCTCTCGGCCCGCTGCACGCACCTCGGGTGCGCCGTGCGGTTCGAGCGGACGGCGCGCGAGCTCGTGTGCCCGTGCCACGGCGGTCGCTTCGCCGCCGACGGGCGCGTGCTCGCGGGGCCGCCGCCGTCTCCCCTCGCCCGCTTCGAGGTCACCGACGCGGGCGACGCCGTCGTCATCGAGCGGAGGCGCGCGTGGAACGCCTGACCCCCGCCCCCACCTGGCTCGACGCCCGCTACCCCGCCGACGCCCTCTGGCGCAGGCTCCGGGCGGCCCACCTCGACGGGCGCGGCGCCGTCGTCGCGACCCTCGCCGCCCTCGTGGCGTCGCTGCTGGCCGCGGAGGTGGCGACCGGCGCGCTCCTCGCCCTCTACTACCGGCCCGACGCCGATGCGGCCCGCGCGTCGGTGCAGCGGGTGGTGACGCGCGTGGAGTACGGCGAGCTCGTCCGATCGCTCCACGCGTGGGGGTCGCACGGGCTCGTGGCGGCGGTGTTCGCGCTCCTCGGCGCCGCCCTCGCCGCGGGGATGCACCGACGCCCGCACGAGGTCGCGTGGGTCGGCCTCGTGGTCGCGTGGTTCGCCTCGCTCGCGTCGGCCTTCACCGGCTCGCTCCTCCCGTGGACGCAGCGGGCCGCCCTCGACGCCTCCGTCGCCGCCGAGGCCTGCGCGCGCCTCCCCCTCGTCGGATCGCTCCTCCGCTCGCTCGCCTTCGGCCGCCCCGGCGCCACCGACCTCGTGCGGGTGTACGGCCTCCACGTCGGCGCGCTCCCCGCGCTGTGGGCCCTCACCGCCGCGACGCTCGCGCTCCACGCGCTCGGCCGCGTCGCGCGCGAGCCCACCGGCGACGGACCGCGGGTCGTCCCCACCCTCGCGCTGCGCGGCGCCTCCCTCGCCACGGCCTCCCTCGGCGCTCTCCTCGCGGTCGCGCTCTGGCTGCCCGCGCCGCTCGGCGCCGCGCCCGCGCCGGGCCTCCCGTCGGCGGGCGACCTGCGGCCGTCGTGGTTCATGGCGCCCCTCGACGCGCTGCTGCGGGCGGCGCCGGCGCGGATGCTCGGCGCCTCGGGGGCGACGGTGCTCGTGACCGTGGCCGCCCTCGGGGCCGTCGGCGCCCTCTCGCTCCCGCTCCTCGACCGCGCGGGCAACGGCGTCGGTCGCTGGCTCGGGCTCGTCGTCTACGCCGCGCTGCTGGGGGTGATGGGCCTTGCGCTCCTCCGTTAGACTCGCCATCGCTCTGGCGCTCTGCCTCGGGGCCGCCCTCGCCCGCGCCGACGAGCGCTGCGCCCCCTGCCACGCCTCGCTCCGTGAGCCGCGGCTGCGCGACCCCGCGGTCGCCGTCGCCGCCAGCGTCCACGGCGCGCCTCGCGTCGGCTGCGCGGGCTGCCACGGGGGTCGCCCCGACGAGCCCACCGTCGGCGCCCACGACCTCGCGGCGGGCTTCCTCGCGCGCCCGGCCCTCGCCGCCGCCACCGAGCGCTGCGGCGCCTGCCACGCCGACGCCCGCTTCGTCCGACGGTCGAGCGCGACGCTCCCCACCGACCAGCTCGCCCTCTTCCGCGCCGACGCGCACGGCCGCGCCGTCGCCGAGGGACGTCCCCGCGCCCCGTCGTGCGTGTCGTGCCACGGCGCCCACGACGTCCGCGCCGTCGCCGACCCCGCGGCGGCCGTCCACCCCGCCCGCGTCGCCGACACCTGCGGCCGGTGCCACACGGGTCCCGACGCGGTGCGCGGGCCGCGACCGTCGTCCGACGCCCCCGCGGCGTGGCGGACGAGCGTCCACGGCCGGGCCCTCCACGAGCGGGGCGACGCGCAGGCCCCGAGCTGCGCGAGCTGCCACGGCGCCCACGGGGAGTACCGCGAGGCGGGCGGAGCCGACGGCCGCTGCAGCGCGTGCCACCGCGACGAGGCCGACGCCTTCGCCCGCAGCCCCCACGCCGCTCCCTTCGCGCGCCTCGGCTTCAGCGGCTGCGTCCAGTGCCACGGGAGCCACGGCGTGGGCGAGGCCGCCGGCGCGCCGCTCGGCGCCGGGACGTCGTGCGCGCGCTGCCACGGCGGCGCGCAGCGGGAGCTCCAGGCCGCGGGCCGTCTCGACGGGCTGCGCGCGGCGGCCGTCCGCGCGCTCGACGACGCCGACGACGCGCTCCGCCGCGCCGACCGGGCGGGCTTCACCGTCCCCGAGGCGAGCGCGCGTATGGACGAGGCCCGCGCCGCCCGCTCGCGCCTCGACGTCACCCTCCACACGCTCGATGAGGCCCGCGTGCGAGAGGCCGCCGCGGAGGTGACCCGCCCCGCCCGCGCGGCCCGCGACGCCGTCCGCCGCACGCTCTCGCACCGCGACCGCCAGCGCCGCGCGGCCGCCCCCGCGGTGGCCCTCCTCCTCGCGCTGAGCCTCCTGCTCGCCCTGCGCGCGCGGAGCACGGAGCGCCCGTGACCGCCCCCGCCCCGTCACGCCCGCGGCCCTGGTGGGGAGCCCTCGTCGCGCTCCTCCTCGCGGTCGCCGCGCTCCTGGCGGGCGCCGAGCGGGCCACGCGCTCGGACGACCTCTGCGCCCGCTGCCACACGGGCGCGCAGGCCCACGCCCGGGGCCACGCCGCGATGGCCTGCGCCGCCTGCCACCGGACGACGGCGCCGCAGCGGCTGGGGCTCCTGGCGCGCGCGCTCACGGGTTCGCGCGCGCGCAGCGGTCACGGCGGGGTCGCGCCGGAGCGGTGCGCGTCGTGCCACCAGCAACGAGCCGGCGCCTGGCGGCGACTCATGAGCACCGACGGGCACCGCCGTCACGCCGTCGGCGCCGACGCCGTCGACTGCGTCCGCTGCCACGCGACCTCGCTCCACGATCGGCCCCGCGCCAGCGAGCGCTGCGCCGCGTGCCACGCCGACGTCCCGCTGCGCTCCGAGCCGCGCGATGAGGGCTCCTGCGCGCAGTGCCACGCCTTCCGCGCGGGCGCCTCCCCCGCGCCGCCGTCGTCCGCCCACGCCGCCCGCGTCGGCCCGTCGCGCGTGCACGGCGCCATGGACTGCGGCGGCTGCCACAACCCACACCGCGGCCCCGCCGCCCCCGCCCCCGCCGACGGCGACTGCACGAGCTGCCACCGCGGGGCCATCGCCGCCGAGGTCGCCGCCGGCCCCGCGGGTCATCGCGGCTGTCTCGGCTGCCACGCGGTCCACGCCGAGCGCGAGCGCGCGGGAACAGACTGCGGACGCTGCCACGCGCCCCCGCCGCAGCGACGTCCCGGCGCCGCCCCCACGCCGGGTCGCCTCGCCCCGTGGATCACCTTCGCCGCCGGCGCCGCGCGCGCCGTCCCCGACGCCCGCGGGGACGGGGGCGTGACCGCGGGTCCGCCGCGACCGCCGGGTCCGCACGAGGGGGTCTGCGCGAGCTGCCACCGCCCCCACACCTGGACGGCGCGCGTCGACGACTGCCGCGGCTGCCACGCGTCGCAGTCCGCGGCGCTCCCGCGTGAGGCCCCCGCGCACGACGCCTGCGTCGGCTGCCACGACCCGCACGGCCCCCGCCCCGACGACGCCACCTGCGGCGCCTGCCACGCGCCGCCCGCCGCCGCCGCGCGCGCCGCCCCCACGACGCAGCACCGCGACTGCCTCTCGTGCCACCAGCCCCACAGCCCGACGCCCCCGTCGTCGGACGCGTGCGCGCGCTGCCACGCGGCCCCCGCGCGCGCCGTCGAGCGCGGCCCGGCGTCGCACCAGGACTGCCGCTCGTGCCACGCGCCCCACGGCCCGCCCGCCGCGAGCGCCGCCCGCTGCGCGCAGTGTCACGCCGCGGAGGTCCGCTCGGTGGCCCCCCGCCCCGCGCCCGCGCACCAGGACTGCGCGAGCTGCCACGCCCCCCACGGCGCGACGCCCGCCGCCGCGCAGGCCGCGTGCGCGCGCTGCCACACGCAGGCCGCGGCGCCCACGGACAGCCACCGGGGCGCCTGCACCCAGTGCCACGCGCCGCACGACAACGTCCCCGCGCGCGGGACGGCGTGCGCCACCTGCCACGCGGGGGTCCACGCCAACGGTCGCGGCGCAGCCCACGCCGACTGCGCCTCGTGCCACGCGCCCCACCGCCCTGCGCGCGAGGCGCTCCAGCGCTGCGGGTCGTGCCACGCGCAGGCGGCGACGAGCGCCCGCACGTGGCCCGCGGACTCGCCCCACGGCGGCCGCTGCGAGGGCTGCCACAGCGCCCACGGCCCGACGCCCACGGCCTCCTGCGCGAGCTGCCACGCGGCGCAAAGCGCGCCCTCGCACACGGGACGTCACGCCGCCTGCACGCAGTGCCACGCGCCCCACCTCGACCGCCCGTCGAGCCCCTCGGGCTGGTGGACGCGCTGCGCGAGCTGCCACACCGCCGAGGCCGCCGCCGCGCAGACGGCCGCCCCCGCGCATCAGGCGTGCGCCAACTGCCACCAGCGCCCGGGGCTCACGGCCCCCACCTGCGCGAGCTGCCACGCGCGGGCGACGGCGACGCTGCTCCACGGCCACCCCGCGCACGGCACCTGCGCCAACTGCCACGCGTCGCACGGGACGGCGCCCCCCGGGCGGGCGCAGTGCCTGACGTGCCACGCGAACCGCGCCCAGCACTTCCCCGACGCGCCGCGGTGCCAGTCGTGCCACCCTTTCGGCCCGGTGGGACGATGAAATACGACGACGAGCAACGCGCGCTACGGTTCGGCTCCGCGGAGGAGCTGCGGCGCTTCCACGACGACCTCACCGAGCTCCTGCGGGCCGCCACGGTCGCGGCCACGCGGGACGTCGACGTGGAGGTGGCCACGGGCCGGGCCCGCGACGTGATGCGGCGCTACGCGACGGTGCTCCGCGCGCTCAACGCGATGCGGGCGACGCTCCCGCGCGACGGCGGCGAGCCTACGTAGCGAGCACCGGGAGCCGCGCGCGCCCGCCCCGCGCGACGTCGCCCACCAGCGCCTCCGCGAGTCGCGCCAGGGCGGGGTAGAGGCGCGCCTCGGGGTCGGCCGCGAGGCGGGCGGCGTACGCGCCGATCCAGCGGCCGGGGTGGGCCCTGGCGAAGTCCGCGGCGTCGCGGCGCGCGTCGGGGACATCGCCCACCCGCGCCAGGAGCTCGGCGAGGAAGGCGAGCTCGCACCCGAGGTGGTCGGGCAGCTCGGGGACATCGAGAGCGAACCCGGCGCGGGCGTACGCATCCGCCACACGCTCGGCCGACTCGCCCAACAGCAGCCCGCCCACCAGCCCATCTTCCATCGCGCGCACGTCGCAGTACACCGACTCGAAGGGTGCCTTGTACCGCGGCCCCGGCACCGCCAGGACGGCGAAGAACTCCGCCCGCAGCCCCGCGTCGCAGCGCTCGGTCGCGACGGCGTCGAGGGCCTCCCCGGCCGCGGCGCCGAGCAGCGCGGCGAGCACCTCGCGCGTCTCGGGGCGCTGCAGCGCGTCGAGCATCGGCGCATCGGGCGGCGCGAGGAAGAGGGCCGCGAGGAGGCGCGCGAGGTCGCGGCGGACGGCGTCGTCGTTCACGGCCGAAGGAAGCGAATCGAGGGCCGGGTGAGCGATGGGTCGGCGAAGCCCTCCGGCGGCTCGGAGGTCGTCGGGCGGAAGTCGCGCGTAAATTGGAGCGCCCCCGTCGGGCAGGTGGCGACGCAGGCGGGCGCGAGGTTCTCCGCGAGGCGGTGGGCGCAGCCGGTGCACTTCTCCACCTTGCCGCTCCGCTCGTTGAACTGGATCGCCCCATACGGGCACGCCCACTCGCAGTACCTGCACCCCACGCAGGTGGCGGCTGCGATCTGCACGAGGCCCGTCGCGGCGTCCTTGGTGATGGCGCCGACGGGGCACGCGGGGAGGCACGCGGGCGACGCGCAGTGGTTGCACGCCGCCGTCACGAACACCGTGGTGACGTTGGGGTAGTCACCGCCCTCGACCGTGAGCACGGCGCGGTAGTTCACCTGCACGGGGTGGCCGTTTCGAATCACGAGGGGCGAGCTCACGGGATCGGTGTTCATCTCCGCCTTGCACGCGACGCTGCACGCGTCGCAGCCCACGCAGCGACGGAGGTCCACGGTCCAACCAAACTGGGGCATCGTCCGCTCCTCCTCCGCTAGCGCGCCGCGACGGGCTCGACGCGCACCCAGGTGTCACTGAACGAGCAGCCCCCGCCCACCGGGTCCTGCAGAGAAACGTCCCCCATCGTGTCGTCGAGGCGCATCACGGGGGCGGGGTTGACGCCCGCGCCGCGCACCGGGTCGTACGCGGTGGCTCGCCCGTTGACGAGGTGCGAGCGCGCGCCGCCCTCCCACCGCCCGAAGCCCAGCGCCACCGCGACGACGCCCGGCCGCAGCCCGCGGATCACCTTCGCCACCCCCACCACGCCGACGGGGTTGGACGCGGAGCTGATCCGCACGCGATCGCCCGTCTCGACCCCCGCCGCGCGGGCGTCGGGCTCGGTCATCTCGACCCGGTTGGCGGGCTGGAGGCCCGCGAGCCACGCGCCCGCGCCGACGTGCTCCCGCGCCCGGGACGCCGGCGTGTACGTCACGAGCTGCAGGGGAAAGGCGCCGTCGCGCACCAGCCCACCGTCGAGCCGTCGCACCCCGTCGTGGTGCGCCACGCCGCGAAACCGCCGCCCCGTGATCGCGTGCACGGTCGCCGCGAGCTCGGGCGCGTAGAAGTGGAGAACCGACCCGTGGCGGCGGGCGAGGAGGGCGGGGTTCGTCGGGTCGTAGCCGCTCCCGGGGGCCGCGAAGGCGCCGCCGCGCGCGACGATGTCCGCGGCGGTGAGGGCGGCCCCCGTGAGGCTCGGGCCGACGTTGCGCGCGACGTTGGCGACCTGGTGGCGGTAGAAATCCCACGCCCGATCGAGGGGGAGCCCGGGGCCGAAGCCGTTGACGCCGACGCCCGGGAAGCGCGATGAGATGGCCTTCGCGAGGCCGATGAGAATGTCCCCGTGCATCTTCGTGTCGGGGAGGAGGGGGGCGTACTCGTTGCGCGCCGTCGGGTCGAAGCTCCACCGCCCGTCGCCGCCGAGGGTGACGCTGTCGTACGCGCCCACCACGGGCTGTTGCAGCGAGGTGGCCTGCGCCGCGACCGCTGTACTCACCTCGGGAAAGCCCCACCGCTCCAGGTGCGTCGTGTCGGGGAGCACGTAGTCGGCCCACGTGGCCGCCTCGCCGAGCACCGTGCTGATGGCGACCAGGAGCGGGAGCGCGGTCTCGTCGGCGACGGCGCGCTCCCACACGGCCTTGCCGCCGGGCACCGCGTAGGGCCAGTCGCTCCCCGAGGTGATGAGCACCTTGATCGGGTAGGGGTACCCCTGGGCGATCGACGGGACGAGCTCCTGATGGGCTCCCCCAGGCGCGAGGGGGAACCACGCCCGAGGCGCGGGATACCCTGTGAAATAGGACTTCTCCGCGGTGTACTCGGCGCCCGCTCGGTCGATCCTCGGCCCCGTCGGCCGCGCCGCTCCCGCCACCGCGTCGGTGTCCACGCCGCCCGCCGCGCGCCGCTCCGACCAGCCGCCGCCGCCGCGCATGAGGCCGCCCGCGGCGTCGACGTTGCCCACCATCCAGTTGAGCGCCATCACGGCGAGCTGCGTGTACGTCCCACGGGTGCCCTGCGTGGCCCCGCCGCCCGCCCAGGCCGACGCGCGCCGGCCCTGCGCGGTGAAGTCCATCGCGAGCCGCGTGATCACGGCCGCGTCGACGCCCGAGAGCGCCGCGTACTCCGCCAGCCCGTGTTCGAACACCGCCGCCCGGTACACCGCGAAGGCCGAGCGGCAACGAAGCCCGTTGACGGTGACGATGTCCCTCCCTGCATCGACGGGTTCGAGGCGGCCCACCACGGGCGGCGCCGCGGCGTTGAGCGGAACCTCCACGACGACGCCATCGGCCGCTCGGACGCACACCGGGTGGCGCGCGTCGATCACGGCCGAGAGCCCAGCCTCCGCGGGGGTGAGCCACTGCCCCTCGCGGCGATGCCCCGGCTCGACGATCACGAGCCAGGTCGCGTCGGTGTAGCAGCCGTCTCCCGCCGCCGCGCCCCGGTTGGCGCGCGCGAGGTAGGCGGCGTTGAAGCGCCCCTCCGCGAGCATCACGCGGGCGATGCCGAGCGCGAGGGCCGCGTCGCCGCCGGGCTTCACCGCGACCCACTGGTCGGCCTTCGCCGCGCTGTGCGAGAGGCGCGGGTCGACCACCACCACCCGCCCCGCGCCCCCTGGCCGCGCGGGGTCGCGCAGCGCGGCGAGCTTGCGCGCGAGCAGCGGCGGGCTCGACGCCACCGGGTCGGCGCCGAACACCAGCACGTAGGCCGCCCGGTCGAGGTCGGGGGCGAAGCGCTCGACGCCGGGCGCGCCCGAGACGTGATCCCGCGTCATCAGCGCGTGGCCCGCGCGGCGGCTCCCCTCGCGCAGCGACGCTTCGTCGAGGGCGTGGTTCACGGTGCCGTAGCCCGACTGGAAGAGGCGCGCGGCGAGGGCCGGATCAGCCGATCGCCCCGACGCGAACACGAGCTGGTTGGCGATCTTCCCGAGGTCGGGGGCGGCCGGGTCGATGTCGCGCGTGAGCCTCTCGTCGAAGGGGATGAGCGCGTTGATGCGGGCGCCGATCTCCGCGAACGCCTGCGCCCAGGTGACCACCTCCCAGCGCCCCGAGCCCCGCGGCCCGACGCGCTTGAGCGGGTGCTGCACGCGCTGCGGGTCGTAGAGCGCCTGCACCCCCGCGTGCCCCCGCGCGCAGAAGCTCCCGAACTGGGCCCGCGACTCCACCGGCGTCCGCGCGAAGGGGACGCGCTCGTCCTCGCCGCGGTTGTGCGGGTGGTAGGGGCTCCCATCGAGCTTCAGGAGCTGCCCCCGGCGCACCTTCGCCTTGAGCCCGCAGCCGCTGTCGCACATCTGGCAGGTCGAGTGGATGAACACCACGTCCGCGTCGCCGCTCGGCGGGTCGGGGTCGGCCCGCACGTCGCGCGCCCGGAGCACGGTGCGAGCGCCGGCCGCCGCCGCTCCGAGGAGGCCCGCCACCTTCAAGAAGTCCCGGCGGCTTACGCCGTCGCGCCCGCCCTCACGTCCGTCCATCGCGCGTCGCTCCGTCCGTGTGCGTCATGGGAGGTAGTAGTCCCAGCGGCCGCTGCTGTGGCACCCGGTGCATGCGCGCGTCGACACCTGGCGCCGCAGGTGGGCCGCCGAGCGCTCGCCGCTCAGGTCGACCGCGGCGTGGCAGAAGATGCAGTCCTCGTTGCGCGGCGACCCCCGCCACGTCCCCGTGTGCGGGAGCATCCGCCGGTGGATCTCCGTCACCCGCGGGTCGAGCGTCGTGCGGTTGAGGATGTCCTGATGGCAGTGGAGGCAGTTGCGGTTGTAGCGCCGCGCGTTGGGGTCGTGGAGCGCGATGAGGTTGAGCGCGGAGACGTCCAGCCCGGGGTGACAGCTCTGGCACACGAGGCGCGGGTCGGGGCGCCCGAGGTCGTCCGCCGCCACGTCCGGGCGCGCGTCCGCCGCGTCGTCGACGTCCCCCGCGTCGCGCTCGCTCGACACGTCCGCGGGGGCGATCACCGACGCGTCGATCCCGCTCCCCGGCGGCCCCGGCGGACCCGCAGGCCCCGGCGGCCCCTCGCACGCGGCCAGCCCCAGCCACGCCGCGCAAGCGAACGGCCACCACCTACACATCACCTGGGCGCTCCGACACCACGACGTCGCGGCGCCATCGCACGAGCCGTGCCCCACACATTCCCGCGCTCTCTCCACGCCCCGCGCGCACCGGGTGCGACGACACGCACGCAGCGCGCGCACGCCGCACCCTTCGCTTGACGCCCGTCGCACGGTCGACCGACCCTCCGGCGATGTCGACCGCGGCCCCTGAGATCATCGACGCGTGGATCCAGCACCCGACGGGCGCCTTCGCGCGCCACCCGATGTTCGCCTCGCTCAACCGCTGGCGGGGCTTTGACCCGAGCGCGATCCCCGATGAGATCCCCGACGCCCTCACGCTCGGCGCCCTCGACGCCGCGGGGGTGAGCCGCGCGCTCGTCTCCGCGTGGTGGGGCCCGGAGGGCGAACTCCTCTCCAACGACCACGTCGCGGCCCTCGTGCGGGCGCACCCCACGCGCCTCGTCGGCGTCGCGTCGGTCGACGTACTCCACCCGATGGCCGCCGTCCGCGAGCTCCGTCGCTGCGTGCGCACGCTCGGCCTGCGGGGGCTGCGCATCCTCCCGTGGCTCTGGGGCCTGCCCCCCAACGACCGACGCTACTACCCCCTCTACGCCGAGTGCGTGGAGCTCGGCATCCCCTTCTGCCTCCAGGTGGGGCACGCCGGTCCGCTGCGGGCGTCGGAGCCCGGTCGCCCCATCCCGTACCTCGACGAGGTGGCGCTCGACTTCCCCGAGCTCACCATCGTCGGCGGGCACATCGGGTACCCGTGGACGGTGGAGATGATCGCCCTCGCGACGAAGTACCCCAACGTCTACATCGACACGTCGGCGTACAAGGCCAGCCGCTACCCGCGCGACCTCGTCGACTACCTGAAGGGCCACGGCCGCCGGAAGGTTCTCTTCGGCAGCAACTTCCCGATGATCACGCCCGCCGAGTGCCTCGCCGACCTCGACGCCCTCGGGCTCTCGGACGAGGCGCGCGCGCTCTTCCTCGCGGGCAACGCGCGCCGCGTCTTCGGGCTCACCGCCCCGTAAACTTCGCCTCGCGCCGCTCGACGAAGGACAGCATCCCCTCGCGCGCGTCGTCGCTCACCATGAGGGCGCGGGCCTCGTCCATCATCGCCGCGAGGGCCGCCTCGTGCCCCTGCTCCACGGCCATGCGGGCGTTGGCCAGCGACGCCTGCACCGCGAGCGGCGCTTGCCGCGCGATGGTCTCCGCGATCGCGAGGGCGCGCTCGAACTGCCCGCCCGGCTCGGTGACCTCCTGCACGAGCCCGAGGCGCTGGGCCTCGACGGCGTCGAAGAAGTCGCCCGTGAGCACGTAGCGCATCGCGTTTTGAAAGCCCGCGACGCGCGCGAAGCGGAGCGTGGCGCCGCCGAAGGGCATGATGCCGCGGCGCACTTCAAACTGCGTGAAGCGGG
Organism: Polyangiales bacterium; assembly: GCA_044375895.1. GTDB lineage: Bacteria > Myxococcota_A > Polyangia > Polyangiales > CAISKJ01. Next base: position 16,554 of record JBILLV010000047.1, on the reverse strand, counting down.
CGTCGCGCGCGGCCACCACGACGTCCGACGCGAGGGCGAGCTCGACCGACACCGTGTAGCAGTAGCCCTGCATCGCGGCGACCACGGGCTTGCGGCGCTTGCGGCCGAAGAGACCGAAGGGGTCGACGCCCCCGTCGGGGTAGAGCCCGCCCCCCGCGGCGACGTGCGGCCCCACCTCGGCGAGGTCGAGCCCCGCGGAGAAGTGATCGCCGTGGGCGAAGAGGAGCAGGCAGCGGAGCTCGGCGTCGTCTTCGAGGCGGGTGTACGCCTCCGACAGCTCGCGGAGCACCTGGAGGTTGAAGGCGTTGCGCTTCGCGGGGCGCTGGATGCCGACGCGGAGCACGTGCTCGCGCGCCTCGACGGTGACGACGGGTTCGCTCATGGGGGCGCGACGGTACTACGGGAAGAGCGCCCGCACCGAGTCCGTCGTCCGCCCCTTCGCCCACGCCAGGAGGGCGCGCGTCTCGGCCACCAGCCCGGGGTGGTGCAGGTCGGCCGGGTGGATCGCCACCCGCACCCCGACGCCCGCCGCGTGCCACCCGCGGGCAAGGCGCGCGTAGGCCACGCTGGTCGCCCGCCGCATCCACGTGCGGCTCGCGTAGTTGATCGCCGGCCGCAGCGCCCGCTCGCCGCGGACGGGGCGGTAGGCGAAGAGCTGGTCTTCGGTGTAGTCGAGCCCCCGCGACGCGAGCGCGCCCAGGAGCCACGGGCGACGCGTCCACGCGGGCGGAATGAAGCCGTGCACCGGGAGCGACGCGCTTCGAAGCACCGCGAGGCCCCGGTCGAGCAGCGCCTCCCCCTCGGCGCGCTCGTACGCAGCAAACTCGGCCTCCCCCGCGGAGGCCACGCGCTGCGCGAGGAAGTGCCCCACGCCGCGGCCGCTCGGCGAGAGGTGGTAGTACCCGTGGAGAAACACCTCGTGGCCATCGTCGGCGAGCGACCGCAGCCGCGCGCAGTACGCCGCGTCGTCGAGCAGCGCATGGCCGTGGTGGAAGTCGGGCACCACCAGCAGCCCGGGCTTCACCCCCACCTCGTGGCACCACCCGAGGGCCGTCTCCACCTCCGCCCGCCACCGCGGCGACACGTCGTGAATCGATACCTGGATCACCCCGCGAGCCTCGCACGGTAGAGCGCGAAGAGCGCGTCGAAGTGGGCGTCGGCCCGGCCCACCCGCCGCGACGCACGAAAGGCCGCCTCGCTCAACGGATTGCGTGGCCGTCGCAGTAGCCGCTGGGTGGCTACCGCAATGTCCACCGACGTTCCTTCGGCTGCGTAACGCTCACCGCAGGCGGCTTCGACAAACTCCGACGCACCTCCCCCATCAGGAACCACCGTCGGCACCCCCGACGCCAGCGCCTCGGCCACGGCGAAGCCAAAGGTCTCGCAGGGGCACCCGTGCACGAGGGCGTCGGCGCTCGCGAGGAGCTGGGCGTAGCGGGAGCGCTCGGTCACGAAGCCCTGAAAGGCGACGGGCAGGTCGAGGCGCCGCGCGAGCCCTTCGAGCTTCGTTCGCTCGGGGCCGTCGCCGAGCACCAGCACCCCGAGCGGATGTTCAGTCCGCAGCGACGCGAGGGCTTGAAAGACCTTCCCCACCCGCTTCTCGATGGCGAGTCGCCCCACCACGGCGAGCAGCGCACCACCGCGCGCGACGCCCATCGCGTCGAGGAGCTCCGCGCGCAACGCCTCGTCGCGATGGCCTGGGGAGAAGTCTTCGTGGCGGATGCCGAAGGGGACACACGCGACGCGCGCGCAGCCGTGGTCGCGGAGTTTTGTCGCCAGCCATTCGCCCGCGCACACCGTGACGCCGCAGCGTGCCGTGAGGGCACGGAGGGCCGCCCAGGGCGGGGCCAGCGCCACGTCCGTGACGCGCTCCCCGAAGGCGCGGGAGAGCACGGGCCGTGCATAGGTGTCGATGAAGTCCGAATGAATCACCAGAGAATGCAGCGCGACGTCCCGCACCGAGGTGGCCACCAGAGCCGCCACGTAGGGCGACGAGGCTTGCAGCACGTCGGGGGCTTCACGAGCGATCGCTGCGCGAATTTCGCGGGGGTTCCAGAGGGCGTGGTAGGTGGGGTCGTAGGGCATCGCGGGGCCGCGCAGGCGGACGACGCGGCCGCCTTCGAGCGCTTGCACCTCGTCACGGGCGCCCGGCGCGATGACGGCCACCTCGTGGCCTCGAGCCTTCCCTTCGCGGAGCAGTTGTGTCAGGTAGGCGCGCACGCCGCCGCCCCGCTCCGACCAGAACTCGGTGACATCGACAATCTTCATTGGCGTAGCGCCGGAGCGACATAGCAGACCATGGACGGAAACGGATCGACGAACAACCGGTGGGGACGCGGGGGCGAGTGGCCGAAGAAGGTCGCGATCCTGAGCGACTACCTGCGCCTCCCCTACGCCAACGGGGCGACCTTCGCGTGTCAGTTTCTCTACCGTGAGCTGCGCAAGCGCGGCTGCGAGGTGACCGTCATCGGCCCCGCCGACCCCGACGCGCGCCCCGAAGACATGCCCGAGCGCTACATCGCGCTGCCGAGCGTGCCGATGCACAACCACCCGGGGCTCTACGTCCCGCTCCCCCTCGACAACGTGCTCCAGCAGGCGCGCGGGTGGGACTTCGACGTGGTGCTCGGGCAGACGGCCACCGAGCTCATGGAGCTGGGTCTGTGGCTCCGTCAGGCGAAGGGCACGCCCCTCGTGTGCGTCAACACGGTGCACATCCCGAGCGTGTACCCGGTGGTGATGCCCGAGGCGCTCCACCACAACGAGACGGCGCACCGGATCTTCCAGAAGACCTTCCTCCGCCTCGCCGAGGGCACCTCGGTGGACGTGTACAACCACAGCGACGGGCTCGTGGTGCTCTGCAAGGGCCTGGAGCAGTACTGGCGCGACCTCGGCGTGACGGCGCCCATCCACGTCATCCCGCGCAACGTCGAGCCGCGGATCTTTGACGTCCCCACGGGCAACGACCCCTTCCCGAAGCACCTCCGCCGCGGCTACCGCATCGTGGTGGTGTGCCGTCACACGCGCGAGAAGGAGGTCGAGCGGCTGCTGCGGATCTTCGCGCGCTGGGTGGCGCCGTCGGTGCCCGAGGCGACCCTCACGCTGGTGGGCGACGGCCCCGACCACGAGCTCTTCCAGCGCGTCGCGGCGGAGCTCGGCGTGGCCGATCGCTGCTGGTTCCCGGGGGAGTTTCCGGTGACGCAGGTGCCGCAGTTCTACCGGCACGCGGACGTGTTCGTGTACGCGTCGATGTCGGAGACCTACGGCCAGGTGGTGAGCGAGGCCCTCTGGTGCGGCCTCCCCGTGGTGGCCTTCGCCGACGGCATGGGCGTCTCCCAGCAGGTGGAGCACGACGTCACCGGGATGCTCATCGAGCCCACCAAGGACATCGACGCCGCCGACTGGCGCTTCGGCCGCGCGGTGGTCTCGCTCCTGCGCAACACCCGCAAGCGCCAGGGCCTCGCGGCGACGGCCGCCCGCCACGCCCGCGACCGCTGCTCGCCCGAGCGCAACGTCGACCGCTTCTTCATGGCCTTCGAAGCCGCCCGCCGCCACGCCGACGCCACCGTCCGCAAGAACCTCAACGGCAGCCGGCTCAACGAGGCGAAGCACGCCGCCCGCTGGCTCGCGATCAACAGCCTCGTGTACGGCCTCGGCCGCATGCGCGCGCCCGCCGTCGTCAACCGCCACGGCCGCAAGCAGCCCACCTGGAACGACCTCCCCGCCGAGGCCCCCAGCGCCTCCGCCGACGCGCACGCGGGTTGACACGCCCGCGCGGCGCGGCCTACGTCCGCGTCACCCCATGAAGCTCTGCGCCCTCTCCGTCGACCTCGACGAGATCCCCTGCTACCACGCGATCCACGGGCTCCCGATGCCCGACGACGCCTCGGCCCACGCCGTCTACGCCCGCGCCGTCCCGCGCTACCTGGAGCTCCTCGATGGGCTCGGCGTCCCCTGCACCTTCTTCGTCATCGGCCGCGACCTCGACCACGACGTCGCCCGTGACGGTGCGAAGGCGCTCGCGGCGGCGGGCCACGAGCTCGCCAACCACACGCTGCACCACCGCTACGACTTCTCGCGGCTCACACACGACGCGGTGCGCGCGGAGGTGCGCGGCGGCGTCGAGGCCATCGAGCGGGCCACGGGAGAGCGGGCGGTGGGCTTCCGCGCGCCGGGCTACACCATCACCGACGCGGTGTTCGACGTGCTCGCGGCCGAGGGCGTGACGTACGACAGCTCGGTGTTCCCCTGCCCCGCGTACTGGGCCGCGAAGACCACCAAGATCGGCCTCATCCGCGCGCAGGGCCGCCGTTCGAGCTCGGTGGTCGACACGCCGCAAGTGCTCGCCGCCCCCGCCGACCCCTACGTCCCCGCCCGCCCCTACTGGCGCACGGCCCCGCACGGCGCCTCGCTGCTGGAGATCCCCATCGGCGTCACCCGCTTCGCGCGTCTCCCCTACATCGGCACGTCAGTGATGGCCGCGGGCCCCGATCGCGTGGGCCTCCTCACCGCGCAGATCGCAGGACGCCCGCTCGTCAACCTCGAGCTCCACGGCATCGACGTGCTCGACGCGGACGACGGGCTCGACGCGCTGCGCCCGCACCAGCTCGACGTGCGCATCCCGGTGGCGCGCAAGCTGGAGACGCTGCGGCGGGTGGTGGGTGACCTCACCGCGCGTGGGTACACCTTCGTCACGCTGCGCGACGCTGCGAGGGCTTATCTGGAAGGGATGAGGGGGTGAGAGAGAATCAGGCCGAGAACGAGCTGCCGCAGCCGCAGGTGCCCTTGACGTTCGGGTTGCCGAACTTGAAGCCCGCGCCGTGCAGACCCTCGACGTAGTCGATCTCGGTGCCCTCGAGGTACTGGATCGAGAGGGGATCGACGAAGAGCTGGATGCCGTGCGAATCGACCACCTGGTCCATGTCGGTGGGCTTCTCGTCGAAGTAGAGGTCGTACTGGAAGCCGGAGCACCCGCCGCCCTTCACCTGCAGCCGAAGCCCCTGACCGTGGAGCCCCTCCGCCTCGGCGATCTCCTTGACCTTCTCCGCAGCCTTGTCCGTGAGCGAAACCATCGCTACTTCCTCCGTGAATACCGGGCAAACCGGTTGGGGTGATGTTTGTGTCAGACCGAGACGACTTCTATCTAACGCACGCTTCGCCGGGGGTCCAGTGGCGCTGACGCAACCTCCCTCGTTCGCTCTGGTCGCCCCCTACCTCCCGGCGCCCGCCAACACCGGCGGCCGGATTCGTATCCACCGCCTCGCCCGCGCCCTCTCCCACCACGGCCCCGTCGACCTGTACGCCCGCTTCTGGCCCGTCGAAATCGCCCCCGCGGCGGGCGACCCCACCGCCGCCCTGTCCGTCTATCGCCACCGGGTGCTGCGGGGCGCGGGGCTCCCCGTGACGCTCCCCAGCGCCGCTCCGAAGCGCGTCCGCGAGGCCACCCCCTGGTCGCTCCGCCACGCGCTGCGCCAGGCCCACGCGCGCGTCCCCTACCGCGCCGTGGTGGTGTGTCACAGCTACGCCGCCGCCACCGCGCGGGGCCTCCGCGGGACGGCCCTCGTCCTCGACGAGCACAACGTCGAGAGCGCCTACGCCGCCGCCCTCCGGCCCAACGACCGCCGCGAAGCCGAACGTCTCGCCCGCTGGGAGCAGCGATGCTGGCGCGAGGCCGACGCGGTCACCTGCGTGAGCGCCGCCGACGCCGCCCACATCGCCCGCTGGCGACCCGACGTCACCGTCATCGAGAACGGCGTCGCCGCACGCGAGATTGTCTACGTCGCGCCCTCGGCCCGCCTGTCGCGCGAGCTGTTGTTCGTCGGCGCGATGAGCCACGGCCCCAACGTCGCCGCCGCCCTCGAGCTCGTGCGGGAGGTGCTCCCCCGCGTACAACGCACCTACCCCACTGCGCGGGTGGTGCTGTGCGGGCGGGCGCCTTCGCCCGAGGTCGCCGCCCTCGCCGGCCCCCACGTCACCGTCACCGGAACCGTCCCTGACACCGCCCCCTGGCTCTCCCGCGCGGGCGCCTACGTCAACGTGCTGCGCGCGGGGGCCGGGTCGAGCCTCAAGGTCCCCGAGGCGATGGCGGCGGGAGTTCCCCTCGTCACCACGGCGCTGGGCGCGCGGGGCTTCGCGCTGCGCGACGACGTCCACGCCCGCCTCGCCGAGACGCCCGACGCCATCGCCGCCGCCGTCATCGACGCGTGGCGAGACCCGGTGTCCGCCGACCGCCGCGCCCGCGAGGCCCGCACGCTCGCCGAGTCGCTCGACTGGGAGGCCGTGGGGCAGCGCTTCGCCGTGGTGGTTCTCCGCGCCGCGGGGGTGTCATGAGCGCCCGCTGCCTGCTCTGCGACGCCGCCTGCCCGCCGCGGTTTCGCGTGAACGAGCACACCATCTACCGCTGCGCCGCATGCGACCTGGAGTTTGTCTGGCCCACGCCCTCCCCCGACGCGCTCCGGGCCGTCTACGAGCGCGGGTATTTCACCGGCGACGGCGCGGGCTACGACGACTACTTCGGTCGCGAACGATCCATCGCCGCCCGCAAGGCCGACGCCCGCCTCGACGCCCTCGCCTCGGTGACGCGTCGCCGTCTCGGGCGACTCGTCGATGTGGGCTGCGCCGCGGGCTATTTCGTCGAGGCCGCCGCCGCCCGCGGGTGGGAGGCGCACGGCGTCGAGCCCTCCCCCGAGGCGCGTCAGGGCATGGCACCCGCGGTCGCCCCCCGCGTCGCTCCCTCGCTCGACGCGCTCGACGGGAGCTTCGACGCCATCACCTTCTGGGACGTGCTGGAGCACCTGCCCGACCCCCTCGCGACGCTCCGCGAGGCGCGCGCGCGGCTGCGACCGGATGGCGTCCTCGGCGTGGTGGTCCCCGTGCTCGGCAGCGTCAACACCCGCCTCGCGCCGCGGAGCTGGGACCAGTACAAGCCCCCGGAGCACCTGTGGTTCTTCTCGCGGGGCGCGATGCGATCGTTGCTGCTGCGCGGCGCAGGAGCGCGGGTGGTGCGCGAGGAGGTGGCGTGGCGGCGCGACGCCCGCTTCGTCGACCCCGAGGGGCGCTCGAAGAACCTCCTCGTGCGCGCGGCGCGGGGCCTCGACGGCGGCCTGCACCGCACCCTCGCCCGTGTCTTCCCCGATGCGACGGTCGACTCCGTGGCCTTCTACGCGCGCTGCGAGTGACGGCCTACTGGGCGCAGGTGATGCTGCCCGCCGTCGCGGTGCACCCGCCGGGGCAGCGGCCCGTCCACGACGTGCGGCGGTACATGCAGCGGAAGCCGTCGTTGGGCCGCGTGGATGCACCGATCGAGCGGCCGCAGTAGAGCCCGTCGCGCTCGTCGAAGCAGGGGTCGATGGCGTCGTCGAGGCACGCGTCCGTCGCGCCGGGCCGGTCGAGGCAGCCGCCCATGCACGCGGTGACGGGCCCCGCGCGGTTGGCCACACAACGCAGCAGGCCCGTCGACGGGAGGCCGAGGAGGGCGGCGCAGTAGGTCCCGTCGTCGCGCGTGCGGCACGGGTCGAGGGCGGCGGGGACGTCGAGGCGCGTGGCGTCGGAGGTCACGGCCGCGTCGCCTCCGCTCGCAGCGTCGGCTCCGCTCGCGGCGTCGGGGCAGCCGCCCTTCTGCGAGCAGCCGACGTCGAGCTCGTTCCAATCGTCGCCGTCGGGCTGGGCGATGGAGTACGCGTCCTGATCGGGCTCCGGGGGGTCGCCCGACACGCTGCCGTCGCCGCACGCCGCCAGAAGGCGCGCGAAGAGGACGCACAACGGGAGGGCGCTCCGACGCACGAGGAGATCCTACACCGGAAGGGGCGTCGACGCGCGCAATCGCACGCGGGGTGACGGCGCCCGGCGATGTTGTACGATCGCCGCGATGTCCCCCCTCGTCTTCCGCGCGTCGGCCCTCTCCCTGCTCGTGACGCTGTGCCTCCCGGCGAGCGCCATGGCGCAGTGCGGCGACGCCGACGTCGACGGCGGCAACGTCGTCATCGACGGAACCCTCCGCGACTCCATCCCCGCCGACCAGGGGACCAGCGTCCCCATCGACTCCCCGATCCGCCTTCGGTACTTCGGCACGACCCCCGTCCCGGCGACCGTGTGCGTCACCCGCAACGGCCCCACGACGCCCTGCGTTCCCGGTACGGCGACGGTGGCCGGCGACGAGCTGGTGTGGCACCCCGCGGGCGGCACCCTCGACCCCGGCCAGCGCTATTACGTCTCCTACAACGAGACCGGCTCGGGGATGGCGACGATCTCCTTCACCACGGGCGCCAACCGCGCCCCCACGGAGCTCTTCTTCGCGGGCGTGACGGAGGTGAAATCGAACGACGCCACGGACGACCGCTGCGACCCCGGCGCCGCCGACATCACCGTGGAGTTCGACCGGGCGAGCTCGGGGGTGATGGCCGCGGGGACGACCCCGTGGCCCGACATCGACATCGAGTACGCCATCTACCAGACGCGCGGCCCGAACATCTCCGGCCCTCGCCTGCGCGATCGGGTGCGGCTCCAGCGCTCGGGCTCGTCGATCGTGAACCGCGCCCAGCGCACCTTCCGGCTCTCTGGCGCCGACGCCGACGGGCCGGTGTGCTTCAACATCCAGGCCCTCGACCCGCTGGGGCGGCCCGACGGCAACGCCTACGAGAAGTGCGTCAACCCCGCGAAGGGCAACTTCTTCGCGGGCTGCGCAGCCTCGCCCACGTCATCGCGCGGCGGCATCGTGGCGCTGCTCGCGATCGCCGCGCTGCTCATCCGTCGCAGAGCGCGTTGAAGCACGGGTAGAAGCCGATGCCCGGCGTGAGCGCCCAGAGCCCGCGGCGCGCGGCCTCCAGGTGGAGGAGCGTCTGGTGCGCGCAGAAGAGGTCTTCGGCGAGCGGGTCGGGCCCACGCCACGGAGACGTCGCCCCGTAGGCCGCAGCGCCCGCGCGCCAGAGCTCGGGGTCGAAGCGGAGCGTGGGCTCGTGGGCGGCGTCGCGGGCGAGCGCGTAGAGGGCGACGGCGAGGTCGACGGCGGGCGCGCCGACGCCGCAGTCGTCGAAGTCGACCACGCCCGTCACCACGTCTCCCGCGAAGAGCAGGTTGCCGAGGTGATAGTCGCCGTGGAGCCATTGCGGGCGCGGCCCGGCGAGCTGCGTCGTCGCGGCGGAGAGCACCGCGTCGATGCGACGACGCACCCGCGGGAGGGAGGCGACGACCTCCTCGGGCCAATGGGTGCAATCGCCGTCGAAGACGCGCGCACCGCGAGCGCGGAGGGAGGCGAGCGGATCGTCGGAGGCGACCGGGAGCGGCGACAGCGCGGCGTGGAGGGCGGCGAGGGTGGCGAGCGCGGCGCGGGTTTGCGCGAGGGTCGGCGGCGCGGTGAGGTGCGCGCCCGGGAGCGCTTCGAAGAGGTGGACGAAGCGCCCGTCGACCGTCGCGCGACGAGCCCCAGCGCGCGTCGGCACGATGCGCGGAAAGCGGCTTTCCGAGAGGAGCGCGTCGAGGAGAGCTTCCTCTGCGCGCACGGCGTCGAGGGGCTTGCCGGGCCAGGCGACGCGGAGCACGAGGCGACGACCGCGCGCGTCGACGGCGAAGCTGGTGTTGGTGTGCCCGCGCGGGAGGGCGGTGACGGTCGCGCCGGGGAGGTCGTAGTGCGCGGTGAGGACGTCCGTCGGGCTTCGCACGGGGCGGTGACGCTACGGGCTTCTCGCGTGGCCACGCAACGCCTACGCTCGCGCCATGACCCGGCCCTACGAACAGATGCGCGCGCAGAGCCTGGAGTGGCTCGTGGCCGCAGCCCCCACGAAGCACCTCTACAAGCACCGCTGGCTCGGCGAGCGCTTCTATCACCTGCCCGGCGACATGATCGCCCTCCAGGAGGTGCTCACCCTGGTGCGGCCGAAGCTCGTGGTTCACACGGGCGTGGCGGCGGGGGGCGGGCCCATCTTCCTCGCGTCGATCCTCGCGATGCTGGGCGACGACGGGCTCGTGGTGGCCGTCGATCCGCACCCGCGCGACGAGGGGATGGCGGCGATTCGTGGGCACGCCCTCGCCTCGCGCATCCGCGTGATCGTGGGCGACCCGGGCGACGAGGCAGTCGTGGCCGAGGTGGCGGCGCTGGCGGCCGAGCGGGCTCCCGTGGTGGCGGTGTTCGACCTCATCCACACGCACGCGCACGTCACGAACGAGCTGCGACGTCTCGCGCCGCTGGTGACGGAGGGGAGCTACGCCGTGGTGCTCGACACGGTGATGGAAGACCTGCCCGCGGCGATGTTCGAAGGGCGCCCCTACGGGAAGGGCAACAACCCCGGCACGGCGGTGCGCGCCTTCCTCGCGGAGGACGCGCGCTGGGAGGCCGACCCGCAGTTTGAAGACCGCGTGCTGCTGACGCTCGCGCCGGGGGGCTTCCTCCGGCGCGTCCGTGCGTGACCTGTCAGCGGGCGGACTTCGCGCCCCAGCTCGGGCTCGCGGGGCGCGCGGCGCCGCTGCCGGTGGTTCCGTTGGGGAAGTTGGCCTCCACGAGGACAAACTTGTTGTTCTCGCGGTCGGTGCTGATGGGCCTGCCTTCGCCGCCCGCCGTGCGGATGGTGCTCTGGAGCGCGCCGAGCCGCGAGTGCTCGGTCACGAAGAACACCCGGCGCCCGCGGTACCCGCGCAGAAACTCCGCCGTTCCGCCGGTGCAGTACTTCAGCCCGCACTCCTCGGCCACGACGTGGTTGCCGGTGTAGAAGTTCTCACCCTTCCAGTTCATCTGGTGGGCGACGATGGGGTCGTGGGTGAAGCGCGGGTCGACGTTGGTGGGCCGGCGCCGCGCGTAGTAGCGCTCGAAGAGCGGGCGCTGCGTCCAGTGCGGCGTCACCCGCACCATGTAGATGTCGAGCCCCCACACGGCGAAGAGCGCCGCGAGCACCACCACCCCGCGGGCCGCGTAGGGCCGCGCGCGATGCACCGCCAGGGCCGCCATGCTCACCGCCGCCACCGCGCCGAAGCCGAAGAGGTCGGCGCGGAAGTCGAGCACCCGCGAGGGCCACGGCCGGTCGTAGTTGTACACGAACAGGTGGATGAGCCGCTCGGAGCCCGGCACCGATCCCCGCGCGGTGGCGAAATCGCGCGTCACAAACGCGACGAGCGCCGCCGCCCCGATCGCGAGCGCGCCCATCCCCGAGGCGGTGAAGGGCGCGTCGACGTCCGCGCTGTCACCGGCATTCTCCGGCCCGTAGACGTCGCGGTGCAGGCGCATCCCGAGCACCCACACACCAACCGCCGCCACGAGCATCGCCACACCGACGGGCACGTTGGCGTGCAGCACGCCGTCGGTCGGCACGCGCCCACCGAAGGATCCCATCATCCGCGAGGCGCCCACCACCGCGAGGACGAGCGCGCCGACCTGCACCAGCAGCGGGCGCGCGCGGTCGAGGAAGGGCGTCGCGCGGGTCGAAGCGGCGCCCATCGCGCGGTCGAGGAAGAGGCCCACCACGATGGCCGCCCCGGGGATGGCGGGGAAGATGTAGTGGTGAAACTTCGTGATCATCGCGCTGAAGAGCGTGAAGGCGAGCGCGAACCACAGGAGCCCCACGCGGGCGATGTCGCGCTGCGCGTCGGTGGCGTGGCGCGGCACCACGAAGCGCCACCCCAGCAGCGCCATCGGCACCAGCCCCGACCACGGGAACATCGCGTACCCAAGCTGCCAGAGGAAGTACCGGATGGAGCCCGTGTCGCCGTGCACGCCGAGGGTCGCGCGGTTGATGAGGTCGTGGACGACGAAGCGCTGGAGAAACTCGCCGCCCAGGCGCCCCGTGATGGCCACGTACCAGGGCATCCCCACGACGAAGAACACCGTGATGCCGACGCCCACGCGGATGCGCAGCAGCTCGCGCCAGCGGCCCGACGTGACGTAGTGAAGGAGCGCCACGGCGCCGGGGATCGCGAGCCCGGCGGGTCCCTTGCCCATCGTGCTGATGGCGCACCAGAAGTAGAAGAGGACGAAGTGGAGCGCCTGCGTTCGACGCTCGCGCGCGAAGGTGGGGAAGAGCCCGAGCAGCACGAGCAGCCACACCACCCCCTGGAGCATCGAGGGGAAGAAGGGGAGTACGCTGCCGAGGCGCTCCCAGCGGGGCGAGCCGGGGACGCTCTGCGCGAGGCCCTCGACCGACGAGTTGCCCGCCGAGCCGAGGAAGTACGTCTCGAAGGGGAGCTGGACGTTGAGGACGGTGTTGGAGCGCGCGACCATCGAGCACTGCGCCACGTCGGCGTCGTCGGGGCAACCGAGCGACAGCGGCCGCGTGAGGAGGTACGTGATCTGCGGGAGCGAGACGAGCAGCACGAGGCCCACCGCGAGGTGCCAGAGCGACACGCGGAGCTTCACGCCGAAGACGGTGACCGTATACGACTCGGCGATGGCCTCGGGGGGCGCGGTGATGGCGAGCATCAGGGCGCTCATCGCGAGCACGAGGGGCGCGACGAAGGGCATGTCCGTCATCGCCTGATGCGCGAGGAAAAACCAGTGCGGCATCGTCGCGAGCACCATCGCGACGAGCATCCCGGCGCGCTTGCCCCACGCGCTCGCCACCGCGCGGTAGAGCCCGTAGAGCGCCGCGATCGCGAGGCCCGCGATGGGCACGCGGATGAACCACTCCTGCGCGCCCGGCGCCTGGTCGACGAAGTTGCTCCCGGTGAAGAGGGAGCCCGCGCCCATGCCGAGCGCCGCCATCCAGAAGACGAGGATGGGCTTGGACATGAACCACCCCTCCTGCGCCCACCAGAGGGTGATCCAGTCGTCGCGCGAGAGGATCTCCCGGGCGACCTCGGAGTAGTGCGTCTCCCACGGATCCCAGAGCCCGAAGGCGCCCGCGAGGGGGAGGTAGAGCAGGGCACCGAAGATCACCACCAGCGCGCCCTCGCGGAGCCACCAGGGGCGGGCGTCGCCTTCGCCGAGGGGGCGCTCGTCGCCGCGCGGGTCGAGGGGCGAGTCGCCGAGGAGCCCGAGCACCCCGAGGACGGCGCCGAGGGTGAGGGCCGCGCCGACGATCACGCCGCCGCGGTGGTGGCCCTTGAGCGACATCCAGAGGGCGAGGGCGGCGAGGGAGAGGCCCGCGATCCAGCGGTCGCGGGGCTTCGAGGAGAGAGCAGGGGGCTGCGCGCTCACGGGTGGACTCTCGGATTTCTCGTCAGCGGGCGGCGGGGCGACGGGCCGCGGGCGCGGTGGTCCCGACGGTGCCTTCGATGAGGACAAACTTGTTCTGATCCCACTCGGTGGTGACCTCGTGGGCCTCGCCGCCGGTGGCGCGGATGTGGCCGATGGCGCCGGCCGAGTGCGAGCGCTCGGTCACGACGAAGATGCGCTCGCCGCGGCGCTGGGCGAGCCACTGGGGCATGTGGTTCTGCGGGTGGCTGTTGCAGAAGGGCAGGTCGCCGCAGTCGAGCATGGCCGCGCGGCCGCCGGTGTAGAAGTTCTCGCCCTTCCAGTTCATCTGGTAGGCGCCCATCGGGTCGAAGCGGTACTTGGCGTCTTCGCCGGTGCGCTCGAGGTCGGTGCGGGGGCGGCGCATCGCGTAGTAGCGATCGAAGATGGAGCGCTGCGACCAGTGCTGCGACACGTCCACCTGGTAGAAATCGAGCGCCCAGATGGCGAAGCAGGCCGCGAGGGCGACGAGCGCGCGGACGGCGTGGGCGCGGGCCGAGTGGATCGCCAGCGCCGCGCAGAGGAGCACCGCCGCGAGGCCGAAGCCGATGAGAATGGGGTGGTAGTCGAGCGAGAGGTTGGGCCACTGCCGCTCGTACTGGTACGTGAAGAGCTGGAGGAGGCGCTGGTACCCGGGGGGCCGCGAGGCGCCGTGGTACCCGAGGTCGCGCGCGACGAAGGCGATCACGGCGGCGGCGCCGACGGCCATCGCGCCGTAGCTCATGGGGCCGTAGGCGGTGTCATCGGCGACGATCTCGCTCGCCGCGGCGGCGCGGGCCTCGTCGCTCTCGGCGGGCGCGGGCTTCTCGTCGCGGGTGATCCACCACGCGGCCACGAGCATGGCGGCGCCGGCGGCGACGAGGACGTAGCCGAGGCCCGTCGAGCCCGCGGGGATGACCCCGTTGGCGTCGCGCGGGATGAGCCCGCGGGGCGAGCCGAAGAAGTTGGCGACGCCGATGGTGAGGGCCGCGACGCCCGCGAAGGTGAGGCCCAGCGAGGGGACGGCCTGCGGGTTGTCGGAGAGCTTCGTCTTGCCGAGCATGCGGTGCAGGAGCAGGCCCACCATCACCGCCGCGCCAGGGACGGCGGGGAAGATGTAGTGGTGAAACTTCGTGATCATCGCGCTGAAGAGCGAGAACGCGAGGACGAACCACGACACCCCGATGGTGGCGATGGCGCGCTGCTCGGGCGTCGCGTCGCGCGGCACCACCTGGCGCCACCCGAGGAGCGCCACCGGCACGAGCCCCGTCCACGGGAACATCGCGTAGCCGAGCTGCCACATGAAGTACCGGATGGAGCCGGTGTCGCCGTGCACGCCCACCACGGTGCGGTTGATGATGTCGTGGACGACGAAGCGGTCGAAGAACTCGTTGCCCAGGCGCCCGAGGATGGCGATGTACCAGGGCATCCCGACGATGAGGAAGACCAGGGAGCCCGTGAGGATGCGGGCGTGGCGGAAGAGGCGCCACTCGCCCGAGGCGATGAGGTAGACCCCAGCGATGGCGACGGGGATGACGAGGCCGGCGGGGCCCTTGCCCATCGTCGCGACCGCGCACCACACGTAGAACAGCGTGAAGAACAGGTGCTGCTCGCGCCGCTCCCGGCGGAGGAACCACATCGCCAGCGCGCCGAGCGCCGTCCACAGGAGCCCCTGCACGGCGGAGGGGAAGAAGGGGATGACGTTGGCGAGGCGCTCCCAGCCGGGCGAGCCCGGGACGGACGACGCGAGGCCCTCGGGCGACGAGTTGAAGGCCGACCCGTAGTAGTACGTCTCCACCGGGAACTGGAACGACCCGATGCGGTTGTTGCGCAGCATCTCCTCGCACTGGGCCATGCGCGAGTCTTCGGGGCACGACGTGACCATCGGGCGGGTGACGAGGTACATCACCTGCGGGACGACGAGCAGGAGCGTGAGGCCGACGGCGTGGTGCCACTGCGAGAAGCGCAGCGTGAGCGCGCCGAGGGTGACGCGCTTCGCGGCCGCGACGCGGCTCCCCGCGGTGGCGGCGAGCATGAGCATCGCGACGGCGGTGACAAGCGGCGCGACGAAGGGCATGTCCGTCATCGCCTGGTGGGCGAGGAAGAACCAGTGCGGCATCGTGGCGAGCACCATCGCGACGAGCATCCCCGCGCGCTTGCCCCACGCGCTCGCCACGGCGCGGTAGAGCGCGTAGAGGGCGATGATGGCGAGGGTGGAGATGGGGATGCGGATGCACCACTCCTGAAACTGCGGCCCGCCGTCGGGGTAGATGTTGAGCCCGAACATCGTGCCGAGGCCCATGCCCAGCGCGCTCGACCAGAAGATGAGGACGGGCTTGGACATGAACCACCCCTCCTGGCCCCACCAGGTGGTGATCCAGTCGTCGCGCGAGAGGATCTCCCGCGCGACCTCGGAGTAGTGCGTCTCCCACGGATCCCAGAGCCCGAAGGAGCCCGCCCGCGGGAAGTAGAGCGCCATCGCGAAGAGGACGACCCACACGCCCTCGCGGCGCCACCAGGGGCGCGCGTCGTCGCTGTCGGGCGACTGCTCGTCGCCGCGCAGGTCGAGGGGCGAGTCGCCGAGGACGCCGAAGAGCCCGAGCACCGCGCAGAGCGTGAGGAGGAAGCCCACGAGCACGCCCCAGGGCTTGTGCCCGTGGAGGCTCATGAGGCCCGCGAGCCCGCCGACGCCGACGAGCGTCAGCACGAGGTCGCGCACGCCGGGCTTCTTCGGGCGGAAGGGCTTCTCCGGCGAGCCTTCGAGCGGGGCCGCGGGGGGCGTCGGCGCGGGCGGTTCGACGGGTGCGGCGGCCGCGGGGGCTTCGTCGCTCACGGCGGGGGCGGCGGCCTCGGCGACGGGGGCGTCGGGGGCGTCGGTCGTCGCGGATTCTGCGGGCTTCTCAGGGTCATCCGAAGGATGGGACATGGCTGCGGGCGCGGGTCATATCAGAAAGCGGGCGCCGTGTGGGGCACTGACGCCGCAACGGGGGCAAAAGGAGGGTCGCGCGGAGCTCCCCGCGGGGTTCGCGGCGCGACGGCCGCTACGGCGCGCCGAAGTTTGTCCGGGTGAGCCAGGCGGTGGCGACGGGGTGCGCGGCGTCGAAGGCGCTGTAGTCGGCCATCGCGCTGGCGTTGGCGGGGTCGTGGGGGCGCTGCGTGATGGGCGTCATGTGCACGCACCACGCGGCACCCGCCCGACACCCCGAAGCGCTCGCATCGAGCGTGAGCGATCCCCCGCTCGAAGGGTACGTGCGGCCGAGGGAGATCATGGTGTCGGCGTTGGGCGAGCGCGTGCCCGAGGCGTCGCTCCACACGAACCACGCGCGGTGAAGCTGCCCGACGATGGCCGCGGTGAGGCCCGAGGCGCCGCCGTCGAGGTTCCAGTACAAGAGGCGGCCGGCGGTGAGGCGGGTGGGGTCGAGGAC
>JBILLV010000643.1:0-2802 GCA_044375895.1 Polyangiales bacterium | reverse complement strand
CACCACCAGCTGCAACGGCGTCTGCGTCAACCTCCAGTCCAGCGGAACCAACTGCGGCGCCTGCTCCGTCATCTGCACCGGCGGCGGCGTCTGCAACGCCGGCCGCTGCGTCTGTGGCACGGGCACCACCCAGTGCGGAGCCCAGTGCGTCAACCTCCAGTCGAGCAACACCAACTGCGGCGCCTGCGGAACCACCTGCACCAACGGCCGCGTCTGCACGGGCGGGATGTGCGGCTGCGCGGCGGGCTCCACCTTCTGCGCGGCGCCCTTCGGCGGCGGCGGGCAGTGCGTCAACACGCAGACGAGCAACACCAACTGCGGCGCCTGCGGCAACAACTGCGGGCCGGCCTCCATGTGCGTGATGGGCGCCTGCTCGTGCCCGGCGGGCCAGACGCGTTGCGGGACGCAGTGCGTGAACACGCAGACCAGCAACACCAACTGCGGCGCCTGCGGCAACTCCTGCGGCACGGGCGGCTCGTGCGCGATGGGCGCCTGCACCTGCGGCACCGGCCTCACCCGCTGCGGCGCCGCCTGCGTCGACGTGCAGTCCAGCACCACAAACTGCGGCATGTGCGGCCGCGCCTGCCCCATGGGCCAGAGCTGCGTCGGCGGCACCTGCGGCATCGCCTGCGCCCCGGGCACCACCTTCTGCAGCACCGCCTGCGTCAACACCCAGACCAGCGCCGCCAACTGCGGCCGGTGCGGCAACGCCTGCCCCACCGGCCAGAGCTGCGTCGCGGGCGCGTGCTCGACGGTGTGCCCCATGGGCCAGACCCGCTGCGGCGCGGCGTGCGCCAACACGCAGGTGAGCAACCTCAACTGCGGCATGTGCGGTCGCGCGTGCAGCGCCACGCAGACCTGCGTCTTCGGCAACTGCGTCACCCTCGGCGGCGCGTGCCCGATGGGTCAGGTTCGCTGCGCGGGCGGCGGCATCATGCTGCCGGCCTGCGTCGACACGCAGACCAGCAACACCCACTGCGGCATGTGCGGGAGCGCCTGCCCGACGGGCACCACCTGCATGGCCGGCGCCTGCCGCTGACCCACTCAGCGACGCGGCGGGGGCGCTGACCCCCGCCTGCGGCCACGCCTCGCCGCCCAGCCCACCGCGAGCGCCCACCACCCTCCCGCTCCCTCCCTTCTCCCCGGTCGCGCGCGGCAATCGCAGCCATCGCTTCCACCGCCGCCACCCCCCGCGTCACGCGCCGCGTCCATCCCCACCGCCGCGTCCATCACCCCGCCGTCGCCGCGCGCCTGCCCGAGCACCATCGCCCGCACCACCGGCCACCGATCGGCGCAGAAGCCTCGCACGATCGATCCCTGCGGGCAGCGCATCGGCGGCGGCAGCACGTCCTCCAGCCGTGCCATCACCGCCCGCGTCGCCCCCAGGTCACGCGAGCGCGACACGAGCGCCGTCCCCATCCGCCCGCCGAGCGTCTCGCACGCGTAGAGGGCCCCCGCGTGCCAGCGCAGGCAGTCCACCCCCACGGGTGACACGCGTTCGAACGCGCCGCCGTCGTCGCTCCGCAGCAGGCCGTCGTCATCGCCGGGTCCGCCGATCCAGACATGGCGCCCGTCGTCGGAGACCGCGAAGCCCAGCATCGGGCCGCGCGTCCGCCCCACCTCACGGAAGCGGTCGCCGCCGTCGTCGCTCCGCAGCAGCGCGGTGCCGCCCGTCACCGTGCCGCCATCGAACGACAGCCCGAGCTCGACGCGCACGTACACGGTGTCGGGCCGCGTCGGATCGACCCCCGCGAGGTACGGCCTCCCTTCGAAGCGCACCCCGAGCGCGCGCCACGTGCGCCCCCCATCGTCGCTGCGCCGTAGGGTGTTCGCGCCGCCCTCCCACGCGACGGACGTGAGGTACGCCCGTCGTCCGTCCGACGGCGCCACCTCCACCGTCAACGGGATCTCCCCCACAAAACCCTCGCGGGGCACCTCCCACAGCCTGCCGCCGTCTTCTGTGCGGGCCACGCGAAGCACGGGGGTGGCATCACGCGACTGGAGCGAGGCGAGCGTGGTTCGTCCGGTCGCGTCGCCCGCGAGGTCGACCACCTCCTGCCCTTCGAACTCCGGCCGCCGTGACGGATCGCAGAGATCGCGCGTCGTGAGGAGCCCCGTCGGACTGCCGACGAAGAGGGTCCCGTCGGACGCCCACGCGGCCATCGGGTCGTAGCCGTCGGGGAGCTGGTACGCCTCCTCGCAGTAGAAGCGGAAGTGCTGACCCCCGTCGTCGCTCGCGAGCAGCCCGAAGGTGGTGCGAAGCAGAAACAACTCATCGGCACGCCCTGGACCGACCGTGAGAAACTGCGCCCGAGGGAAGCGACCGTTGGCCGTGACGGGTGCGGCGTAGAGCGCCACCCCAGCCACAATCGCTGCGCACAGCCCTCGCAATCGCACCGTCGCTGCCTTACCTTCGCTTCGACTCATCCTGGAACGTCACCTGCAAGCAAGGATCGTTCGCCGCCATGAACAACACAACTCCTCGTCTTCGCACGGCGCTCATCGCGCTCGTCGCGCTCGCCCTGCCCGCCGCGATTGTGCCGGGCTGTGTCGACCCCGCCCCCTCCTTCGCCTGGCAGACGGTGCTCTCCGACGTGCCCGGCGCGCTCCTCTCCGTGTGGGGGAGCTCCAGCCGTGACGTGTACGTGGTCGGCGCGCAGGGCCAGGACGGCAGCGGCCCCTACGCGCTCCACTACGACGGCCGCGCGTGGACGCGGCTCAACACCCAGCTCCGCAACGGCGACCTCTGGTGGGTGCACGGCGCCTCCCCCGACGCGGTGTACATGGTGGGAAGCGGCGGCA
>JBILLV010000642.1:0-2806 GCA_044375895.1 Polyangiales bacterium | reverse complement strand
GAGGGGCGGCAGGTGACGCTCAAGGTGCTCCGCGAGGGCCGGGTGCGCGACCGCCGCGGGCTCCACCGCTTCCTCGTCGCGCAGCGCGCGCTCAAGGCCATCGATCACCCCGCCGTGCAGCGCGTGGTGACCGCGGGCGTGCTCCCCGACGGGCGCCCCTACCTCGCGTACGAGCACATCGACGGCCAGCTCCTCTCGGCCCGCCTCGGGCGCGCCGGCGCGATGCACATCAACGAGGCCAAGGGCGTGCTCCAGGCGCTCTGCGAGGGCCTCGACAAGGTGCACGCCGCGGGCCTCGCCCACGCCGACATCCGCACCGACCACGTGGTGCTCGTGCGCAAGGAGGCCGGGCTCTCGGGCGTGCTCGTCGACTTCGGCATCGACCGCCTCCTCGGCGTGCGGCCCGGCGTCGACCCGTCGAACCTCGTCGTCCTCGCGGCCACCGCGAAGGGCCTCGCCCCCGAGCGCATCCGCCAGGGGACGCCCGCCGACGCCCGCTCGGACGTGTACGCCCTCGGCGCGCTCACCTGGGAGATCCTCACGGCGAAGCCCGTCTTCGGCGCCGCCGCGGGCATCGACCTCGTGCTCGCCCACCTCGCGCAGGAGCCGGAGGCCCCGAGCAAGGCGGCGCCGCGCGGCTGGGTCACCAAGGAGGTCGACGCCGTCGTGCTCAAGGCCCTCGCGAAGGCCCCGGCCGATCGCTACGGCTCGGCCGGGCAGTTCTTCCAGGCGGTGAGCGACGCGCTCAAGGGCAAGCGCTCGGGCGACATCACGCGCGACGAGTTCGAGGCGCGCAAGGGGCTGCTGAAGGAGGCGCCCGGCGACGACGAGCTCGCCCTCGCGGTGGAGCAGTCGGGCACGCAGGGCATCCCCTGGGCCGACGTGGTCGAAGCGCTCCGTACGGTCGGCGACGCCACCGACGACGCCGCGGCGAAGAAGGCCCTGCGCTTCCGCCTGGCCCGCGTGCTCGAGGCCGAGGTGAAAGACCTCGCCGCGGCCCGCGCGGTGTACGTCGAGCTCGCCGAGGGCGACAGCGGCGACGACGTCGCCAAGGCCCGCGCGCAAGACCTCCGCCGCGCCCTCGCCACCCCCGAAGAGCGCACGGAGATCCTCCTCGAAGACATCGACGCCGCCGCCAACGCGACCGAGCGCGCGCGCCTCTTCGTCACCCTCGCCCGCGTCTACGAGCGCGACCTCAAGGACAGCGAGAACGCCCTCGTCGCCTACACGCAGGCCGTCATCGAATCGCCCGCGGACGACGAGATCGCGGCCGAGGTCGAGCGCCTCACCGGCGACGACGCCAAGGCGTGGGGCGAGACGCTCTCGGCCATCTCCGAGGCCACCAAGGGCCGCGAGCCCGCCGACGCCGTCCCGCTCTTCCTCCGCGCCGGTCGCTGGTACCAGGAGAAGACGCTGCGGCCCGAGTTCGCGCTGGCGTGCTTCAACCAGGCCATCGGGCTCGCGCCGGGCAACGACGCGGCGCTCGAAGGGGCCGCGTCCATCTACCGCAAGGGCCAGCAGTGGCCCGAGCTCGCCGGCACGCTCCTCAAGCGGGCCGACGCGCTCGCCGGGACCGCCCGCGGCCGCGACGCGCGCGCCGAGGCCGCCGAGCTCCTGGAGACCCGCCTCAACGACGGCACGCGCGCCCGCGAGCTCGCCGAGCGTGTGCTCAACGAAGACGCCGCGCACCCGAAGGCCAACGAGATCATCGAGCGGCTCTACATCCGCGGCGAGGACTGGAAGGGCCTCGTGGGGCTGCTGGAGCGCAAGGCCGAGGCCCTCTCGGGCGACAAGCGCGCCGACGCCCTCTGCGAGCTCGCCGAGGTGTACGAAGACCGCCTCTCCGACTCCGACAAGGCCGCCACGTACTACGAGCAGGCCCACGAGGCCGACCCGCGCAACGTCGCGTCCCTCAAGGGCCTCGAGCGCATCCACGCGCGCGGCGGCAACCACGAGCGGCTCCTCAAGGCCCTCCAGGCGCAGCTCCCGCTCGCCCCGACGGCGCGGCAGAAGGTGGAGCTCGGCAACCGGATCGGCGCGCTGCTCGAGGAGGAGTTTGTCGACCACGCGCGGGCGGCGGAGGCCTACGAAGAGGTCACGCGCCTCGACGCGGCCAACGACCAGGGCCTCCGCGGGCTCGGTCGGACGCTCCGCGTGCTCGGCCGCTGGGACGACCTCGCCACCCTCCTCGAACGTCACGCCAGCCAGGTGGAGGAGCCCGGCAAGAAGGTGGAGCTCCTCGTGGCCGCGGGCCGCGTGCTCATCGACCCCATCGGCGCCCTCGACCGCGCCCAGCGCTCGTTCGAACGGGCGCTGGAGGTGGAGAAGGGCCACGGCCCGGCCCTCGAATCGCTCGGCCGCATCGCCGCCCTCAAGGGCGACGCCCGCGCCGCCACCGAGGCCTACGAGCAGCTCGCCCAGGCCGCGAAGACGCCCGCGGAGAAGGTCGACGTCCTCCTCAAGCTCGCCCGCGTGCTGGAGGAGAAGGGCGACCGCGACGCCGCCATCGACCGCTACAAGCAGGCCCTCGACGCCGACCCGGACTCCGCCCAGGCGACCTCGCGGCTCCGCGAACTCTACGCCGCCCGCGGTGACGCTCAGGGGGCCATCGAGCTGCTCCAGCGCGAGATCGAGGCCGCGGAGGGCAACAACCAGCGCGCCTCGCTCTGGGCGCAGGTGGCCCGCATCTACCGCGAGCGGGTGAAGGACGCCGACAAGGCCCGCGACGCGGCGGAGAAGGCCCGCCTGCTCGACGCCACCAACGACGACGCCGGGGCGCTGCTCGGCGACCTCGCGTTCGACGACG
>JBILLV010000046.1:0-40905 GCA_044375895.1 Polyangiales bacterium | reverse complement strand
GCGGCGACCACCGCGTCGAAGGCCTCTGGGACCCCCGCGCGCGCGTCGCTCGGCGCCGGCACCTCCGCGCCGAGGTGCTGCGACACGAAGTCCGGGCCCGCGTACGGAACCTTCCCCGTGAGCATCTGGAAGAGCACACACCCGAGCGCGTAGAGGTCGGTCGCCGCGCTCACCGCGCCGCCCGAAATCTGCTCGGGGGCCATGTACGGGAGCGACCCCACGAGCCCGCCCGTCACGGTGGCGCCGAGGTCGCCGAGGTGGGCCGCGCCGAGGTCGCCGAGCCGCGCCTGCCCCGCCGCGTCGAAGAGGATGTTCGACGGCTTGATGTCGCGGTGAACCACCCCATTGCGATGGAGCGTCTCCAGCGCCGCAAGCACCCGCAGCATCACCGCCCGCACTTCGCGAAACGACTGCCGCCCGATGCGCTCGGCCAGCGTGCCGCCGGGCATCCAGTCGTAGACGATGGTGGGCCCCTCGGGGTCGAGCGCCCGCATGCGAACGAGCGTCGGGTCGTCGAGCATCTTCGCCAGCTCGGCCTCGCGCATGAAGCGAGCGAAGGCCGCGCTCCGGTCGTCGCCCACTGCCAGAATCTTCAGCGCGACCGGCTCGCCCGTGAGCTCGTCGACGGCCTCCATCACGCGGCCCGTTGCCCCCGATCCCACCTCGCGGATCACCCGGTAGCGCCCGGCGTAGCGCTTCTCTGCGCCGCTGCTCTTCGGCAGGCGATCGGCGTAGGCGGAGAGCTCCACGGGGTGCTTGGCGTCGCGGTCGCGGAGTCGGCGGATCCACTCGCGGGCCCCGTGCTCGTAGCCCAGGCGCGTGAGCCCGCACACGAGGCGGCCGATGGCCTCGTCGCTCGCGTCGGCGCGCACCGCAGATTGGAGCGCCCGGACGGCCCCCTCGTCGTCGCCCGCGGCGGCGCGGAGCTCGGCGAGGCGGACGGCGGAAACGGCGTCGTCGGGGGCCTGCGCGAGGTGCTGCTCGTAGGCGCGGGCGGCGCGGAGGAGGTCGTCGGCGCGGTCCCACGCGCGGGCGGCGCGGAGGTAGTCGCCGCGCTCGTACCAGGCCACGGCGGCCTCGGCGGGGGCGCTCCGTTCGAGCACCATGCCGGCCACGTCGTCGCGGCGCTGGAGTCGGCACTGGGCGGCCATGGCGATGGCGCGGGCGGGGTCTTTGCCGGCTTCGTCG
Organism: Polyangiales bacterium; assembly: GCA_044375895.1. GTDB lineage: Bacteria > Myxococcota_A > Polyangia > Polyangiales > CAISKJ01. The sequence continues at coordinate 39,717 of JBILLV010000046.1, read as the reverse complement.
GCGAGGGCCGCGAGGACGCGCTCGTCGTTGGAGGTGAGGGCGAGGTCCATCGCGAGGCGCCAGTCGTCCGCGCGGACGGCGCAGAGGCAGGCCTCGGCGGCACGACCGAGCGAGCCGAAGAGCTCCGCGGCGCGGCGCCACTCGCCGAGGTCACGGGCGAGCACGGCGGCGCGATCGAGCTCCCCGATGCGGACGAGGGCGTCGATCTCCGGGCGCGACACGGCTCAGTCCGCGCCGTCTCCGCCCGCGGCGGTCTCCGCGACGCCCGACGCCGCGGCCGTGCCGTTGTTGGGCGTCGAGGCGCCGCGCGTCCCGCCGAAGGGAAACACCCCCCGGGCCCGCGCCTCTTCGTCCGCGCGGCGGGCTTCGGTCCCGTGCACCTCGGCGAAGGCGCGGGAGCGTCCGCGGCGACGGCTCCGGCGTGAGCGAGCGGGCGAGCCGGGCGCCGAGCGGTCGACCCAGTAGTAGCTCCGCGTGCGCACGTCGATGTGGGTGAAGCCCCCGATGGGGTAGTACCCGACGCCCAGCATCCCGAGGGTGCGCGCGTAGGCCGCGACGTCGCTGTCGGCGACGCCGGGGACGAGGATGTCGACCGCGCGGCCGAGGCGGTGATTGCTCGGCTGGCGCTGCGCCCGGTAGCCCGAGATCACCGTGATCTGACCCGCACGGAAGTGGCGGGCGACGGCGTACACCACCTCGATGAGCCGGCGGTCGATGGCCCCCGTGGAGCGCGCGCGCGAGTCGCCGAGCACGCGCGACACCTCCGCGCACGCGGCCTCGTCGAAGCCGCCTTCGGGCGTGGCGGGGGTGACCTCGGCGCTCCCCAGGCCGTTGACGGAAAACACCCGGAGGATGAGCCGACCGTCTTCGGTGTAGCGGGGGCGCGGCACCTGGGCGGCGTCGTGCCAGCGGTTGACGTTGCCGCGGTAGGTGGTCGTCGCGGCCTGCCGGCGCGGCGGATCGGCCAGGGCGCTCGTGGGCAGGAGCGCGCCCACAAGCGACGCCACGACGAACCAGGGAGCCAGCGCGTGCCGCATCATCGGGGGAGTAGATACGCCGGAAGGCGAGGTCAGGGCAATGGGGGGACGCGCGCCGTCCTTGACGCCGGTCGCCGTCTCGCGTGGACTCTCGCGCGGACCCCAATGGTCGCCCGTACCCCCAGCTCCAGTGACGCAGCGCCCGCGGGCTTCCCGCAGGCCTTCGGTCGCTACACGCTGCTCGGGCGCATCGGGAGCGGGGGAATGGCCGACGCGCTCCTCGCGATGCTCGACGGTCCGATGGGCTTCCGCAAGCCCATGGTGATCAAGCGGATGCACGCGTCGCTCGGGCGCGATAGCCATTTTGTGAAGATGTTCCTCGACGAGGCGCGGCTGGCGGCGCGGCTGAGTCATGCCCACGTGGTGGCGACGAGCGAGGTGGGCGAGTGCGACGGGCACTACTTCATCGCGATGGAGTACCTCGAAGGCTTGTCCCTCGACCGCGTGGCGCGGCGGTACATCCAAGCGGGCGGTGAGGTGCCGCTGGGGCTGCTGCTGCGCGTGCTGTGCGACTGCCTCGACGGGCTCCACTACGCGCACGAGCTGAAGGACTACGACGGCGGCGCGCTGCGTGTGGTGCACCGCGACGTGACCCCGTCGAACCTCTTCATCACCGCCGGCGGCGCGTCGAAGGTGCTGGATTTCGGCATCGCGAAGGCCAGCACGCAAGACGAGGCCACGCGCACGGGGATGCTCAAGGGCAAGCTGGCGTACATGGCGCCCGAGCAGTTCATGGCCGCGCCCATCGACCGACGCTCCGACCTCTGGTCGATGGGCGTGGTGATCTGGGAGATGTCCACGGGCCGCCGTCTCTTCAAGGCCGGCAACGACGCGATGACGTACAAGAACATCGTCGGCGCCGACATCCCCCCGCTCGCCGGGTGGCGCCGCGACGCGCCGCCGGGCCTCGACGCCGTCATCGCCCGCGCGTTGGCGCGCGACCGCGACGCCCGCTACCCCACCGCGGAGGCGATGCGCGTCGATCTGGAGGCCGTCCTTCGGTCGCAGCTCGGCGCCACCTCGCACGGCGACGTCGCCGCGGCCATGCGCGATCGCTTCGGCGACATCCTCGAAGAGAACCGACGGATCATCCGGGAGTTCTCGCGCGATCACGGGCGACCCGGCTCGGTTCCCGTGGCCGTCGATGATGTGACGAGCTCGTTCACGCCGACGAGCGCGGATGTGCGGGCTGTGGTTCCGCAGTTTGCGGAGGAGCCCGACGACGACCCCTTCGCGCCGCGCGCGCCGTCGCCGCCGCCGCGTCAGGCCACGATGGCAGCGCCCGCGGCCCGTCGCCCCGCCGCGCCGGTGTTTGCGCCGCCCGTCGCACCGCCTGTCGCGCCGTCGCGCGATGAAGGGGCGGTCGAGACGGTGGTCGACATGAAGGTGCCGGCCGAGTACGTCGCCGCTGCGCAGGCCGTGATCCATCGGCAACCCACGGCCCCGTCGCTCGCGTGGGCCGCGCCGCCCCCCACCGTCGCGACGCCGCCCACCGTCGCGACGCCGCCACCCTTCGCCGAACCGCCGCCGCGACCGCGCCAGAGCCCGCTGGTGGCGGCCGTCGGGTGGGTGACGTTCCTCGGGTTGCTGGGGGCGGGGGGCTACGGGGTGTGGTCGCAGCGGGCGTTCATCGAGCGCGCGGTGCGGGAGTTCACCGAGGGGAAGGCGCCCGACCCGACGCGGGTGGGGACGTTTCAGCTCCGTCTCCTGAGCGAGCCGATGGGGGCCCATGTGTTCGAGGGGACCCACGACCTCGGCCCGACGCCCATCGAGCTGTCCGTGCTGCGGGGCCAGGTCGCCGACGCGCCGCGCCGCTTCGAGTTTCGCCTCGCGGGCCACACCACCGTCGCCGCCGAGCTGGGCACCACCCGCGAGCCCCGCGCGGAGCTCCGGGTGACGCTCGTCCCCGTCAACCCGCGGACGCGCCGGTAGCCATTTGGGGGCTTTGCGCGCGCGGGTCGTTGTGTACGATCGCGCAGAGGAACCCGCATGAAGAGATACCGCTGCGTCATCTGCGACCACATCTACGACCCGGCGGAGGGCGACCCCGCCGGCGGCATCGCGCCCGGCACCGCCTTCGAAGACATCCCCGCCGACTGGGTCTGCCCCGACTGCGGCGCGTCGAAGGCCGACTTCGAAGCGATGGATTGAGTCAGCGGCCCGTCACGCGCGCCCCGAACCACGCGCGGAAGCGGGCGAGCACGGCCTCGACGCGCGCCGGGTCGTCGGGCTCGACGAGGTTCTCGATGCCGAGGCCGCGGAGGGCCGCGGTGGCGATGTACACGTCGGGGTCCTCCGGATCGCGGCCGAGCAGCATCGCGACGGCCGTCCGCTGCGCCCGCACCATCTCCACGAGCGCCGCCGCCACGTCGGGGTCGTCGATCGACTCGGCCATCAGCCCCACGAGGATGCGCGAGCGCTTCCGATCGCGCAGGAGCCGCCGCACGCGCTCGAAGAACAGCGCCTCCGCGGCCGCCGGATCGCTCGTGTCCAGGCGCGCCATCGCGTCGCCGAGATCGGCCTGCGTGCGCTCCGCGAGGCGCTCCAGCACGGCCCCCACGAGGTCGCTCTTCTTGGGGAAGTAGTACGTCAGGTGCCCCTGCTGCAGCCCCGCCTCGCGCGCCACCCGCACCTGCCCGAAGCCCTTCGCCCCCTTCGTCTCCAGCAGGCGGATCGCGGCGTCGACGATCCGCGCGCGCAGGTCATCGCTCACGGCGCCTCCGACGCGCCACCAGCAGCGCGAGCATCGTCCATCCGCCCCACCACGCGCCCCCACGCGGCGTCACCGCGCGGCACCCGCAGCCGCCGTCCTGCGCGCCGCCCGTCGGCGGAGCCATCGCCGCGTCGACGACGTCCTCCGTCGTGCCCGCGTCCACGACCACGGGAGGATCCATCGGGGCGCCGACGCCGTTGCCGCGCACGGTGACCCGCACGCGCGGCGTGTCGGGGTCGTTGGTCGCGATGACCACCGTCGACTCCGCGGGCCCCGGTCGCACCGGCGTGAACGACGCCACGAAGCTCGATCGCGAACGCACCGGCAGCGTCCGCGCGCTCCCCATCACGGCGAAGGGAGCCTCCACCTCGGCGCCCGTCGCGCGGCCATCGAGCTCGCCGACGTTCTGCAGTTCGATGGTGCGCTCGCTCGATCGACCGACGTCGACGTCGCCGAAGTCCACGACGTCGCTGCTCGCGCGGAGGTCGGGGAGGGGGAGGCGCGCGGTGGCCGGGTCGAAGCGAACCGTGCGCGGAAACGGCCCGATGGGGATGGGGATGTCCGCGAGGTCGAGCATCCAGCGGCGCCCCGCGAGGCTCACGTACAGCGAGGGGTAGACGTGAACGGCACCCGTGTACCCCAGCGTCCCTTCGAGCCGGGGCTGGTACTCAACGAAGGGCCCGGGATTGAAATTGCCCAACACCCGCGGCATCGCCTCGGTGATCGGATCGGCCGCGAGCCCGAACTGGAACGACGTCGACCGATACGTCGCCTGCACGTCGCCCGACGCTTCGAAGCTGAAGCCGCCGGAGATGCCCGGGATGCGCACGAGCGCGTCGGTGAGGGGGACGTCGGCGACGCGCACCCGCATCGTGCGACCCGCCACCATCACGGGCTGCCACGCCCACGGGTCGAAGGGAGACGACGCCATCGCGCGGAAATCGATGCGCGGGGTGTAGGGGATCGCGCCCTCCCACGACAGCGTGCGCCCCTCGACCGGGAGCGACAGGCGGATGCGCGCGGAGAACTGGACCCCGTAGTCCACCGACACGCTCCCCGCGCCGCGCGTGCCGACCGTGCGCAGTTGCATCGGCTCGGGCCACGAGCCCACGAGCTGGCCGGCCGCCGCCACCTGCGTGTTGCCGGTGAGCGCCGCGCGGATGCGCACCTGCACTGGCGCGCCGGGCGGCACCCAGTTGGTGTCGAAGTCGAACTCCACCGGCAGCCCCTCGCGCCAGCGGTAGGCGATGTCGGCGCGGGTGCACCCGGCCGCGTCGGGCGAGCAGCCCTCCGTCTGCGCGTGGGCGAGCGACGACAGACCCGAGAGCGAGAGCGCGACGAGCGCGCGGAGGGCCGAGCGGTTCACGCGCGGGAGCATACACAACTCGGCGGCGCCATCGCGCGCCGTCGCGACGGTGGTTGACGGGCGCGGGCGATGCGGGGCAGGGTCGCGCCCGCGATGAAGTTCTTTGCCAGCGCTGCGAAGGGTACCGAAGGGGTTCTGCGAGACGAGCTCCGCGCGCTGCGGCTGCCGCGGGTGCGGGCCGATCGGGGGGGCGTCCACTTCGAAGGGGGCCTCCACGACGCCATGCGCGCGTGCCTCCACTCCCGCATCGCCATGCGCGTCTTGTGGGAGCTCGCCACCTTCACCGCCACCGACGCCGACGACCTCTACGCGGGCATGCGCACCGTCGCCTGGCACGAGCACCTCACGGCCAGCCACACGCTCGCCGTCCGCGCCACGTGCGCCCACTCGGCCCTCACGCACACGCAGTTTATCGCGCTCCGCACCAAGGACGCCGTCGTCGACGCGCTCCGCGACCGCACGGGCGTCCGCCCCGACGTGAACACCGAAGACCCCGACGTCGCCATCACCGTCCGCGTGGCGCGCGACGTGGTCACCGTGTACCTCGACCTCTCGGGCGAACCGCTGCACCGCCGCGGGTACCGCACCGAGGTCACCGACGCGACCCTCAAGGAGACCCTCGCGGCGGCCGTCGTCGCCCTCTCGGGGTGGCACCCCGGGGCACCCTTCCACGACCCCCTCGCGGGCTCGGGGACGCTCCCGATCGAGGCCGCGATGATGGCCTGCCACATCGCGCCGGGCGCCCGCCGGGCCTTCGGCTTCGAACGCTGGCCGCGCTTCCCGGGCGAGCTCCGCGACCCGTGGCGCGCCATGCTCGGCGACGCGCGGGCGGCGGAGAAGACCACCCTCGAGGCGCCCATCATCGCCAGCGACCACGACCCCCGCGCCGTCGCCATCGCGCGCCACAACGCCGAGCGGGCGGGCGTGGCGGGCGTCCTCGATCTGCGCGAGGCCGACGCGCGCAAGCTCCCCGAGGCGACGGGCGAGTCCTACATGGTGAGCGATCCCCCGTACGGCGACCGCCTCGCCACCATGCCGCTCCAGCTCGCGGGCTTCTTCCGTCAGTTTGGCGAGGCGCTGCGGGGCCTGCACGGCGCCGAGGTGTCGCTGCTCTCGGGCAACGAGCTGCTCGGTCGCAACATCGGCATCCGCCCGTCGCGCGAACACACCCTCTTCAACGGCGCCATTGAGTGCCGCCTCTACCGATACTCCATCCCGTGACATGAACCTCCGCCCCTACGCCCTCGCGCTCCTCGCCACGACCGCCCTCGTCGCATGCGGCGACGACCCGGCCCCGATGACCCCGACGTCCGACGGGGGACGCCCCCCGCGACGCGACTGCCCGCCCGGCCCCGACGTGTGCTCGTGCGCCGACGAGGGGCCGCCCGACCTCTCCCGCGCGACCGAAGGGATGCCGACGGCCACCTCCGACGAGGCGCAGCAGCAGGCGCTCGTTCGAACCAACCACTGGCGCACCAGCGCGGGCCTCGCCCCCGTCCACGCCAACGCGCAACTGGAGCAGGCGGCGATGGCCCACTCGGGCTTCATGGCCAACAACCCGGCGTCGTGTTACCCGGGCGCTCACTTCCAAAACGCCGGGTCGTGCATGGGCTTCACGGGCCGCTCGCCCGCCGATCGCATCATGGCCGCGGGCTACCGACCCTCCCTCGCGGGGGAGGTGATCAACTGGGAGGCAAACCCCCAGCGCGCGATCGACGGCTGGATCTGGACCGTCTACCACCGCACGCCCTTCCAAGACCCCGCGTACACCGAGGTGGGCTTCGGCGCCGTGCGGACGACGCGGATGAACAACACCATGGAGTTCGCCCGCGCGCAGGGGCAGTCGGCGCAGGCGCTCGCGGAGCCGTCGGTGTTTCCTCCGCCGGGGACGGAGCTCGTCCCGACGGGCTTCCAGGGCAACCTGGAGGGGCCGACGCCGCCGGTGCCCAACAGCACGCGGCGCTGGCCGAGCGGGCAGGTGGTGAGCGTGATGTTCCCGTCCACGGAGTTCACCATCACGTCGCACAAGCTCTACGACGGGATGTGCCGCGAACTGGTCCACTCCACCTTCCGTGCGGCGAACGCGCCCGAGGTGGCGGACTCGATGCCCGACGCCAACAACCGCAACCCGCGCTTCGTCTTCCTCTACGCCGACTCGCGCCTCCAGGGAAACACGCGCCACACGGTCGAAGTGCGCGGCACGCTCAACGGCGCCCCGTGGTCGCGGGTCTGGGCCTTCACCACCGCGCCCTGATCACCCGTTCGTCTTCGTTTCGCACACGCACGTTCGTGCTTCCGGTTGGGACGACGCGTCGATACGGTCCTGGGTGATGCCCGACAGCGTGTCAGGCGCCCCGGGGATATCCCTCGCGGCCTCACCTGGAGATTGAACCATGAACGTTCGATGGAAATGGCTCTGCCTCTCACTCGGCGCCCTCGCCGCGTGTGACGGCGACTCGGTGGTGGGAGGCATGCAAGACGTGGCTCCCGTCAACGACCTGCCCGCGGCCGACAAGCCCGCGATGGACGTCGCGCCCGACGTTGCGCCCGACGTCGCGCCCGACCTCAGCCCCGACGTCGCGCCGGACGCTGCGCCCGACGCCGAGCCCGACGCTGCGCCCGACGCTGCGCCCGACGCGACGCCCGACGCCGAGCCCGACGTGACGCCCGACGTTGCGCCCGACATGGGTCCGACGTGCCCGGGTGGCCAGACGCTCTGCAGCGGCATGTGCTCCGACCCGCAGACCGACGTCGCCAACTGCGGCATGTGCGGCCGCGCGTGCGCGATGGGCCAGGGCTGCGCCGCGGGCGTGTGCGTCGACCCGCCGTGCCCGATGGGCCAGACCCGCTGCGCCGGCATGTGCGTCGACGCGCAGACCGACACCACCAACTGCGGGATGTGCGGCCGCACGTGCCCCATGGGCCAGGTGTGCACCGCGGGGGCGTGCGCCGATCCGCCCTGCCCGACGGGCCAGACGCGCTGCGGCGGCGTGTGCGTCGACACCGACTCGTCCAACGCCAACTGCGGCATGTGCGGCCGGGCGTGCACCGCGCGCGAGATGTGCTCGATGGGCGCCTGCGCGTCCACCTGCGCGGCCGGCACCACCGACTGCGGGACCACCTGCAACGACCTCCGCACCGAGATCGCCAACTGCGGCATGTGCGGGCGCTCGTGCCCGACGCCGACGGGCGCCACCGCCACCTGCGCCGCGGGCGCGTGCGGCATCGCGTGCATGACGGGCCTCGGCGACTGCGACGGCATGGCCGGCAACGGCTGCGAGGTCGACACCCGCACCGCGCCCGCCCACTGCGGCGGCTGCGGTCGCGCGTGCGCCGCGGGCCAGCTCTGCGCCGCGGGCGCGTGCGTCGATCCGCCCTGCCCGACGGGCCAGACGCGCTGCGCGGGCGTGTGCGTCGACACCGCCACCGCCGAGTCCAACTGCGGGATGTGCGGCCGCGTCTGCGCGAGCGGACCGCGGGGGACGCCGGCGTGCGTGATGGGCGCCTGCCAGCTCACCTGCGAGTCTGGCTCCGGTGACTGCGACGGCATGGCGGCCAACGGCTGCGAGGCCTCGCTCGGCAACACCGCGGCGCACTGCGGCGCCTGCGGTCGCGCGTGCGGTGCGGGTCAGGCGTGCGTCTCCGGGCGCTGCGAGACCACCTCCTGCGCGCCTCCCGCCGGCTGCTCCGGCGCGTCGTGCCAGACCTGCGGCCGCGTCGCCTTCGGCGAGGACTGGGAGACGGGCATCGCCGCCTGGAACCTCGCCCGCGGCGGCACCGCCCCCATCACCACGGCCACCGACTCCTCCGACTGCCGCGGCCGCTACCTCCGCGAGACCGAGCGCGTCGGCGGCGGGCGCGTGTTCACCCGCAACGCGATCCCCGTCACCGCGGGTCGCTCGTACTGCATCTCGTCGTGGATCCGCGGCAGCGCGGGCACCTGGCCCTTCGTCGGCATCCGTCAGTCCGACGCGTCGGCCGCCCTCGGCACCGAGCACTGGCTCATCGGCCAGCCCTGCTTCGGCAACGGCCTCGGCGGCTCGGTGGCGCCCGTCACCTCCAACGACCAGTGGCGCTGGTACGCCCGTGAGTTCACGATGCCCGCGACCACGCACGTGGTCCTCGAGCTGGAGATCTGGGACGGCGGCGCCCCCGGCACCGCAGACTTCGATCAGGTGCAGCTCCTCGAAGGGCCGTGCCCCCAGCTCCCGCCCGCCACCACCTGCGCGGCGGCGACCTGCGTGATGTGCCCCGCGGGCCAGACGGCTTGCGGCACCGCCTGCACCGACCTCAACGCCTCGGTCACGAGCTGCGGCGCCTGCGGTCGGGCGTGCGCGGCGGGCCAGCGCTGCATCGCCGGCGCGTGCGGCGACGACGTGACGGGCAACGGCTCGTCGGGTCCCCTCGCGGTCACCACGGGCACCACCACCATCAACACGATCCGCTCGCCCGCCACCGGCGCGATGGGCGCGACCAGCGTCGACCTCTCGACGCCGACGGGCTTCGCGGCGGGGCAGTTCATCTTCCTGCACCAGTCGCAGGGGATGGGCGTCGGCGCGTGGGAGATCGCGGAGATCACCGCCGTCGCCGGCGCGCGCCTCACCGTGCGCAACCCCCTCGCCAACGCCTACAGCAGCGCGGGGACCAACCGCGCCCAGGCGGTGGTGATGCCCCAGTACACGACCGTCGCCGTCTCGGGCGGCACCGTCACCGCGCCCGCGTGGGACGGCAACACGGGCGGCATCCTCGCCTTCCTCGCCAACGGCGCGGTCACCGTGTCGGGCGGCGCGATCGACATGTCGGCCCGCGGCTACCGCGGCACCGCGCGCGGCACGACGGCCAACATCCCCGGCTTCCAGGGTGAGGGCACGGTCGGCGCGAGCGTGCGCGCGACGGGGGCCAACGGCAACGGCGGCGGCGGCGGCGCCCGCACCGGCTGCGACTGCTGCTGGGCAGGCGCGGGCGGCGGCGGCGGCCACGGCACGCCCGGCACCGGCGGCAGCGTGGGCGGCGCGGCCTGCCAGGCCGGCGGCGGCGGCGGCGCGGCCATCGGCAACGCGGCGCAGACCACCATCTTCTTCGGCGGCGCGGGCGCGAGCGGCGGCGCGGACGAAGACGGCCACGGCTCGGCCGGCGCCCACGGCGGCGGCATCGTGTACGTGGCGGCGGCGTCGGTTACGGTGTCCGCGACGGGCGCCGTGCAGAGCGACGGCCAGGCGGGCCAGGCGGAGTTCAACTTCTCGGGCTGCGGCTCGGGCGGCGGCGGCGGCGGTGCGGGCGGCGCGATCTACGTGCGCGCCCCGTCCGTGAACCTCGGCACCTCGCTCGTCCGCGCCCGCGGCGGCGTGGCGGGTGACGACCCCGGCAACTGCGGCACCGCTGGCGGCGTCGGCGGCGTCGGCCGCATCACCGTCCGCGGCGCTGCCGCCGTGATGGGCACCGCGGTCCCCGCGCACGCCGTCGCTCCCTGAACGGCTCTCCCTGCAACGACCGGCGCCCCGTGGCGGCGCCGGTCGTCCCCTCCTTTCAGCCCTTCGTCCATTGTGATGTGCGCCGTCGACCCTGTAGGACGTCGCGCATGAACGACATCGTCCGCATGGTCGCGAACTTTCTCCTGACGGGGCTCAGCGTGGTGATCGTGGCCGCGCTGCTCCCCGGCATGAAGGTCGAGAGGTACCGCGACGCGGTGGTCTTCGCGGTCGTGGTGGGGCTGCTCAACGTGCTCCTCGGGAAGGCGCTCACGACGCTCCCGCTGCCGCCCGTGGCCCCGCAGCTCAGCGCGCTGGTGGTGGGCTTCTTCGTCAACGGCCTCATCTTCCTGGTGGCGAAGAAGTTCGTCGACGGCGTGGAGATCTCCGGCTGCTTCGTCGCCGCGATCGCCGCGCTGCTGGTGGCGGTGTCCAACTCGATCCTCGTCCAGGTGATCGCCCAGTACGTTCACGTGTAGGCCGGAGACCCCTTCGCGCGTTGTCCCGTCTCCAATGCCCCCGATGCGTCCCCGCTCGCTCGCCCTCCTCGTCGCCTCGCTGCTCGCCCTCTTCACCCCCGCGGCGCTCGCCCAGCCTGGTTGCAGCGACGCGACGCTCGCCGACCTCGCCCGCCACCGCGCGCGCTTCTTCGCCGCCACCCGCGCGCTCCAGGCCGCCACGGGCGTCGCCGCCGCCGAGGCCGCTGCGGGGCGCTGGGAGGCGCTGAGCGCGCTCTTCTGGGCCACCAGCCAGCCCTGCGACCACCCCTCGCCGCAGGTGGCCGCGCTGCGTCGACCGCTGCTCGGCGTCACCGAGGCCGACGCGCGGGCGGCGCTGGGCCGAGCCTCCCTCGTGTGCGCCCGCGTCGCCCGCCGTGAGCATTTGCTGGGCCTCACGCTCTCCCGGTGCGTGCTCGGCGCCAACAGCCCGGCGCCTCGATACGGGTGGACGCCGACCCCGCGTCCGGGCATGCGCCCCTTCTTCGAGGGAACGGCGCGCGAGTCCGCACAGATGTTCACCGTCGCACGAAGCTCCCTCGCCGCGATGCGCTCCGTCGAGGCGCAGCCCCCCCTGGCCGCCAACGATCGCGCGATCGTCACGTCGCAGCGCCTCGCCCTCGCGGCGATGGCGGCCGCCGTGGGCGATGCGGCCCTCGTGAACGAGACCCTCGCGCCCCTCGGCGCCTCCCCCGAAGCGAGCGAGCTGCGCGCGGAGCTGGCCGCGACCCTCGGCGACGGCGTCGGCGCCATCCGCACGCTGCGGGAGGCCGCGGCGGCGTCACCGGGTTCGGCCGTCGTGCACGCGGCGCTGGCGCAGGCGATCTGGTTCTTCGCCCGACCGGGGCGCCCCGACATCGACCCGCGCTTGCTCGGTGACCTCGCGCGCGAACGCTGGTATCCGCTCGCCTACGACCACGCGCGCGTCGCGCTGTGTGTGGCGCCTGATGACGCTGACCCGCAGTGGCTCGAGCGGGTGTTCGTGCACGTCCAGACGCTCCAGGCGGAGGTGCGCGGCGCCAACGCGTGGGGGACGTGGAGCACCGCGCCGCAGCCGCCCCCGCCGCTGCCGGTGGGCTACCTCGGGCGGCCGGGACGCATCCCGCCGCCGACGACGGAGGGCTTCGAAGAGAGCTGCGAGGCCCTGATGCAGCGAGCGGGCGTGTCGGCTCGGGCGCGCGAGCCGTGGCCAACACGTCTGTGAGCGCCGCCTTCAGCTGACCTGCCGTGTCCGCCCCTCCCAGTACGGCGCGCGCAGCAGAAATTTCTGCAGCTTCCCCGTCGTCGTCCGCGGCAGCGACTCGCGGAGCTCGATGGATGTCGGGCACTTGTAGTGGGCGAGCCGCGCCCGGCAGTGCGCGATGAGCGAGCGGTCGTCCACCGCGTGGCCCGCGCGCAGCACCACGAGGGCCTTCACCGTCTCCCCCCACTTCTCGTCGGGAACACCGATGACCGCGACCTCGGCCACCGCAGCGTGACCCGCGAGGCAGTCCTCCACCTCGATCGACGAGACGTTCTCGCCGCCGGTGATGATGACGTCCTTCTTGCGGTCGGAGATGGAGACGTACCCCTCCGCGTCGATCGACCCGCCGTCCCCCGTGTGAAACCACCCGTCGAGGAGCGCGTTGTCCGTGGCCGTGGGGTCGCGCCAGTAGCCCTTCATCACCACGTTGGCGCGGGCCATCACCTCGCCGTGCGCGTCGACCTGAATCGACGCGCCGATCACCGGAGCGCCGGCCCGTCCGAGGCGAATCGCGCGCTCCTCGGGGCTGAGCCCGTCGTACTCGGCGCGGTTGCGGTTGATGGTGATGAGCGGCGACGTCTCCGTCAGCCCGTAGAGCTGGATGAACTCCCACCCGAGCTCGGTCTCGACGCGTGCGATGGTGGACGTCGGCGGCGGCGCGCCCGCCACGAGGACGCGCACGCGCCCGCGACCCGGCACGGACGCCATCCCCACGGCCGCGTCGAGGACGGCGTTCACCACCGCGGGGGCGCCACCCGTGAAGGTGATGCCGAGCGACTCCACGCGCCGCAGAATCTCCGCCCCGTTGGCCTTGCGCAGAATCGCCTGCGACGCCCCCATGGCCGCGAGCGCGAAGGGCATCCCCCAGCCGTTGCAGTGAAAGAGCGGAACGATGTGGAGGAAACGATCTCGGTCGTTCACCCCCGCGTGCCAGCCGAAGGTGGTGGCGTTGATCCACAGGTTGCGGTGGGTGAGCATCACGCCCTTGGGTCGGGCGGTGGTTCCGCTGGTGTAGTTGAGCGTGGCGATGTCGTCCTCGTCGAGCGCCACCTCCACCGGCGAATCGCCCGTCATGAACAGCTCTGCGTCGCTGTCCTCGCCGAAGACGAAGCGGTGCTCGCACGGAATCTCCCGCAGGCTCTCCGCCACCTCCGGATCGAGCAGCAGCGCGCGCGCCCCCGAGTGCTCGACGATGTACGCCACCTCGTGCGGGTGCAGCCGGAAGTTGATGGGGACGAGCACGCGCCCGCTGGTGGTCGCGCCGTAGAGCGCCGCGATGAAGCGGGCGGCGTTGTGCGACACGATGGCGACGCGCTCACCGGGGCCGATGCCGAGGCGATCGAGGGCGGCCCCGAACGAGCGCGCGCGACGGGCGAGCTCGCCGTAGGTGACCGACCCCCAGCTCGCGGCGGGCTGATCGGGCTCGTCGATGATGCCGACGCGGTCGCCGTAGACGAGCTCGGCCCGACGCAGGAAGTCCCGAACGGTGAGGGCGGTTCGCATCCGCCGAGTGTCACGCGAACGGCGGTCGTTGACCAGACGTTCAGGGCCGACGCGAGACCGTCACCGTGAAGGGGCGACCGCTCGGGCGCGAGATGAAGGGGAAAAGGTACACGTCCTGCGGCTCACGCAGCGTGAGCTCGACGGGCGGCAGCGTCGCGGCGGTGCCGTCGCTCTGCCCGGCTTCGACGTCCCCCATCACGCAGCGCGTTCGCACCGCGAGTCGCCCATACTCCGCGCCCTCCGACCGCAGTTCGAAGCGCCAGGTGCCCGCGGCGGGGACGTGGAAGCGGTAGACGCGCTCCGCCCCGAGGTCGCGGTCGCAGGACGACGGCAGCATCGACCCACCGCGGGGCCGCGTCTCGGTGTACGACCACGTCCCCTCGGGGCTCGGCGCGCTGTCGAAGTGGGTCACCTCGATGCCAGCCGGGCATGTGCGCACGTCGTCGCGGCACCTCGCGTCGTAGCAGGAGCTGAGGCCGAAGCGGGTGCACACCGACCCGTCACCGCAGCGCGACGTGACGCCCTCCAGATCGCACAGGGCGCCGTCGCCGAGCGTCGGCGGCGGCGTCACCTGCACCTCGCGGGCTTCGCTGAAGGCGCCGGTGTGATCGCGCAGCCGAATCCACACCCGCGCCTGGCCCTGGAAGGCGTCGTCGGGCCAGCGGAGTTCCCCGTCGGTCACGGGCGCTGTGGCGCGCGGCGGGAGCGGGTAGAGGCGCGGGATGGTGCGAACCCCTGCGGTGACCTCGACGGCCTCGACGTCGCCGTTGGGGTCGGTCCATGCGAGGCGTACGGCGCTGTGGGTCCCGTCGTTCGAGCGAAAGGCTTCGGCGCGGGTGAGCGTCGGGGCGACGGGCGGGCCGCAGACGCGCGCGGGCCCGCAGATGCTGCCGAGGTCGCACTCGTTGAGGCCGTAGTCGGGCAGGCACCGCTCACCGTCGCGCACGCCGCGAAACGCTGTGAACGAGAGGGTGAACACGATGCTCTCGCCGCCGCGGACATCCGTCATCACGACCTCCATGCTGGCCGCGCGGGCGCGGAGTTCGCTCGGCGGCAGTCGCACCTGCACGAGGCCCCGCGCGTTGGGAGCGGGCGGGTCGACGGCGACGGGGTCGAGGACTTCCAGGGGCGTCCCGTCGTCGGCGCGCAGCGTGGCGTGGAGGGCGGCTGCGGGCACGCTGGATCCCTCGAACATCACGGACGCGTGCAGCTCACCGCGATCGTTCCGCCACGCCGAGCCCGAGACGAGCTGCGGCCCCGCCAGCGCGCTTCTGGCGAGTACGCCGGGCGCGAAGGGGGCGACGGGGCGGGTGTCGAGCGAGACGGGGGACGTCGGCGGGGTGGTCGTGGGCGGGGTGATCGTCGCGGGGGGCGTCGGCTCCAGCGCGGGCATCGGCTCCGGCGCGCACGCGGCCGCGAGCAGGGTGAGCACGAGGGGAACGCTGCGGGCGAGGGGAGTCATGGCTGCGGTGTGGCCGGGCGCGATGGCATCCGTCACGGCATGGTGCACATTGGGGCGGTGGATGCGGCCGAGGACAACCGCCAAGGCCGGTCCGTTGGCGTGGGGCAAGCGTCGGCCCGATGGCGTAGCGTCGCCCGCATGCGAACCCTCTCCTGGCGCCACGGCCGCGCATGGATCGCAGCCTCTCCCGAGGACTGGCCCGACACCCTCGAATGGCCGACACCCACGGCCGCGCGGCGCACCGTAGCGCTCGCGGCGACGGGGCGTGGCGCGTCGGCGGCGGCGGTCGTCCGGCGCATGTGTCAGACGGCGTCCGGCGGATCCTTCTTCGCGCAGCTCGGAGGGCGGATGACGCCGTCGGAGGGGGACGTGCTGGAGGTGACGATCGCCGTCGTCGACGATCCCGACGGGGAGGCAGTGCTACCCGAGATCGTCGCGGGCCTCACGGCCATGCCCGTGGAGGAGCGCCCCGCCGGGCGTCTCGAGGTTTCGTGGATCGCGATCCACCCCGTGGACTACAAGGTATGGGCGTGGCGCAACGCGGCGGCGACGATGGCGCGACTGCTCTGCGCGGACGTGAGCGAGATGGACGACGCGACGGCCGCGGCGCTCGCGCAGGGGTATGGGGTGGGGCGTACGGTGGGGTGAGCGGAGGGCGTCGTCCGTCGGCGGTCGAGACCGAAGAGACCGACGACGAGGGCACCGCCGAGGAGGTGGCGAAGGACGACGAGACGCCCGAGAACGACGAAGCTGACGCCGAGCCCGAGGCGCCGCGCAAGGTCGGCTGAGTCCGCAACGCCAACCGGGAAGGCGCCTGTCGATCACCCGCGTGGCGTGTGACGAGCGAGCTCCGCGCGGAGGCGAGCGACCTCGGCCTCGGCGGCGTTGGCGCGTGCACGCTCCATCGCCGCGCTCTCCTCCGCCGTCGGGAGAAGCTCATCGCCATGCGGCCCCATCCCCACCCGCAACCTCGGGTGGCCATCCATCTCCACCAGCCGGATCCAGCACCCCAGCTCGCGCGACTCGACCCTGTCGCCATCCCCAGCGAATACCCGCACGAACCCGCTGCCCCGCACCCGTCGAAACACCTGCCACCGCACGCGCCGCGGATGCCCCGCCGGAACGTTCGGATCGAACACGACGACCTCCTTCGCCCGCATCGCGTCGTAGTCACCCGGTGCGTCGTCGTAGTCCTTCTTCCACTTCGCGCTCACCACCTCCAGCGCGAACGCGGGCCGGTGTCCCTCCCACGTGAGCCACGCGGGGCGCTCGGGGTCGGTGCGGGCGACGCCGTCGACGACGTAAACATCCGGCGCGCGGCAACGCCCCGGCTTCCCCTCGACGAAGTACCAGAACTGGTTGCCCGCCACGCGCGCGACGCGATTCTTCAACGCGAGAAACGCTGCGAGCAACGGCACGAGGAAGGTCGCGATGTTGAACTGCGTCTCATGCTCCCCCATGTCGTCCGTCTCCGGGTAGACGACCGGCGCGGGCAAGGGCTTCGCGGTGTCCATGGGGAAGCTTATATCATGGGCCGCGGCCGTCGTGGAGCGCCCTACGCCGCGGTGAAGTCCGCCGCCAGCGCGCGCCCCTCGACGATGTTGTCCTCGATGGAGCAGTACGTCCATCCGCCGTAGCGCCCGATGGAATACACCCCGTGGGCGTGGAGCACGCGGTTGAGCCGCGCCACCTCAGCGTTCGAGCGCGTGGTGATGTGCACGTACGCCGGGTCCATCACGACGGAGTGCTCGGCGACGAGGCGGTGGTCGCTCGTCACGCC
The DNA here is from genome assembly GCA_044375895.1 of Polyangiales bacterium. GTDB lineage: Bacteria > Myxococcota_A > Polyangia > Polyangiales > CAISKJ01. The sequence continues at coordinate 22,648 of JBILLV010000046.1, read as the reverse complement.
GAGGCGCTTCAGGTCGGCCAGCACGCGCTCGCGCATCGCGTCGACGTCCACCACCGCGTCGCGGGGAAAGCCGAGCTCGACGTAGAGGCTCAGCCGGTCGGTGTCGAAGATGTTGTCGTAGTACCCGATGCGGTAGAACGACGTCGCCCGGTCGGGGAAGTACACCCAGTGGACGTCCCGCGCCCCCTTGCGGTCGAAGCCGAGGTTGAACACCAGCACCTTGTTCCACGTGAAGGCCGAGGTGTCGTGCGTGAGGCCGCACATCGCCGCGAGCTTCGGGAAGGGCGCCGACGACACCAGCCGCTCGAAGCGAACCTCTCGCTTCGTCGTGCGGGCGACGCGGTGGCGCAGGTCGATGGAGACGAGCGCCTCGCCGAGCGAGAGCGACTCCGGGCGAACCGCGCTCGCGAGGGCCTTCACGTACTCGATGGCGCCGCCCGCGGGGTACGTGAACGTCGCGTTGTACGTGGCGTTGTCGGCCACCTTCATGTTGCGGATGATGTCGTTGAGGTCGGCGTGGGGGAAGAAGCGCCCCATCGCGTCGCGGTCGAGGGCCGCGAGGTCGCACGCGTACAGCTTCTCGTTGTACGGGATGAGAAACTTCTCCGCGATCGACCGCCCGAAGCGCGCGTAGAGCATCTCCTTGAAGTTGGCCTCCGCGGCCTTCGGCGCGCCCGGGGCCCGCGCGAAGTACAGGTCGTGGAGGCAGTCGACAAACTCCTCGGGCGGGAGCTGGTGGATGTTCTTCTGGAAGGGGAAGTCCACCGTGCGGTCGCCGTAGCGGATGAAGGACTTCTTCGCGACCGTACGAATGTCCTGACCCGGCATCCGCGCGCGCAGCCAGGCCTCGATCTCGGGGTGCTTGAAGTGGAAGAAGTGCCCCGAGTAGTCCCAGACGAATCCGTCGCGGATCACCGTCTTGCAGTAGCCGCCGATCTCGCGGTCGGCCTCGATGACGAGGTAGTCCTCTTCGCCGAGCGCGGCGGCCGTCGCGAGGCCGCTCACGCCCGCGCCTACGATCAGGTGTCGGGTGGTTTCCATGGAGGGGCGGGAAGGTATCATCATCCCCGTGTCCGACCCATCGCGACCGTACGACCGTCCCCTGCGCGTCGCCCTCCTCGGCCCCGGCGCGGTCGGGGGCGTGGTGGCGGCCGGGCTCGGGCGGCCGGGCCGCCACGCCGTCACCCTCTGCGCGCGCCGCCCATTTGCCGCGCTCCAGGTCGACGCCCCGGACGGCACGCTTACCTTCTCGCCGCCCGTCCTCACTGACCCGCGCGACGCCTCCCCGGTCGACCACGTCCTCGTCGCCACCAAGACCTACGACGTCCCCGCGCTCGCCCCGTGGCTCACCGCCCTCCTCGGCCCCGACACCCGCGTCGCCGTCCTCCAGAACGGCGTCGAACACCGCGAACGCTTCGCCCCATGGGTCGCTGCCGCGCGGGTCACGCCGGTGGTGGTGGACATCCCCTGCGAACGCGCCGCCCCCGGGGTGATTCGCCAGCGCGCGCCCGGCTACCTGCTCGTCCCTGACGACGCTGGGGGGAGGGGCTTCGCGGCGCTCTTCGCGGGGTCGGGGCTCGACGTGCGCTGCGTGGACGACTTCGTCACCGCGGCGTGGCGCAAGCTCTGCCTCAACTGCGTCGGCGCGCTCTCGGCGCTCACGCAGCGCCCGGCGGTGGTGTACCAGCGCGACGCCATCGCCGACCTCGCTGCGGCGATGGCGCGCGAGTGCGTCGCGGTGGGGCGCGCGGAGGGGGCCGCGCTCGACGAGGGCGACGTCGCGGAGGTGGTGTCGCGCTGCCGGCGTTCGTCGCCCGACGCGGTCAACTCGCTCCTCGCCGACCGGCTCGCGGGGCGGCCGATGGAGGTCGACGCGCGCAACGGCGTCATCGCGCGGCTCGGGGCGAAGCACGGGCTACCGACGCCGCTCAACGCGATGGCGGCGGCCCTCCTCGACGCGGTGGCGCCGGTGGACGCGCTCGTTCGGCGAGACGACGAGGCTCAGTAGCGACGCATCGACCCGCAGTCGACGTTGTCGCCCGGCGCGACGCCGAGCCGCGCGGTGAACGACGCGTAGAAGCGCAGGCGATCCTGCACGTTGGCGGGCGCAGGGCGGGGCGGCGTGTCGAGGGCGTAGCTGCACTCGATGCCGCCGTTGATGATGTTGATCGTCTGACCGAAGCCGGGGCGTCGACCCGCGGCGAGGTCGGCGGCGCTCGGCGTCCACTGGCCCGTCATCACGTCGTGGCACGAAGGCTTCGGCGACTGCGGCGTCATCCAGAACCACAGCGCCGTCTTGAACGCGAGGACCCCATCGGTCGCGACGAGCTCGGGGTGCGCGAGGAGGTCGGCGCCGAGGGCTCTCCCGGCGGGGCCGTAGTTGAAGTTGTAGCTGAGCTGAATCGGTCCGCGGCCGTAGTAGCGAACCCCCGGCGCGCAGGGCCACTCCGCCGAGGGAGAGCAGTAGGCGCACGCGGTGGGCCCGGCCGTCGCGCAGCCCACCTCCTCGCGGAAGCAGAGCCCCCACGCCTCCGGTCCGCCCGGCGCGGTGGCCCAGCCGCCCGTGGTCTCGTGGGCGACGTTGGCGAGGAGGGCCGCGAGTTCGCGCCGCCGCTGCTCGTCGCTGCCCTGCTGGAGGAAGGTGGGAAACGCGCGGGCCGCTTCAGCGAAGGCCGCGTAGGTGAAATAGCCCCCCGAACACGCAGGGTCGCCGCGGTGCGGAAACATCGCTTCGAACTGCGCCTGCGTGAGGTACGCGCCGAGCCCGCCGCCCGTCGGGACATCGCTCGTGGCCACATCGGGCGCAGGAACGACGTCGGGCCTTGCCATCACGTCGGGCATCACAGACATGTCGGGCGTCACAGTCACGTCGCGCGCCGTCATCACATCGACCTTCACCATGGCGTCGGGCGTGGTGCTGGCGTCGTCGCAGCGACACGCCGCGTAGGTCCCATCGGCAGCACAGATCTGCACGCCGCGAAGGCCCCCGTTGCAGGCGCACGCGCTAGACATCCCGGGCACACACCGCGCGGCTTCGTCGGTGCAGGCAGCGAAGGACGCGACCAGCGCGAGCAGCGTCGCGAGGACCGGGAGGCGCGCGACCGACGAGATCATCGCGAACGATCAGGCACCCACCGCCCCCCACCCGTCAAGCGCCCGGCGCCACGACGGCAACCTACCAATCGGTCGACTCGAAGCGCCCGTTCTGGTCACGCGCGTGACCAGCTCGCATGGGCAGTGTGACCACCACCACCGAACGCGTGTCGGATGGGGTGGGATGCCATGAAGAGCCTTCTCTCAGTTGCTTTGGGTCGTCGTCGCCCGCCCATCACCGCACTTCGCCACCGACTGCGCATCGAGCGTTCATCATCACAGGCTGACCGAACGGTTAGAATCGGCGCGGCATGTCGGTTGCGTTGTGCGACGCCTTGCGGGCGGCACATGGCCGCGGGCAGGAGTACGTGCGTCGTGCGCGATCGTCGTCGATGGTGGGCGGTGGCCTGGGTTCTGGTCGTCGGGTGCAACCCGGATGGGGCCGACGAACGCGGCGAACCGCTGGTCAACGGAGCAGAGACCTGGGAGCGGCCGGAGGTGGGTCTCATCTCCGTGAACGGGATCCGTTGCACGGCGACGCTGATCACGCCGCGGGTGCTGGTCTCGGCCTCGCACTGCCTCGGTTACCGAACGGCCAACACGCCGGGCGCGTACGGCAGCTTCACCATCCGGCGCGGCCCTGACGACGTGCAGCGCTACGACGTCACGCGCTACCGGAGCTTCTCGCGGACGCTCGGGAGCACGGACGTGGCGCTCCTTCTGCTGCGCACCGCCGTCCCCGCCGACGTCGCGCAGCCTGCTGGTCTGGCGCGCACGCGGCCGCCCGCCGGCGAGCGGCTGACGGTCTACGGCTACGGGTGCACGGTGCGCGGCACGCAGATCGGGTTCGGCACGAAGCGCAAGCGTGACTTCTTCGAAGGGCAGCGGGTCGACAACCTCTGCCCGGGCGACTCGGGCGGGCCGGTGATGCAGGTGTCGGCCAACCTCGTCACGCGGGTCAACAGCTCGTACGGGCGCTACGACGGCTTCGGCGACATCCCGAGCCACTACGACGCGCTCGTCGCGCAGATCGACGCGTGGGGCGAGTCGCTCACGCCCACACCGCCTCCTCCTCCGCCTCCTGCGCCCGACGCGAGCGTGCCGGCTCCGCCTCCTCCTCCGCCTGCGCCCGACGCGAGCGTGCCGCCGTCGCCTCCCGCGGGGGAGACGTGCGGTCGCTACGCCGGGTGGTCGATTCGCACCTGCGTCAGCGACACCGAGGCCGTCCGCTGCGTGGGTGACGTACTCCAGCGGACGCGGTGCCCCGACGGCGGGCGGTGTGTTCGTCGCCCGACGGGCTACGACGACGTGTGCGTACCGCCGTCGGGGGCGGGCGAGCCCTGCGGCGACTACGCGTGGATCAACATCTTCACCTGCAACCAGTCCCGCACCCAGCGTGTGCTGTGCGCCGACGGTCGGCTCCTCCGCGAGGCGTGCGCGCGCGGGTGTGTGACGCGACCGCGCGGCGTCGACGACGTCTGCGCGCCCTGACGCCATCTCCCCTACATCTACGCGCTGGCCGACGTCACTCGACGCTGCGTGCCCGCCGCGAGGTCACTCCGGCTGGCGTGTACTACCGCCCGCTCACTCGCAGACGTCGTCCACGCCCGTCGGCCGCGTCACGCACCGCGTGGCGCAGGCCTCGCGCTGCAGCGAGCCGCCGGCGCAGCGAACCCGCGTCCGCTCGCTCGTGCACGTCCACACCGACCAGCCCGCATAGCGTCCGCACGCCACCACGCCGCTCGCGCTCGGACAGTCCGGCGGGCTCACGGCGAAGCCCGACGCGCACGCGCCCACCGGCAGCCCCGCCCGATCGACCGTCACGCACGCGCCCGACGCGCCGCACCACCCGCAGCCCGCGAGGGGCGTACATCCCCCACAGGTCGACGCGCGCGCGCAGGGGTCCGTCGACGGCCGGTCGGCGCTCACATCCGGCGGCGCCACGGAAGCATCGGGCGCGGGCGGGCTCGCGTCGGGCGCACCACCGTCTCCGACGGCCCGCAGCGGGAAGCTCAGTCGATCGGCCTGCCGGTACATCCCCGCGACTTCGTCCGCGGTGACGTCGTTGAGCAGCAGCCCGTAGCACATGACGCTCCGCGGCTGGCCCGGCGAGCACGACCCGGCGCGACCGTTCACGTAGGTGTCGCCGAGGCACGCGAAGGCGTGGCCAAACTCGTGGATCCAGCTCCCGATCGCGCTCCGATCGTAGACCCCGAGCACCACGCCAGGCGAGGCGTGCGCGCGCCCGCTGCCGGGGTAGACGTTCACCGTCCCGTCGGGCGCGTTGCAGTCGAACTCGATGTCGCTCGCGACGCCCTCGTAGCGAGCGCGCAGCGGCGCGAGCCACGCCTCCAGCGCCCGACGGGCCATCACGCGGCCGTTGGCCAGGTCACCCGAGCCGCGCACGCAGATGCGCAGCCGCGGTCGGCGCGAGCGGGCGATGATGCAGGAGGAGGGGTTCCACGCGATGACGTAGGGGTTGGCCGCGGCGCCTTGATCCGCTTCGAAGCCGGGCTCCGCCGAGCACGACGCCACGCCGAGCCCCACCGCCACCAGCAGGGCTCTCTGGGATCCACCGAACTCGCTCCGAGACCACGTCAGTCGCATGGGCACACTCCTCGTGCCCTCGTACGCAAGGGTTGTTCCGCGGTGTGGGCGCGGGCCATCGTCGCCACCCCGAAGCCCACGACAACGCCGAGCGCGACCCACAGCAGCCACGCACCACCCGCGCGCGTCTCCTCCCGCGCGCCGGGCAGCGGAAACTCCACCGCGTGCACCTCGCCCGCGTCGACGTCGACGAGCAGCACGCCCGCCACATCGAAGGCCACCCGGTACTCCAGCAGTTGTCGGCGCGTGGCGGGCGTGTCGATGCGCGGCGCCGCCCGCCCCGTCTTCACCTCCGCGACGAAGCGACGGCCGTCGCGCTCGACGAGGAAGTCGGCCCGCAGCTCCACCGCGCACCACGCGCCGTCCACCGCGACGTCGTAGGTGACCGGCGCCTGTCGCGCGACCACCGCGTACCCCAGGCGACGCAGCAGGGGCTCCGCGCGGAGCTCCCCATCGGCCCCGCGGGCCCGCGCGACCCGCAGACGTCGGCCCGGGAGCCAGCGCGCGTACGCGAGCCGCGCCGACTGCACCAGCGCCGCCACGAGCGCGACGGCCAGCGCGGCGGCGAGCAGCTCGGGGGAGAGGTCGGAGAGGCGCACGGGCGGGAGGTTCACGCGGCCCGCGCAGGAACCCAAGTTTTCGGGAGCCGCCGCCTCGCATCGTGCGGCTCGCGCGCGGAGACGGATTTCGTTACAACCGCGCGCACCGGACCCCGACGTGAGCACCCCCCCAATTCCCCTCCACGCCTTCCTCGCGTCGCAGGGCTTCGAAGACGCGCTCGCGACCGAGCTCGGCGCCCGCGGCCCCAGCGCTGGCGAAGCCCGCTGGCCCTCGGTCGTCACCCGCCGCGGCGAGCTCCCTGCGCCCATCGACCCGGTGTTCGCGCGGCAGCAGCTCCCCGTCGTGGCGATGGTGCGCGGAGACACGGCGAGCGCGGCGGCGGAATCGGTGTTCGAGGCGATCGCGCCGACCTTCGACGCCGACGAGCGCCCCTTCACGGTGCACGTCTTCACGCCCAACGCCGAGCAGTATCAGACGCTCGCTCCCCTCGTGCGCCCCCTCGACGCGGCCCTCCGCGCGACGCTGCGCGAGCGCCGCCGCGTGGCCTTCCGTCGCTGCGTCGAGCGGCCCTCCCTCGCGCGCTGGGCGGAGACGCTGGTGATTCAGGTGGCCGTCGTCGGCAAGCGCTCGCTGCTGGTCTCGGCGGCACGCCCACGCGCCCTCCCGTCGGGCGGCTTCGACATCGCGCCGTGGCCCGCGGGCATCGCGCCCGTCGCCGACGATCGGACGGCGCCGTCGCGCGCCTACGGGAAGTTCGAAGAGGGCCTCGCGTGGCTGGGCATCGCCCCCGCGGCGGGCGAGGTGTGCGTCGACCTCGGCGGCTCGCCCGGCGGCTGGGCCTGGAAGACGCTCTCGCGCGGCGCCCGCGTGATCGCCGTCGACCGCACGGCCCTCTCGCCTCCCGCGTTCGGCCACCCCGCGCTCGAGATGATCGTCGGCAACGCGTTCACGTACCGCCCGCCGTCGCCCGTCGACTGGCTCCTGTGCGACGTGATCTGCGAGCCGCACCGCACCATCGAGCTCGCCGACCACTGGATGCGCGAGGGGCTCTGTCGACGCGTGGTGGCGACGATCAAGTTCAAGGGCAAGGACGGCTACGGCGTGCTCGCCGACGCGCGAACGCGACTCGCCGCGCACGGCTGGCAGCACCTCCGCTTGAAGCACCTGGAGCGCCACCACAACGAGGCCGTGATCCTCGCTGCGCGCTGAGGCTCAGTCGCCCTTCGCGGCGTCGGCTCCCTCGTAGAAGCCGTCGAGGAGGTCTTTGTACCGCGCCTCGATCACCTTGCGCTTCATCTTGAGCGACGGCGTCAGCTCGCCCGTCTCGACCGAGAAATCCGCCGGCAGCACCGCGAACTTCTTGATCGTCTCGAAGCGGGCCAGCGTCCCGTTGAGCTGGTCGATGGCGCCCTGGAGGTGCTTCTTCACCGCGTCGTTCTTCGCGAGGGCGGCGAGCTCGGTGTCGGTGACGCCGTTGGCCGCGGCCCAACCGCGCGCGAGGTCGAGGTCGAGCGTGAGGAGGGCCGTGCAGAAGTTGCGGTTGTTGCCGTGCACCAGCACCTGCCCGATGATGGGCGAGAAGGCCTTCAGGCGACCCTCCAGCGAGGTGGGGGCGACGTACTTCCCGCCGCTCGTCTTGATGAGCTCCTTCTTGCGGTCGGTGATGCGCAGGAAGCCGCCGTCCTCCACCTGACCGATGTCGCCCGTGTGCAGGTACCCGTCGGCGTCGAGCGCCTCGGCGGTCTGCTCGGGGAGGTTGTGGTAGCCGCGCATGATGCCCGGACCCTTGAGCAGGATCTCCCCGTCGTCGGCGATCTTCACCTCGGTGCCGGGCATCGGGAGTCCAACCGTGCCGAGGCGGTAGGCCTTCGGGCGGTTGACGAAGGTGGCCGCGCTCGACTCGGTGAGCCCGTAGCCCTCGAGAATGTAGATCCCCGCGCCGTGGAAGAACTCCGCCAGCTCCCGCGCGAGCGGCGCGCTGCCCGACACGAAGTACTTCAGCCGCCCGCCGAAGCGCGCGTGGATCTTCGAGAAGACCAGCCGCGTCGCGATGTCGTACTTGAGCTCGAGGAAGCCCGTCGGCTTGCGGCCGGCCTGGATCTCCTTCGACACCTGCTGCCCCACCGCCACGGCCCACTGGAAGATGGTCCACTTGACGCCGCCGGCGTTCTTCGCGGGGCCGACGATCTTCGCGTGGACCTTCTCGAAGATGCGCGGGACGGCCGCGACGAAGGTGGGCTTCACGGCCGCGAGCCCGTCGAGGATCTTGTCGACGCGCCCGTCGATGCCGCTGCAGAAGCCGATGTAGAGCTGCCCGCACTCCAGCACCTTGCCGAAGCTGTGCGCGAGCGGAAGCCAGAGGTACTGGATGTCGTCGATGGACAGGAGCCCGAGCTCCGACATCGCCTTGCCCTCGTAGACCCAGTTGCTGTGGGTGAGCTCGACGCCCTTGGGCTTGCCCGTCGTCCCCGACGTGTAGATGAGGGTCGCGAGGGAGTCGGCCTTCACGGCCTTCGCGACGCGCTCGTAGTCGTCGGGGTTCTTCTTGTCGTGGGCGAGGCCCGTCTCGACGAGCTCGCCCCACGGGATGGCCCAGCCGTCGTGGCCGCCTTCGCCGTCCATCACGATCACCTTCTTCAGCGAAGGGATCTGATCGCGCACGCTCGCGAGCTTCTCCAGGAGCTTCTTGTCCTCGACGATGGCGATGACGGTGCGCGAGTCGTTGAGGATGTACGCGCAGTCGTCGGGGTGCGTGGCGGTGTACACCGTGGTGGTGGCCCCGCCCGCGCAGAGGATGGCCATGTCGGCGAGCACCCACTCGACGCGGGTGGTGGCCATGATGGCGACGCGCTCCTCGGGCTGGAGGCCGAGCGCGCGGAGGCCGCTGGCGAGGGAGCGCACCTTGTCGCCCACCTCCTTCCACGTCAGCGTCAGCCACTGATCGCCCTTCGGGTAGATGAAGGCATCACGCGTTGGCGTCGACGACACGCGGTGGAGGAACATCTCGGAAACGGATGCGAACTCGCCCATAGGTGCCGCGGAGCCTACCGCAACCGATGGGTCCGACGAGAGCGCGAAAATCAGCCCGCGCGAGCGGTGCGCGTGAGGTGGAGGGGGTTCCAGGCGAGGAGGGCGAGGCCGGTGCGGTACGCGAGGTGGTCGCGGAGGGCGCTGGGGTCGGCGTCGTGGTCGCCGCGGCGAATCTGGGCGCAGAGGGCCTCGTCGTCGGCCGGCGCTCCGGGCAGCGCGCGCACCCCCGCGAGGACGCCCGCGAAGGCCGCCGGGCCCGCCGAGAGCTCGCGGGTGACGACGCCGAGCACGTGCGCCGCGACGAGCGTCTGGTAGCGCAGCGGCGCGTCGGTGAGGGCGGGGGCGACCTTCGTCTTCAGGTGGTCGCGCGCGGCCTCCAGCAGCTCGAGGGCCGTGGGGCGAAACGACGGGATCGTCACGGGCGCATCGCCGCCGATGGCGCCGAGGTCGGGCGAGGGGGGCGGCGCGGCGCCGAGGAGCGTGAGCATCTCCCACTCGACCTCGGACGACTTGCGCCCGAGGCTCGCGAGCTCGACGGACGGATCGCGTCCCGAGAGATGGCGCTGCGCCTGCGAGTGGCACGTGACCGACCAGCGGAGGTTGCCCATGAGCTCCCACCACGCGAGGGAGAGCCCGTCGACGCGGGCGCCACCAGCCTCGGCGTAGCCCGCGAGGAGCTCGTCGGGGGTGCCGACGCCGCCGACGCGGAGGTGATCCTGCTCGAAGCGCCAGTCGCGCATCTGGGGCCAGGCGAGGTCTTCGTGGATGTCACCGACGTGGGCAAACTCCCAGTCGATGACGGCGGCGAGGCCCGACGGCGCGACGAGGAGATTGCCCACGCGGAAGTCGCCATGCACGAGCGTGACGGGGCCTTGCGCCGCCGCGGGCGGGCGATGCGTCGAGAGCCAGCGCAGGGTGTGCTCCCACACGGGGTGGTGGCGCGAGAGTTCGTCCATGAGCGAGCGCATACCCCGCTCGGCCTTCTCGCACGCGCCCTCGTGGGCGTCGGGGCGCGAGAGGAAGGGGAGGTCGTTGCACGGGAGCGCGTGGATGCGCGCGAGCTGACGGCCCATCTCGCGAGCCATCGTGGCGCGGGCTTCGGCGAGCTCGGGGAGCTTCACGACGCGGCGTCCGACGCTCTCGCCGTCGACGCGGTCCATGACGAAGAAGGCGCGGCCGCCGACGGCGTCGGCGGCGTCGACGCACCAGCGGGGGCGGGGGACGCGCACACCCCGTTCGAAGGCGCGCTGGAGGACGGCGAACTCGTCGCGGCGCGAGAGGGCGTCGGGGTACATGTTGGCGCCCATGTCGCGGCGGACGACGAGGCGCTCGGGGTAGCCACCGACGTCCGCGTCGACGGACCAGGTCTCCATGGAGGCCCCGCCCGCGAGCCGTTGGGCGCGATGGACGGTGACGGGCTGCGACGAGGCGTGCGCGAGGAGGGCGCGGAGGGCGTCGGGGGTGAGGGGGGCGTCGGTCATGGCGAGGGCCGACGGTACTGCGAGGGCGGGCGGGAGTGCGATAGGATCGAGCGCCCTCGAAGAGGGGGTGAAGTGAGCGCGAGGCGAGCGACGGTCAGCGCCCGAGGCGCTCGCGGATGCGCTGCTGTGCGGCTTCAGGGAGCGTGGCGAGGTACTCGGGGGAGAGCCCGCGGAGGGCGGAGTCGGGGAGCGCGAGGATCTGGTCGGTCTCGCTGAGCCCCGCGACGCGTTCCTCGGGCTTGAGGCCGGCGAGTCGCTGCTCTGGCTCGAAGTTCTGGAGGACCTCCTCGGGTTCGAGCCCTTCGAGTCGGATGCGGAGGGGGAGGGACTTGGCGAGCTTGATCAGATAGGGCTCGTTCTTGGCGACTTCTTCGGGTGAGAGCACGGCGTCCTCCGGCAGGTCGGTGTGTTCGCGAAGCCAATGTACCACCTCTTCGGTTTGGATGGCGTGGTGGCTGAAGACCCGGAGGTAGTCGTCGCGCTCGCTCTCCGCCACCACGTCGAGCTCGACCACCACGAGGCGCATCCCGAGCACGGTAGTGTGGTGGTAGCCGGGCTCCTGCTCCGTAAGCTCCGTGGGGCAGCGTGCGAGCTCGGTGTCGAGCGTGTCCGTAAGGGCGGGCACCACGAGCACGAGCAGCACCTCGGCGGGCGCCCGCTCGGGGTTGCGCGCGAGCCAGTGCCAGCCGAGGGCGACGAGGCGGTAGAGGTCGCCCGGCGCGAAGAGCCGCGCCACGCTCTTGAACTCCAGCAGCGCGACGTGCCGGACGTGACGCCAGAGCGAACGCAGCACGCGACCCTCGCCGTCCGCGGGCTGCGGCGCGCGGGTGCGGCGGAGCAAAAGGATGTCGACCCGCTGCGACTGCGTCTGGAGGAGCGCCTCCAGCACGACCTCGATCCACGATGGGCAGCGCCACCCGATCAGCGCACCGAACGGGGGGTGCCACTCCGTGCGCGGGCGTCGCGTGTGTGGACGTCGGGTGTGGATGCGACGCCGGGGGTGCTTCCTCGCCATAGAAAGGGCAGGGCATATCCGATGACGGTGCCTCACGCAACGCTGCGGCGGACATAACCCGTCACACGCGAAGTGCCATAAAATTGTATGGCGTGGGCGCAGCGTGAGACCGGTGGCTCTCAGAATCGGATCACGAAGGGCGCGCTGGACGCAACCGCCGACGCCCGCGGTCGGGCCACGAGGTACCAGACGACGCCGCCCACCACCAGCGCCGCGCCGACGCCGAGCGCGAAGTTGCCGTACAGCGCGTCGTCGCGGTAGCGCGCGTCGTGCTCCTTCGCGACGGGGAGGCAGCCGACGCCCGCCGTGCACGCGCCGTCGCGCTCGGACTGCGCCGACGACGCCAGCCCGAAGAACACCCCCGCGGCCGCGAGGCCCGCCGCACCGACGCCCACGACGATCCAGGGCGCGACGCCGGGGCCGCGCGGCGGTGGTGCTTCACCGGCGATGACCACGGGCCAGGTGACGCGCACGTCGACCGTCGAACCCGCGGTGACGTGCACCTGCTGCTCGAAGGGTGCGCGTCCCGCCGCGGTCGCGCGAACCCGCACGGTTCCGGGCAGCACGACACGGGGCTGGTCGCGCAGGGCGTCGGGGACGATATCGTCGGCGACGCGGAGCTGCGTCTCCGCGGGGGCGTCGGCGGGGAATGACACGCGCACCCGGCCGAGCTGCGGTTCGAGCTCGCGTGCGGTCTCCTGACACGCGCTGAGGATGGTCTCGCGGCTGCGCAGCGACGCGTCTGCGAGCGCGCCCCGCGCGCAGGCGAGCGCATCGGCGTAGGCCGCGACGAGCTGGCCGAGCTGCCGGTGCTCACGGGCGAGAAGGAGCTGGAGCGACGGCGTCATCTGAATGCGTGACGCGCGCAGGGCGAGGTCGAGGGCGCGGGCGTGGTCGCCGGCCAGGCTGGCGGCGTCAGCCTCCGCGACGAGCGACTGGCGGGCGGCGAGGTCGGCGGGGGATTGCGCGAACGCCGTCGCGGGCCAGTAGAGCGAGGCAACGAACGCGATCGTACGGGGGCGAATCATCTGGGCCTCACTCGGGGATCACCCGGCAGCGGGCGCCGATGCAGGGCGGAGGCGCGGGCGCTGGCTCCACCCGTGCGGGGGTCGCGGAGGCGGAGGGTGACGGTGGTGCCGCGTCTCGTGCGTGGCGTGAGCGGCGTCTCGTGGGGGCAGTGGGGGCGGCGTGGGCCGCGGGGGGCGCAGCGAGCGCTGCGACGGCGGTCGGCTCAGGTGGAGCGATCGGTGCGGTAGCGACAGCGGGCGGTGTGGGGTGAGGCGCGCTCCGTAGCGGCGTCGCGACGGGGGTGGGCGCGACCGTGGGCGCGGGATCGCGCAGCGACGAGGAAGCGGCCAACGCGGCGGCCGTGAGGAGCGCGACACCCGCGACGGTGGCGCCGACGTGGGGCCACGGGACACCTCGGCGCGGGCGCGGCGGAGCGACCGGGGGCGCGAGGGCCGCGTCGACCGCCGCGAGGAAGGAGCCCGCGTCGGCGAAGCGGTCGGCGGGGCGGAGGGCGAGCGCGCGAAGAAGGACGGGCTCCAGCGGGCCCACGTCGACGCCGAAGCGGGCGGGCGTCGGACGCACGGGGGAGAGCGCGGCAGCGCAGAGGGCGGTGACGTCGCCAGGGGGGTAGGGCCGCCGCCCCACGAGGAGCTCGACGAGGAGGAGCGCGAGCCCGTGCACGTCCGTCCACGGCCCGGTGCGGGCGTGGGCGACCTGCTCCGGGGCGCCGTAGGCGGGCGAGAAGGGGGCGAGCGCGGCCTGGGTGAGCGTCTCGCCAGAGCCCGCGACCTCGTCGGGCGCCATGACCCGCGCGATGCCGAAGTCGAGGACGCGGAGCGTGGTGTCGCCGCGCCAGTCGGGGACGCACATGAGGTTGGCCGGCTTGAGATCACGGTGGGCGATGCCGCGTGCGTGGGCGAGGGCCAGCGCTTCGAAGGCCGGCCGCAGCAGCGCGAGGGCCTCCGCGGGGGCCATGGGGCGACGGCCGAGGCGGTCGAGGTGGCGGTCGAGGGTGACCCCGTCGAGCCACTCGAGGGCCATCCACGGGGCGACGAGGCCGTCGCGCATCGCGGAGACGCCGTAGTCGATCACGCGGACGACGGCGGGATGGTCGAGGCGCGCGATCGTCTGGGCCTCCCGTTCGAAGAGGTCGACGATGGCGCGTTGGGCAGCGTCGCTCAGGGTGTCGGGGAGCTTGAGCACCTTGATGGCGGCGGGACGGCGGAGGGCGGTGTGCTCCGCGCGGTAGACGACGCCGAAGCCGCCCGCGGCGACGGGGCGCTCGATGGCGTACTTGCCGTCGAGCGTCGCCCCGGTGAGCCCGAAGATGTCGGAGACAGGCGCCACGGTCGCAGAGGGAAACGGTAGTTGGGGCGCGGCACGGCGGTCAATCGCCGCGTGGGAGTGCGGTCGTGGATCAGCGGGCGGGGCGGCGGGCGGCGGCGCGCTTCGGCGTGGCGGCGGGCTTGGAGGTGGCGGTCGCGCGGCGCTTCGCGGCCGGCTTCTTCGCGCGAGCGGGCTTCTGGGGAAAGGCGGCGTACACCTGCTCGATCTCCTCGGCCGTGAACTCCCCGCCGTCCGCGCGGAGCACGGTGATGCGCACGTAGAACTGGCGGGGGAGGGGGTTGAGGGCGGGGTCCATCTTCAACACGATCGCGGTTGCCATCTCAGGGGCTCCTTCGTCGTCGCACGAGTACTGTGTCACCGGGAGTTGCCGTAGCGAGGGTGACACGCAGACACATCGAGTCTACACGACCCTGCGCGACGCCGCGCGCGACGAGGGCGCGGGCGAAGCCTTCGAGGTCCTGCGGACCTTTCGTGGCGTTGCAGTGACTGCAGGCAGTGACGAGGTTGGACAACGCGTTGACGACTCGCGCCGGGACACGCCGGGCGAAATGCGCGCAGGGACGCACGTGGTCGACCTGCATCTGTGACTCGCGGGCGCCGCAGTACACGCAGCGCTCGCCGTCGCGGGCCAGCACGACGATCAGCGCGCCCGGCGGCACCCGCGCGTCGCTCGCGGCCGGGATCGTGAAGTAACGGTCAGCGCGCAGCGTCACCTCCCGTCACCGTGCTCCGCTGGGGACGACGCAGCGGAACCCGACGTGAGAACTCCAGTAGGACGGGGCGTTGTTCAGGTGAAGGGAGAAAACCCCGGCCCGCACACTGTCGCCCCAGAAGCCTCCGCGGATCGCCGCAGAAGGAATCCCGATCCCAGTGATCGATGGCGTCGTTTGGGTAAAGCCGTCGATGTTCCAGGTACCGTCGCTGCCGTAGTCTGTGGGCCAGTTCTGTAGACTGCCCTGAACGAAGCCCGGCGTCCCCGTGGTGGCCTGCCCGGCTCCCGCGAACCACTCCGCGGTCCACTCCACCACGTTGCCGATCATGTCGTGGGCGCCCCACGCACTTCGGCATGGGTTGCCCGCGCTCGCCGCGCGTGCCCCGCCACTCATCACGTTGCAGGTTGAGTTGTCGAGCGTCCCTGACGCCGCCGCGAGCCACTCGTCGCCCATCGGCAACCGCTTCCCCGCGCCGCGACATGCCTCGTTGGCCTGGAACCACGTCACGATCACCGAGGGCATCCCCGTGTGACTGAGCGCGACGAGCTCCGGCGTCGGCCCGCTGCGCTGCCCGTTGCGCGGCATGCGCGAGGGGATGTCGTCAGTGGCCCCGCCGCTGGTGTTGGCGGTGCCGAGCTGCGCGCCCGACGTGCCGTGATGCACGCTGGCCTCGTAGCGATCGACCCAGAACGCAGTCGCGCCGGTGCCGACCTTTACCACCTCATCAGGTTGGCCGAGCACCGTGCGAACGCAGACGGTGCCCGGCGTTGCAGCCAGGTCGCGGGTGAAGCCGCGTGGGCAGTCGGGGTTGGCGTCGTTGAGCGCGGCCACCTGCGCGTTGAGCGTCGTGATGGCCGCGCTGAGGGGGCCCTCCGCGTTGGCGGCCCGGTCGGCGACGACGGCGTAGGGGACGGCGCCGAGGCGCGTGCGTGCGCCGAGGGCGGCGCCTGCGAGCGACAGCTCCTGCCAGATCTCGGGGGCCGTGAGCTGGTTGCGAATTGCGTCGGTGCACCCCCCGGGGAGCGGTAGTTCGAAGGCTCCGTTGGTGACGGTGACGGTGAGGCTGCCGGTGGTGCACAGCTCGGTGCCTCCGGTGGCGGCGGTCATGAGCCGGAGCGTGAACATGCGCGTCCCGGTGACCGGCGCGCCGCCCTCGTCCAGCGTCCCGCGGTAGTACATCGTCGGTGCAGCGGGGATGCCGATGGCGCGGACGCTGCGCACGACGGCGAGCGTGAGCCCCACGGAGGCGACGGCGGTGAGGGCGACGGTGGCGAGGCGACGCGTGTGCGGTGTCATGGCGAGATGCCTCCAGTGACGCAGACGGAGCCAGCGGCGTTGCAGAGCCGCGTACCAAGGGTGAGGGTGCCGCGCACGCGGACGGTGGCGGAGACGTGGGCGCCGCTTGGGGCGATGCCGCCGCGCACGACGACGCCGGACGGCGGCGGGAGAAGGTCGGGCGGGGGCATGTCTGGCAGCGGCGGGACATCGGCGTCAGGTGCGAGGGGAACGTCCGCGTCGAGTGCGGGCGGCACGTCCGCGTCGGGTGCGGGCGGCACGTCCGCGTCGGGTGCGGGCGGTACGTCGGCGTCGAGTGCCGGCAGCACATCCGCGTCGAGTGGTTCGGGGACGTCGACGTCAACCACCTCGATGACATCCGCGTCGAAGGCTGTGGCCACGTCGGCGTCGGGTGCATCAGGCACGGGAAGATCCTCGTCCGATGGCGTCACGACATCGACGTCAGCGGGCGACGCGTCGAGCGCCTGGAAGCGCCAGTCGTCGACGATGCACCCCACCGTCCCCGCCACGATGAACAGCCAGAACACCCGTGCCATGACGGCGTGAGGCTCGCACACGCTTCGCATTTCACGAAAGCAAAAGGCGGCGAGCTGGTGCCCATGGGCACGGCGGCATCGCGACGCGGATCAACGCGGGGCGGCTTCGGGGAGCGTGGCGAACTCGTCGGCGGCGAGCCCGGGGAGGGCGGCCTCGGCGAGTGCGAGCGCGAAGCTACGCCCGATCGCTTCCACGCTACGGTCCGTCGTCCGTCGCCGGGGGCCATTCGGGCGCTTTCGAACGAGGTGTCGAGTCGATCCCCGTCGCTTCGTTGGGGGCGACCCTACGGCCCCGGCGACGGATGACGGACCGTAGCGCGGAAGCGATCGGGCGTAGCGCCTCGTCGCTCCGACGCTCTACTCCGAACCGATCCCATCCTCCGCCCAGGCGTCCGCGCGTCTTTCGACGTTGCCCCCGCACGGCGCCCTCCCCAAGCGGGTGGTGCCTCCGGCGCTCGAATCGCCTAGGATGCATCCCAATCCCACCATGAGCGACGCCCCCGCCGTGCGACCCCCCGACGCCTCCCCCGCGCTGCGGCACCTCGAGCTCATCGAGGCCGAGGTCGTCCGCCACCGGCAGAACGCCCTGCGCATCCGCGCCGGCGCCCTCTTCCTCGTGGGCGGCTACATCGCCCTCCACAGCGCCCAGTCGCAGCCGCGCTACATGTTCGTCGCCCCCGCCCTCGCGATCGGCGCGTGGATCCTCGACGCCCACGCCGACTGGAACACCCGCTGCCTCGCCTGGCTCTCCGCCGCCGTCCGCGGCGAGACCACGCCCCGCCCGCCGCCCTTCTCCCTCGACGCCTCCCCCTTCGTCGAGCGCGTCTCGCTGCGCTCTGCCCTCCTTCGACCGGCGCGCGCGGCCTACTTCCAGCCCCTCGTCATGCTCGCCTCGTACATCGCCATCGACGCCCCGCGCCTCGACCCCGACGGCACGCCGAGCGAGCTCTTCTGGTACCTCGCGGTCACCTTCCTCTCCTTCCTCACGCTCGTCGCGGTGGCGTGGTCGTGGTGGCTCGATCGCTTCGGCTCCACCCCCGCCGCGCCCCGCGTGGCGGCGTCCTTCCAGGGCGGTGCGTCGCTCCAGGGGGCACCCTCGGGCCTGCCGGGCGGCCACGCCAGCTACGACGGCGCCGGTCCCTTTCCCCCGCGCGAACCCCGCAAGGACCACACCCACCCCTTCGGCACCGCCGCCGGCTGACACCTTGCCATGAGGCCATTCGACCAGGCCCCCGAGGTCACGCGCCGTCAGCGCGTCGTGGAGACCATCGGTCTGCTCGCCGCGCCCCTCGTCGTCTGGGTCGCCTGGAACATCGCGCGCACCCCCTTCGGCCGCGCCCCCGCCCCGACGATGGCCCTCCGCGCGTTCGGCGCCGCGGCGATGGTGACGCTCGCGGCGCTCTGCCTCTGGCCCCTCTGGCAGCGGCTTCGCGAGGCGCGTCTGTGGCAGAGACACCGGGCGCTGGTGAGCCGCTGCCCCGCCTGCGGTGCCTCGGGCGACGGCGTCGCAGGCTGCGCGCGCTGCGGCTTCCCGTCGTCCCACGTCACCGGCTGGACGCTCGTCGCGGTCGACCCCTTCGCGGCGGTGTTCTCGGTGGGCGGCGCCGCGGCGATGGTCGCGCTCGCGTCGATGTTCCTCCTGGCGCTGACGAGCGTCGCGGAGACCGCCGCCAAGGTCGCCTCGTTGGCGATCGGGGTGCTGCTCGCGGGCCTCGGGCTCGCGTTGCTCGTCGGGGCGGGCGAGATCCTCGTCGGCGCGCGCCGCACCCCGGTCCGCTTCACGTGGCGCCGGACGTGGCAGCTCGACGGCGTCGGGGCCTTCACCGAGGCCGAGGTGGTCGTCGCCGCCGACGCCCCCTCCGCGAGCGGCACCACGCACCTCACGCTCCCCGCGGCGACGGCGCTCGGCGCACGTGCCCCTGCCGACGCCACCCCCTTCGAGCGCGGCCTCGCCGCCCTCCTCCACGACTGGAACCGCAGCGGCGACGCGCCCCTCGTCCTCCAGCGCACGACCGCCTGGCGCTGGCCCACGGCGCGTAGGCCCCCCGACGCGACCGACGGGGCCTACCGCGCGGCCTCCCCGACGGACGACGACGGCGTCGCGCGCGAGGAGACCGAGCACTGGGCGGTCGACCTCAACCAGCACGGGTTCGCCTGGCTGCTCGAGGACAGGAACCTCCCTGCCCAACGCATCGTGGAGGGCGAGGAGGCCGAGGAGCTCGCCGAGGCCGAGTGGAGCGTCTCCTGCGCCGCCATCGCGCGGGTGATCGCCGCGGACGACGCCCTCCGTGCGGCGGTCGAGGCCCTCGCGCCCGACGCGGCGCCCGACGACCCCGGGTACGCCGTCGCCCTGCACGCCGCCCGCTCGCGCTGACAGGGCGCTTGCGTCGGGCGCGGCATCCGTTCCAGAGTGCGCGCCGTACACCATGGCGGAGCTCAGCGTGAACCCCTTCGAGATGATCGCCTCCCTCGGCGAGACCCAGGCAGCCCCGAGCGCCGCGCCCCTCGTGCCCGGCGCGCCCACGTCACAGCCGCCCGCTGCCACCCGCAGCCTGACGGTGCTGCCGCGGCCCGAGTTCTCGCAGGAGGGGATGCGCCTCGTCACCCCCGGCCGCACCCGCTACGAGACGGTGAAGAAGCTGGGCGAGGGGGCCTTCGGCGAGGTCGCCCTCGTCACCGACAACGACATCGAGCGCCGCGTGGCCGTCAAGCGCATCAAGCGCGACATGGTCGACGAAGACACCCTCCTTCGCTTCGTCGGCGAGGTGCAGGCCGTCGGTCGCCTCGAGCACCCCGGCATCATCCCCATCCACGACGTGGGCCTCGACGAGAACGGCTACTTCTTCGTGATGAAGTACGTCGACGGCGAGACGCTGGAGTCCGTCATCGCGAAGCTCCGCTCGGGCGACGCCTCGTACCGCTCGCGCTACTCGATGGAGGCGCGGGCGCAGCTCTTCCTCCAGCTCTGCCGGGCCGTCCAGTTTGCCCATTCGAAGGGCATCATCCACCGCGACATCAAGCCCGCCAACGTGATGGTGGGGGCCTTCGGTGAGGTGGTGCTCATGGACTGGGGCCTCGCCAAGAAGATCAGCGACACGGGCGCCCCCGAGGAGGTCTACAACAAGAAGGCCACCGGGCAGGACGCCTTCGGCACGATGCTCGGCCACGCGCTCGGCACCCCCGCGTACATGGCCCCCGAGCAGGCCCGCGGCGAGCACGACCGCACCGACGGCCGGAGCGACATCTACTCGCTCTGCGCGGTGTTCTACGAGCTCCTCGCGCTCCACCACTACCTGCCGCCCACGCGCAACGTCACCGAGCTGCTGGAGTTTGTGAAGACGAAGGAGCCCGTCGGCCCCATCGCGATGCACCACAAGTACCACGTGCCCCCGGAGTTCGCGTGGCTCGTGCACGGCGGCCTCTCCAAAGACCCGGCGAAGCGCTACCAGTCGGTGGGCGAGCTGTGCGCGCGCATCCAGATGGCGATGGAGGGCCGCGCGCCCGTCCAGTGCCCGTGCACGGGGCTCAAGCGGGCCAACGGCGCGTGGTCGGACTTCATCGACGCCCACCCCATCGTCGCCATCGCGGCGGCGGTGTTCGGGGCGGTGTTCATGCTCGCGGGCGTTGTGGCGACGGTCTACGCGCTCACCAGGTGATGCCCCAGGTGATGAGCAGGCTCGCGCCGCGCGCCGAGGGGAAGAGGTGATGCACCATCCCATCGGTCACGCACACGGCGAGCGGTGACGCGTCGAGGTCGACGAGGCTGATGTTCTCTGGCCGCCCCGTCGCGGCGACGTCGAAGCGAACCCCGAGGCGCAGCATCGCCGAGAGCTGCCCGGTCGACGCGCTCTCTTGCAGACAATGGAGCATGAAGGGCTGCATGCGGTTGACCACGCGCATCACGGTCGCGGGCGGGTTGCCCACCGCCTCGCCGCGCCCGTTGAGCTCCTTCACGGTCAGGAGCTGCACGTTGGCGGGCGACGCGGCCCCGGGGGCGCCGGGCAGAGGCTGCATCGACGGCTGCATCGACGGCGCCATCGGGGGCGCCATCGGCGGCTTCGGTGGCATCGGGGTCGGTGGCGGAGCGATGGGCTGCCCGTCGCGAGCGCGCATCGCGTGGGGCACCGCGCGCGTGAGCCGCCAGCCGACGAAGATGCCCACGCACACCACCACCGTGGCCAGCACCGCGACGAGGATCACCCACGCCGGGACGCGCTGCGTCGCCACGCTCTCGGGCGGCGCGGGCGGGGCGGCGTGGGGCGGGGGCGCGGAGACAGGCGGCGCGGGCCAGGCGGTCTGCGCGAGCGGCGGCGGGGCGGCGGAGACCATCCCGTGCATCGGCGTGGGCGAGGGGACCCCAAACGCCACGGGCGCAGGCGGCGACGCGACCGGCGCCCCCGCAGACAGCACTGGCGTGAGCGCGGCGACGCACTCCGCCGCGCTCGGGAAGCGCTCCGCGGGCGTACGGGCGACGCAGCGGAGAAACCACGCGTCGAAGCCCGGCGGCAGGAGCACGTCGCGGCCATACTCCCGGGCCCGGGCGCTCGGCGCGTCGAGCACGCCCGTGGTCATCTCGATGAGAACCCCCGCGACGCCCGCCTCGGGCTTCGCCGCCGAGCGCCAGTAGCACGCGTTGGTGAGCAGGGAGTACGCGATGAGGCCGAGCGCCCACACGTCCGTCGCGGGCTGGATGATGTTCGACGCCTCGGTCTGCTCGGGGGCCATCCAGTAGGGCGTCCCCATGGCCATCGTGGCGCGACCGGGCGCGTCGGCGAGGGCCTTGGCGATGCCGAAATCCAGCACCTTCACCGTGAAGGGGGCCCCCTCGCGGCGCGACTCGGCGAGGAAGATGTTCTCGGGCTTGAGGTCGCGGTGGACGAGGCCCGCGCGGTGGGCGGCGGCGAGCGCGTGACCCATCTGGCGGAAGATCTCCAACACCTCCGCGGGGGGCAGCGGACCGCGGCGCTCCAGGTGCTTCGCGAGGTCGACCCCCTTGAGAAACTCCATCACGAGCCACGGCGTGCCGTCGCTGTCGTCGACCCCCGCGGCCACGACGTCCACCACGTGGTCGCTCTCGATGCGGGCGCCGGCGCGGGCCTCCTGCTCGAAGCGCTGGCGAATCTTCGGGTCGGTGGCGAGCTGGCCGTGGAGCACCTTGAGGGCGCGCGTCTTCGAGGTGCTGAGCTGCTCCACCTCGTACACCGACCCCATCCCCCCGCGGGCCATCGCGCGGACCACGCGGTAGTCGCGGGCGTACAGGGTGCCGGGCTCGAGCGGGGTCATCGGTGGGAGGTCCGAACGCTAATACACTCCTACGCCCCGGGGGGAGCGGAACTCGCGCCCTCGCGCGCCGTCGCGCCACGTCAACGCCCGCGGTCGCCGAAGGTCGATGGAGATTTTCTGAAGGATCCTCGCGCCGCGACCATTCAGGGATGGACGCGCACCCGAGGGGCGTCTCCGGGCGTGGTCGCGCGCGTCTTGTTCGATTGAAATGACACCATGTCGATTTGAACAGACGCCTTGAATCTCCCGGCGGGGTCAGCGCAACCCAGCAGATACACCAGAAAAGTGCAGCGAAACGAGGTGTTTTGCTGCCAGCGTGTGAACCTGCGCCCTCCGGATGAGGTGACATGAACACCACGAACAACCGTTTGATGCGACGTCTCCTCGTACTGTCCACGCTGGCGCTCGCCGCGCCGGCCTGCGGGCGCGACGGCGGGCCCGGCGACCCCCTCACGGTGTCCCCCGCGCTCGCGCTCGGCGGCCCGGACAACGAGGTGGAGGCGCCCCCCACCAACCCCACCACCGCCGCGAAGGTGGCCCTCGGCCGCGACCTCTTCTGGGACCCTGTCCTCTCGGGCAACCGCGACGTCGCCTGCGCGAGCTGCCACCACCCCGCGCTCGGCTACGCGGACGGACGGCGCACCTCCATCGGCACGGGTGGCACTGGCCTCGGCGCGC
>JBILLV010000293.1:0-11717 GCA_044375895.1 Polyangiales bacterium | reverse complement strand
GCTGCAGACGAAGTGCTTCGACAACGGCCGCGGCGCCCTCGAAGCGCGCGCGGCGCGAGCGCCCTGGAGCGCGGTCAAGAAGGGCGTCGCCACCGAGGTCACGGGCGGCGACATTCTCAGGCTGCACGTCGAGGGCGAGCACGACGTCTTCTTCGACCCGTCGACAAAGCAGATCGTCAGGCCCGCGACGCACGCGCTCCGCCTCGCGCTCGGCGGCGCCGGTCAAGCGCCCGGCACATGGAGCGATGCGCTCGATCCTCTCCGTCGAACGCTGCGCTACCTCGCGCAGACCTTCGAGGGGCGTGACGTGACCTTCGCGCTCGATGAGCGCCTCCACGATCGCATATTCTCGCCCGAACGCACGCGCGCGTCGGTCACCGTGCCTTCGAACGCGGAGCCGAAGCTACGGGTGACCTTTCAGCGCAGCCCCGCCACGCTGCGATTCGAGGTCGTCGACCCCGCGTCCCCGATCATCTGGGAGGGACAGGGGACCCTCGGCAAGCGGCTCACGCTCTTGTTCCACGGCGCGACCATCGACCCGGCGATCGAACGCAAGCTGAAGAAGCATCGCAAGATGCTCGAGCCCGCGGCGTCGTGAAGCGGCGCGTCGGGCGACCGCGTCGTCACCTCATCGCGCTGCAGCGCAGGATCCATGCGCGTGCATGGCCGCCGACGTGATCCAGTCAGCGCGGTGCGGCCGGCGGCAGGAAGTGGATGCCGTGGCGCAGGCCGATCTTCGGCACGAGCGGCCCGTCCTCGGGCTGGCGGACGGCCTGGTGGGCCTCGCGGAAGAAGCCGGCGGCGTGGGCCGGCGCGTCCAGGATCAGCACGCGGGCGGGGGGGTCGGACAGGCCCGAGAAGCCGTGCACGGTGCCGCCCGGAGCGTAGATGAAATCGCCCGCGCCGATCTCGTGCACGGTGTCGCCCAGGAGGAAGCGCACCCGTCCGTCGGCCACGTAGTAGGCCTCGTCCCAGTCGTGGTGGTGGGGGGGCGGCCCCGCGCCGAGGGGCAACAGAACCTCCATCAGCGAGAAGGCGGTGGCCGTGTGCTCGGCTTCGCACGGGAAGCGGACGTCGGCCCCGAGGACGCGGAGCGCAGCGGAGGGGTCATGGGGAACGACGAGGGGCTGTTTCATGGTGAATCCTGGTTGGATGTCAGTGATACTGTCACCATGTCTGGTAGAGTGTCAACATGACCCGATCTCCCCGGTTGAGCGATCGACTCCTGCAGGCCACCCGAGACTGCATCCTGGCGGCGGCGGCCGACGAAGTGGCGCTGCTCGGCCTGGCGCGCCTGACCTACGCCGGCGTCGCGGCTCGGGCCGGCATGTCCGAGCGAACGGTGTACCGGCACTTCGCCACCCGCGAAGCGCTGGTCGCGGCCCTGGCGCCCGAGGTGAGCCGCCGCCTGCGGACACCACCCCTGCCGACCGAGCTGGCGGACCTTCCCGGGTTCGTGGCGGACCTGTTCGCCGCGTTCGAGGCCCAGCCCGCGCTCACGCGGGAGGCGCTGGAGTCCGAGTTGTTCGTGCACATCCGCGACGGCGCGGCGTCCGAGCGCGGCCGGGCCCTTCGCGAGCTCCTGGACCGCTGCTGGCCGCACCTCCCCGAGGCACGTCGTGAACTGGCCGCGACAAACCTGCGCTTCATGCTGACCGCCAGCGCCTGGCACTACCACCGTACCCACCTGAAGCTCGATGCGCAGGCCACGGTGGAGGCCGTGGGCCACGCGGTGCAGTGCATCGTCCATGCGCTGGGGCCGCCGACGCCGCGGGGTTCGTGCGCTGATTCAGCGAGGTGAGGGTTCCTCCGACGCGCCCCCGTCGGTGCTCGGGCGGGCAGAGGTCGCCCGGACGAGCGCTGCTCGCGCGCACCCGACCGATCTACGGAAGAACCAGGGCAGTTCGTACGCGGCGGCGAGCTTCGCACCGGGGCCGGTCTGCACGGAGGTCTCCCACAGGGCGCGTTCGAGCGGTAGGGTCATGGGGGTAGAGCGTATCCGACGACCCTGCCCATCACAGCCCCCTACGGTGTTGCGGTCGTGGCGTCGAGCTCCCAGGCCGCCTCGGCGCCGACCGCGGGGTCGACGTGCGTGAGGTCGGCGCGCAGGTCCTGGTCCCAGCGCTTCAAGCGCGGGTGTTCGAAGTCGACGCGCGCGGCGTAGCGGAGCTGGAGTTCACGCAACGTCAGTCGGTGGTACCACCACGCATCCCGTCGCGAGTTGACGTCGGACTCGCTGGAGCTGTCGAACAGAAAGTGTGCGCGGCAGCTCGGGCAGCGCAGCAGCGTCGCCTCGTGCGCCGCCCCGCCCGGCACCGCCTCGAGCGTCGAGAGCGCCGTGGGCTCGGCGCTGCGATCGTCCCAGCGGGCCTCGCGCGGCAGCGTCCCGCACCGCGCGCAGGCGCGGCTTCCCGGGGCGTCGAGCGTCGCGCGGAGCCTCGTCGTCAGCGCGCAGCCCGGCGCTCCCTCGACGGCGTGTCGCACCAGGTCTGGGGTGAGCAAGAACACGAAGGCGAGGAAGTTCGCCGCGTCCGGGCCCGCGGAGCGGTCGAGCGACGCGGCGAGCGCACGGGCGTCGGCCGCGTCGAGCCCCTGACGGATGACGAGGCCGCGCGCGCGACCGAACACCGCCTCACGGACGAGCGCGGAGTCATCGACCCCGGCGCGGACCAACCGCGACCAGCGCTCGGGGATCGCTGCCAGATGCGCCAGCGCCTCGACCGCGCCCAGTCGCACCTCCGCCCGCGGATCGCGCAAGAGCCCCTCGACCCCGGCGCTACTCCCCCGCAAGTGCTCGAGCGCAATGACACGCGCGAGCGGGGTCGCTTCCTTCTCGTCGGCGGTCGGCAGCAGCCCCTCGAGGAGAGAGACCGGACCACCGAGGCGGTGCCGCCAGCTCGAGAAGCCGAGCGCGACCAGCGCGTCTTCTCTCGCCTTGCCACCGGCTTGCGCGAGGCCGACCAGCGTCGGGCCGAACGCCGAGAGGTCGACCCGGTCCCACACCGCGAGGTGCACCGCAACGTGGGCCGCCAGCTCGGGCGATCGGGCGGCCAGGCCCGCGAGCCTCGCGGCCGCGACGTCCGGGTTCGCACGGAGCGCCTTCGAGAGCGCGGCGCTTGTCTCCGAGGGGCTCAGCACCGTGCCCGCGAGCTCCACGAGCACGTCCCAGCACGCGTCGTGTTGCCCGACGAGCCCTAGCGCCTCGACGAGCACCGCGCGCCACTTCACTTCGTGCAGCAGGGCCTCGACCTCCTCGGCGCTGCGCGCCAGGCGCAGCAGCGGGACGGCGACCGCGAGGAGCGCCTCACGATCGGACTTCACGGTCACGCAGATTTCGCGCAGCCGTTGTTGCCTGGGGGCGAGCGCGGCTGGGTGCAGCGACGAGAGGAGCGTCAGCGCCGCCGCCCGCGTCTCGCGCCACGCCTTCCAGCCGTCGCCGCGCGAGGGGCCGCTGCTCACCAGCGAATCGAGCGCCTCGTCGAGCGTCATGGGTCACCTCATCAAAAAACGCGCGAAGCCGAGCAGCAGCAGACCGAGCACGCCGACCAGGGTGAGAATGCCCCGAAACAACACGCCGAGATCCTACCTGAAGAACGAGGTCGTACGGGATGGCGGTGTCGATCTGCGATTTCGCGCTCTGGCCCGACGCGCAGCGCGACGCCGATGCGGAGGCGAAGGCCGCCAGCGAGCAAAAGGCCCGTCAGAGCCCCAGCAGAAACGCGTCGATGCGCGCGTGCGCCGCGTCGGCCGCCGCGATCGGCAGGTTGGTGAACCCGTGCGGCGCGCCGGGGTACACGGCCAGCTCGGCCTCGTTGCCCGCGGCCCTCCAGCGCGTGTAGAGAAACAAGCTGTCGTCGAGCAGCGGATCGAGCGTGCCCACGGTGAGCATCGCGGGCGGGAGCCCCGCCAGGTCGGCGTAGAGGGGCGACACGTCGGGGTCGCGCCGCAGCGCCTCGGGCACGAAGGCGTCGTAGAACCACTTCATCGTCGGACCGCTGAGCACGAGGTCGCGCGCGCCCCAGCGTCGCTGGCTCGGCGTGCCCGAGAGGTCGAAGGCGCCGAAGGTGAGGTTGGCGCCCGTGAAGCCGCTGTACCCGTGGCGGTCCCGCAGTCGCAGCAGGGTGACGAGCGCGAGGTGCGCGCCCGCCGATTCGCCGCCCACCGCGATGCGACCCGTGCCGAACGCGTCGACGCTGTGCGCGACGAGCCAGCGCGCGACGGCCTCGCAGTCATCGGGGGCGGCCGGGTACGGGTGCTCGGGGGCGAGGCGGTAGCCCACGCTCACCACCGCGAGGCCGCACGCGCGGGCGATGTGCTCGTTGCGCGGGTCGTGGTGGTGGGCGCCGCCGAGCATCCATCCGCCGCCGTGCAGGTGCAGGTAGACGCCGCGAGGGTTCGGCGGAACGAAGCACCGCACGGGCACGTCGGCCATCTCGCGGTCGACGGCCATGGGCGAGCGCACGATCGGCCCCCAGAGCCCGCGACCCGCCTCGCGCGCGTCGCGGATCACCTTCGGCGCGAGGGTGTGCACGGGCGGACTCAGCGCGATCTGCGCCTCGAGGCGCGCCACGAACGCGGCGGTCTCCTCGGCGACGGGGCCGAGGGCGAAGGGGTCTGCGCTGCGCGTGTCGGGTGCCTTCATGGGGGTGCGCGGAGGATACACGGGCGATGGAGGCCGCGGACCGCGCGCGTCACACGGCGCGCGAAGAGGTGTGCGATCTGTCACGCGACGATGCGTTGATCGAATTTCGACGGATCGTCGACGGTGCGGCACCCACGCGGCATGAGCACTTCCCCTCGCACCATCGTCCGAGCGCGACATTGCGGCGCCCGACGGACCCTCGACGCAGACCGCGGCGGTGGTCGCCCCAGCACCACAGCGTCCCATCGTTCACGAGCGCACAGGCGTGCGCGTCACCCGCCGAAGGGGCACGCGGGCTCGGTGACCTGCACGTGGCGAGGGAGGCGCTCATGGGCGAAGACTCGATCGGCGCGCGCGCAGGGGGCAACGGCGTGGTGGGCGCGTCCGCTACGACACCAGTCGGGGCGCGTCGAGTTCGTCGAGGACGACGGTGCAGAGCTTGTCCTTGGCCACCGTGGCCGAGCGCACCTTGAAGCGCGTGCCCGGCGCGATGACGTACTCCGCCTCGCCCGCGAAGGCCGAGAGCTGCTGGATGCCCACCGCGCCGCGGGGGTTCACCTCGAAGAGCGTCCGCGCCCCCGACGACCCGAGGAACCCGGTGGCCACGGACATCTTCGGCGTGCACGACGACACGCCCCACCAGGTGACCTCGCCGCCGCTCGGATACTGGGCGTGGAGGTCGGCGTGGACGCCGCGCCAGAGGGGGGAGGCCGTCGCGGGGAGGCGCGCGAAGGCGTCGAGGAAGAGCCGCAGGAATGGGTAGAAGGGCCGCGCGAGGTCGCGCTCGCGGTCGCGGAGCGCAGCGTTGAGCCGACGGTAGAACTGCGACGCCATCGTGTACACATGGATCGCGGCGACCTCGTCCTCGTCGAGGCCGAGCGAGCGCCCCTCCGCCACGGCGCGGCGCGCCCAGGCGCGGGCCGTACCGGCTGCGGCGCTGAGGCCCGGGACGGCCCTCTCGGCGGCGCGCAGGGCGGCGACGAAGTCCACGCGGGGGGTGGCCATCACGCCCTCCAGCGAGGGGACCGCCTCGCCGCCCTCGTCGCGCGCCCCCTGGAGCCGGTCGAGGTAGAATTTGTGCAGCTCCATCGTGTCCTTCAGGAAGCCGCCCATGCGCTCGGTGGTCTCGGGCGCGGTGGCGAGGCGGTCGTTCCAGCCCGGGGTGGGAAGCCAGTCGATGGGGGAGGCGCCGAGCTCGGCGAGCGCGTCGTTGACCTTCTGGTAGTGGCCCCCCTCGTTGAAGCGGTTGTCGCGGGCGGCCGGGTGCCAGTGGTCGATGTGGCGCACCGGCACCGTCGGGTGCTGCGCCGCGCGCTTGTCGACCGCGGCCCGCAGGCCCCGCGCGTGCGCGCCCCACCACGCGAAGACCACCCCGCGGTGCTCGGGGGGCGCCGCCTCCTTGGCCGCGAGGATGGCCTCGACGATGGCCTCCGCGACGGGCGCCCAGAACTCCACGTGGCGCGCCACGGGCACGGCGTCGTCGGTGTGGCGCGTGAGCGACGCGTCGACCAGGAGCACGCCTTGCGAGAGGATCGCCTGGAACCACTCGGTGGGCTGCACCACGCCGTGCTTCTTCAACAGCGGCGCGACCTCCTTCGCGGCGAGCGCCTCGGGCAGCCCGTGGCGCCAGATGAGCGCGGACTTCAGCATGTTGCGCATCGACGCGACCTGCGGAAACCGCGGCTCCTGCCAGGAGTGGAACGCGTTGTCGAACATCGCGATCCCGGTGGCCGACTCGACGCGGGGGTAGGGGCTCTGGCCGAAGATCACCACCTTCCAGCGCTCGGGGGGGTTGGGCTTGAGCGCCTGGAAGGTGAGCTCGCGCACGGGGACGATCCGCGGGTCGCGCGCGGGGCCCACGAAGGACGCGGCGTCGGCGAGGCCTTCGAGGACGGGCTGGAGCAGCGGGAGCCAGGGCTCGCCGCCGCCCTGGAAGAGCTCGGCGAGCTTCAGCGGGTCGTGGGGGGTCGGTGCCATGCGCGCGAGGATGCACCAGGGTGTGCGGGGAGTTCCGTCAGAAACGTCCCGCGCAAGAGATCCCCGCCGGCGGTGTCGGGCACGCAGGGGCCCCGCTGCGGCGCAGATTGCGCGCGACGCGTAGGGGGCGGCGAGAGCGGGTGTGTCTCCGGCCCTGATGCGCGATCAGTCTGTCGGGGCGGCGAGCCGCGGATCGGTCAGGAAGCGCTCGTCGGTGAGGGACTCGAGGAAGGCGCGCAGCTCGGCGCGCTCCTCGGCGGAGAGCTGAAACCCGCGCAGGAGTGAGCTCTTGTTGGGGTTCGCGCGTCCGTCGCCGGCGTTGGGGCCCTCGCGCCGAACGGTGCCCCCCGCCGCGTAGTGGTCGATCACGCCGTCGAGCGTCGCGATCGAGCCGTCGTGCATGTAGGGCGCGCTGACCGCGACGTTGCGGAGCGATGGAATCCGCATGCGCCCGTGGTCCCGCGGGTCGCGCGTGAACTCGCTGAGGCCCGGGTTGTCGTCGGGGTATCGTCCGGTGGCGTCGAGGTTGTAGAGCCCGTTGTTCTCGAAGCCGCGCGGGGCGGTCTGGGTGCTGACGCTTCGAAACGCGTTGGTCAGCATGGGGCCGACGTGGCAGTGGTAGCACTCCAGCCGCTCCGAGAAGAACAGCGCCTCACCGCGCCGCGCAGCCTCGCTCAGCGCCTCGGTGCGGCCGAGCAGGTAGCGGTCGTAGGGGCTGTCCGCGCTGATGAGCGTCCGCTCGAAGGAGGCGATCGCCTTGACGATGTGACCGATGGTGAACGGGTCGGCCGCGCTCGGGAAGGCGTCCGCGAAGAGTGTCCGATAGCGCTCGTCGGCGCGCAGGAGTCCGAGCACGCGGGCCTCGTGCCCGGTGAGGCCGAGCTCCACCGGACGGTCACCGAACAGCGGGACGAGCGCCTGGCGCTCCAAGGTATCCAAGGCCGGATTGAACCAGGTCAGCGTCGGGAAGTAGGCGACCCCCGCCAGCGACATCGAGTTGCGGGGCAGGAGGTCGCCGCGGACGCCGCGATCGGCGCGCGCCGTCGTCGCGAAGCCGTGACGTTGCTCGTGGCACGACGCGCAGGCCATGGTCCCGTCCGCGCTGAGCCGACGGTCGTAGAAGAGCCGTCGACCGAGGGCGACCTTCTCCACCGTGACGGGGTTGTCCGCCGGGACCACCGGGCGCGGCATGAGGGGTGGGAGGTCCCACGACCATGGGGTCCCCTCGATGGGGTTCGGCGACGCAGCGCCCGGGTCGGCGCAGCCCGCGAGGGTCGTGACCAGAGCGAGGCATCGGACCCAGCGGCGCATCGGGTCACTCCATGCGGAAGCGTTGACGGCCGACGTGGCAGAAATTGCACTGCCCGCTGAGCGTCGGAAACGGCATCTCGCGCCGCGCCCCCGAGGGCGAGACCAGCGAGGCGAACAGCGGACGCGCGGGCGAAGGGAGCGCGCTCGTGGTGTAGAAGTTGCCGTTCTGATCGGTCACCGCGCGCGCGAGCAGCTCACCGCCGCCCATGGGCGCCGTACGCAGCTCCACCGACGCGTTGGAGAGCGGCGCGTTGTTCGCGCGACGCACGGTGCCCGACGCGGAGAAGAAGCCCATCGCGTTGCCCTCCGCCGAGTGGCACGAGGCGCAGTTGGTTCCAGCGTTGTGGCTGCGCGCGGTCGCCGAGCTCTGGCGCATGATGTCGCGCTGCTCTGGCGGGAGTCGCGCGACGTCGACGGCGGCGTCGGGCGCGGCTTCGACCCCCGCGCCGCAGCCGATGAGCCAGCAGGCCCCGACCAGGAGCGCCGCCCTCACGGCGTCCCCGCGGCGGAGAACATGCGCTGCGCCGACCCCACCGCGGGCTGATCGGTGAAGCTCGCGCCGATCGAGCCGAACATGCCGGGGCACTCCGGGTCGCCCGCGAAGCTCATGCACCCCGCGATGCGATCGACCATCCCGTCCGGGCGGCGGTCGACGTCGACGTTGGCGTAGAGCGCGGCGAGGTCGACCCGCACGGGCTGCCGCGTCGGGTTCATCCCGGTGAGCACGATCTCGGTTCGGTTGCCGTAGGCGCAGTTGAACCCCATCCCCACCGACCCCATGCAGGACGTGGCGCCGAGGTGAAAATAGAAGAACGGGTTGTTGCCGGTCTTCACGTCGATGCGCGCGAACTTGTAGCCGCCCGACCAGCTCCACCAGAGCCCGGGGACGTTGAGCGGCGCGCTCGCGGTCGGCGCGTTGAGGTGGTTCTGCGCCTGGGGGACTCCCAGCGTGAAGGCCAGTCCCGTGTAGTCG
Organism: Polyangiales bacterium; assembly: GCA_044375895.1. Lineage (GTDB taxonomy): Bacteria > Myxococcota_A > Polyangia > Polyangiales > CAISKJ01. The sequence continues at coordinate 2,814 of JBILLV010000293.1, read as the reverse complement.
CCCGGCGGCGCGCGTCCATCGAGGAAGGTGTGCGTCTCGGGGCTGCCAGTCTCGCAGGCGGCGGTGCCGTCCTCGAAGTCGAGCAGCGCGACTCCGTTGCCTTGAAAGCGGCCGTCGTCGGTGAGGGCGACCGGCACTCGCACGCCGTCGCGCCGAATGAGCTGGACCCCATGGACGTAGAGCCGGAAGTCCACCGCTTCGATGGTGCCGTTGTTGGTGCCGATGCCGCTGTAGCGCTGGCCGCAACGGAAAGGCTGCGCTCCGACGGTCGCCCTGAACTCCACGCGCACGGCGTTGGGATCCGCCGGTGCTGCAGGGTCCGGGTCGCTCGCGCACCCGAAGACCCACGCACCGGAAAGCAGACAGAGGGTTGAATGTCGCATGCCAAGACGTTAGCCCCATCGCCGCAGGAGAAAGAATGCGTCGGATTGTCGCACCGGGTGGGCGTCGGGGTCGTTTCCCATTCTGGGCGTCGCCCGATGCGACAGTCCTGAGACGATCGATCAGCGTCGGGTGAACCGTAGGCGCCGGGGTCGTCGCCGCGCGCTTCGGATCAGGCGCGGTGGGGGTGCTCGACTCGACGCGGATGGACGACTCGCAGGAGGTTCCGCGCTCCCCGCGGCGGTCACCGTGGCCCGGTCGAGGCCCGACACCGCGACGGGCGCGTCGCGGGACGTCGTCGTGCAGTCGCCCACCAGTCCGCTGGAGTTCGAGGCCCAGCAGCGCACCGTGCCGTCGGCGAGGAGCGCGCAGGTGTGGCTCAACGCGCCTCGTCGTCGTGACCGTCGCCTCCCGCCCGACCGATGCCTCGCCCACCGGATGCTCCGTCCTCCGTCACGGCGCCGAGCGCGGTGTTGCGGTCGTGGCGTCGAGCTCCCAGGCCGCCTCTGCGGCCAACGCGGGGTCGACGTGCAGGAGGTCGGCGCGCAGGTCCTGGTCCCAGCGCTTCACGCGCGGGTGCTCGAAGTCGACGCGCGCGGCGTAGCGGAGCTGGAGTTCACGCAAGGTCAGTCGGTGGTACCACCACGCATCCCGTCGCGAGTTGACGTCGGACTCGCTGGAGGTGTCGCAGAGAAAGTGTGCGTGGCAGCTCGGGCAGCGCAGCAGCGTCGCCTCGTCCGCCGCGCCGCCCGGCACCGCCTCGAGCGTCGAGAACGCCGTCGGCTCGGCGCTGCGATCGTCCCAGCGGGCCTCGCGCGGCAGCGTCCCGCACCGCGCGCAGGCGCGGCTTCCTGGGGCGTCGAGCGTCGCGCGGAGCCGCGTCGTCAGCGCGCAGCCCGGCGCTCCCTCGACGGCGTGTCGCACCAGGTCTGGGGTGAGCAAGAACACGAAGGCGAGGAAGTTCGCCGCGTCCGGGCCCGCAGAGCGGTCGAGCGACGCAGCGAGCGCACGGGCGTCGGCCGCGTCGAGCCCCTGACGGATGACGAGGCCGCGCGCGCGACCGAACACCGCCTCACGGACGAGCGCGGAGTCATCGACCCCGGCGCGGACCAACCGCGACCAGCACTCAGGGATCGCTGCCAGGTGCGCCAGCGCCTCAACCGCGCCCAGCCGCACCTCCGCCCGCGGATCGCGCAAGAGCCCTTCGACCCCGGCGCTGTTCCCCCTCAAGCGCTCGAGCGCAATGACGCGCGCGAGCAGGGTCGCCTCCTTCTCGTCGGCGGCCGGCAGGAGCGCCTCGAGGAGAGAGACCGAACCGCCGAGGCGGTGCCGCCAGCTTGCGCGAGGCCGACCAGCGTCGGGCCGAACGCCGAGAGGTCGAGCCGGTCCCACACCGCGAGGAGCACCGCGACATGGGCCGCCAGCTCGGGCGATCGGGCGGCCAGGCCCGCGAGCCTCGCGGCCGCGACGTCCGCGTCTCGCGCCACGCCTTCGAGCGCGAGGAGGGTCTCGTCGCTCCGCGGGTCGAGGTGTCGCTGGCGTGAGGATGACGGCTCACGGCCGCGCGAGGGTCTCCGCGCGGGCCTTGATCTCCGCGTTGAGCGCCTCGAAGCCGGCCTGCGCGCCGCGCATCTGCGGCAGCCTCTCAAAGAGAGGAGAGAGCAGCCCCGAGTAGCGCTCGCTGTTCTCCAGCCAGGTGCCTCCCTCGACCGCGCGGAGCTTGAAGTGATGCTCGCCGTCAAAGACGCCAGGGAGGCCCGTGCGGCCGACCCAGGCGAGGTGCAGGGGCGCGTCGAGGATGAGCACCTCGGGGGCAAATGCGTAGCCGCCGCCTTCGGGCGGTTCGAGACGGAGCTGCAACCGCTCGCCGACGCGGAGCGCCCCGCCGTCGTAGCGCAGCCAGGTGCACCACGCCGACCACGCGGCCAGGTCGGTGAGGGTCTGCCAGACGATCTCGATCGGCGCACGGATGTGAACGGACGCGACGACGGTGAAGCTCACGGGGCGGGCGCTCCTTCGGCGACGGGGCCGTCGACCACCGCCAACACCTCGTAGCGCTCCTGGCGAACGGCGCTCGCGGCGGACTCCAGGGCGGCGCGGATGCGGGCGGACGATTCGCCCTGCAGGTAGGCCAGGTACGCCGCCTCGGACCGCCAGTGGGCGACGTTGAGGAGCCCATCGGGCGTCGCGCACAGGACGGACCGGGCGAAGCCGCGCGTCCGGGCCATGTCGGCCTGCGCGTAGGCCTCGATGGTCGCGCGCAGCGCGTCGCGCCGGTCGGGCGCGACGGTGATGTGAATGAGGACAACGATCGGATGGTCCATGGCGTGGCGCCTCTCCGCGCCTACCTACCATGGCCGACGCGCCGTGCGCCTTCCCCGCTCGGATTTGAGCTGCGAACGCAGGTGCGTCGAAGGTTCGCCCCGCAGCACT
>JBILLV010000292.1:0-11734 GCA_044375895.1 Polyangiales bacterium | reverse complement strand
GATGACACGGTATGTCCCAACGCGCTTGACAGGCGAGGATTGATGCGTGACTCATGGCGCACATGAGCGCGAAATCCACCATCACCACCCTGCGCGCCGTGACGCAGCGTGTGGTCGACAACTTCACGGCGCAGGGCGCGATCTTCACCGCGCTGGACGTCTCCAACGCGGTCAAGACGACGCTCCCCGACGTGCGCCACCGCGAGGTGTCGCCGCTGGTGCGCGAGCTCTTCGAGCGCCACGCGATGGGGGACTACCAGCACTCGCTCATCGACGTGCTGGCCGACGGCAAGACGCCGACGCAGGCGTACCTCTACCACCTGCCCGAGCACTCGCCCGCGCTCTACGACGACTCGATGCGCAACCAGCTCGCCATCCCGCCGGTGAGCACGAGCACGGCGAAGAGCGACGACGCGGCGATCACGGCCCACTCGATCGAGGCGCCGGTGCCGGTGGGGCGCGACGGCCGGGCGCGCGTGTCGCGGCAGATTCTCATGAACGCGGGCATCGTGGGCGACGAGGTGTCGGTGCGCGTCAACGCCGAGGCCGGCGAGCTGATGCTCTACGGGGCCGACGAGGGCGAAGAAGACGGCGAGGGGAGCGTGGTGGTGGAGTACGAGCACCCGTCGCTCCTGCACGTGCCGCGCGGGGCCGTGTCGCAGGTGTTCGAGCCGGGCGCGAAGCTGGTGGCCAAGGTGTACCCCGACCACGTCAAGGTCGTGCGGGCGTAAGGGGGCACCGATGAGCAACGATCCGACGGTGGTGGAAGAGGTCACCCTCAACTGGACCGACCTCACGGGCAAGAAGACGGGCGCGACCTCGCTCGGCTCCAACAAGTTCTACAAGGCGCAGATCCTCGACCTCGGGGGCGGGGCGTATCGGGTGGTGTTCACCTACGGGCGCGTGGGGCAGGCGGGGCAGACGCAGGCGGTGCCGGCGGCCTCGCTCGCCGCCGCGCAGGCCGCGATGAACAAGAAGGTGAAGGAGAAGACCGACAAGGGCTACACGAAGCTCGACATGCGCTCGCAGGCCGAGGAGAAGTCCAAGGCGGCGGCGAAGGGCGTCACCGTCGAGGAGCCCGCGAAGCAGAAGACGGTGCGCACGAAGACCTTCCACCCCGAGGTGGAGAACCTCGTGAAGCTGCTCTACGGGAGCACCGGGGCGGCGGTGGCGGCGGGTCTGTCGTCGTCGGCGGGGGCCACGAAGGACGCGCCCCTCGGCAACCTCTCGGACACGCAGCTCGACAAGGGCGCGGACATCCTGGAGAAGGCGGAGAACCTGCTCAAGAGCACGAAGAAGACCACCAAGGCGGACTTCGTCGACCTCACCAACGAGTACCTGTCGAACATCCCGCGCAACATCGACTACGCGCGCAAGAAGGGGAAGCTCGACCTCGACGCGATCCTGCTCAACGCGCAGGATCGCATCGACACGCAGCGGAAGTTCATCACGCTGCTGCGGGACGCGTACCTGCAGAAGGACGTGTTCGCGAAGGCGGCGGAGTACGACGACCCGATGGAGGTCTGGTACGACGGGCTCAAGTGCGACATCGAGCACGTGCCGACGGACGCGGACTTCTACAAGTTCGTGAAGAAGATCTTCGACACGGGGCAGTCGCCGAAGAACTCGAACTTCCACGGGCAGGTGAAGATGCTGCGCCTGTGGACCTGCGTGCAGCAGGGCGCGAAGCAGCCCTTCGAGGACTACGCCGCGACGGTGGTGAACAAGCCCGGCGCCACGGGCCGCACCTGGGCGTGGCACGGCACGCGCACCGAGAACCTCATGGGCATCTGCAAGACGGGCCTGCGCATGCCCGCCAACCTCCCCAAGGGCGTTCACATCACGGGCAAGACCTTCGGCCTGGGCATCTACCACACGCCCTGCTGGGAGGACTCGGGCAAGGACCGCAAGGACGCCAAGGGCAAGACCTACCAGCGGCACAACGGCGCCCTCAAGAGCATGAACTACACCTCCCTCCGCGGGGCGTACTACGGCGACAACAACACCGCCGACCGGGGCTACATGTTCCTGGAGGAGCTGGCGCTGGGCGTGCCGGAGATTCAGCACGACGTCTGCTGGAACAAGCCCGCCCCCGACGCGGGCTGCGACTACATCTTCGCCGAGTCGTGGGGCCACAAGTCCCTCGCCAACGACGAGGTGGTCACCTTCCACGAGAGCGCCTCGCGCCGCGTGGCGATCATCGAGGTCGCCTACAAGTGAGGCGCCGCGCGGCCGTCACGGTGCTCTTCTCGCTGGCGGTCGCCTGCTCGGCGCCGCAGGTCGCTCGCCCGCCGCGCGGCCCCCTCACCGCGCGCGACTACCTCCCGCTGCGCCTCGGCGCCGCGTGGAGCTACGACACCGCCACGGGCTTCGGCGGCGGCACGGTGCTCTCCGCGATGACCGTGGTGCGCGCGGGGGGCGAGCAGTTTCTCGTGCGCACCGACGGGCGGACGGCCACCTACGAGATTCGCCCCGACGGCGTGGTGCGCGAGGGCGAGTACTACGTGAAAGACCCCGTGCGCGTCGGCGCCACTTGGGCGGGCCGCGACGGGGCGCAGTTCGAGATCCGCGGCGTCGACGGGACGCGCACCGTGAACGGCAACCGCTACACCCGCGTGATCGAGGTGCTGCGGACGGGGTCGTCGTCGCAGATCCGCACGACCACCTGGTACGCCGCCGAGGTGGGCGCGATCGAGATCGACGCGAACACCACCTCGTCGCTCGGGCAGACGATCGCCGTGCGGTCGACGCTGCGCGGGTACACGCTCGGGGAGTAGAGGCACGGGCCCCTACTCCACCACCACCTGCACGCGCGCGGGCGGCTGCGCGACCTCGCTCGCAACCGCCTCCCGCCCCGTCGCCGCCCCGTACACGCACACCCCATTCTCCCCCACCACCTCCACCCGCAACGTGCGCGCCCCCACCACGCGCAGCGCCTCCAGCACCTCCCGCGCCTCGCTCGTCACCTCCACCCACGCGCCGAGCCCATCGTCCGCGACGAGCGCCACCTCGCCCACCGTCACCCCATCCACCGTCACCCGCGCCACCGACCCATCGGCGGCCGTGGCCCCCTCACCCCGCCCCGGCAGCTCCGAGCTCGCGCGCAGCCGCACCCGCACCCGCGTCGCGCGCAGCATCGCGGCCCGCGCGGCGGGCGTCACCCGCAGCGTCCACGCGATCGTCGACGGCCCGCGCGCGTACACCTGCGTCAGCGCGTAGCCGTCCCAGCGCCCCGCGGCCTCCGACTCCGTCCACGCGAAGCGCTCGGGCGCGATCGACCACCGCACCGCCCCGTCGCGCACGGTCGCCGTCGCCCCGGCGCGACCGGGTCCCACGCGGCGGCGTCGGGTGTTCCACAACGGCTCGTCGCCGCGCGCGAGGTCGAGCCGCGGGTTGTTCACGGTCGCCTCCCCGTCGCGCCAGCGGGCGGCGAAGCGCGCGTACACGGCCCGCACGTCGCGCGTCCGGGCCGCCCGTGCGCCGTCGAAGAAGACGCCGTGCTCGCGCGGCGCGTCGGCGGCGGTGCTGTACGTCCACGCCAGCACCCCGCTCGCGCCGTCACGCTCCGCGCGGGTCAGGAAGCGTTCGAACCACCACCGCCGCGGGTGTCCCCGGTGCATCGCCGTCGTGGTGGTGAACCCCAGCTCGCCCCACACCAGGGGCTTCTGCGCGACGTGGCGCGCGAGCTGCGCGTGGTCGTCGATGAAGTCGTCGAGCTCGGAGGGCGAGCCCACGGTGTCGTACTGCGTGGGGTACGCGTGGGCGTCGGCGTAGTCGATCTCCGGGAGCCGCTGGAGGGCGAGCCAGGTCTCCCGCTGCTCGCGTCGCGTGTACCCGATGTGGCCCGCGGCGACCATGTGACCGTCGTCGAGCGTGTGGACGTAGCGGGCCATGTCGCGCGTCCACGCCACGAGGCCGTCGCGCCCGCGCCGCGCGACGTCCGACTCGTTGATGAGCTCCCACGCGAAGACGGTGGGGTCGTCGCGGTACGCCACGCCGGTGACCGTGTTGACGCGTTGCACGACGCGGGCGACGTGCTGGCGGTAGAGGTCCATCGCCGTCGGGTCGGTGAAGAAGCGCGCGAGGGCGGCGTCGGGGAGCGCGGCGCCCGGAGGCAACGTGACGCCCGACCACGCGAGGTACCGGGGCGCGCCGCCGTAGTCCGCCCAGCGGTTGGCGAGCACCACGATGACGCGCAGCCCTCGTGCGCGCGCCGCGGCGAGCACCCGATCGAGCTGGGCGAAGGACGACTCCACCCAGCCGTCGGGGCCGATGCGAAAGGCGTAGTCGCGGGCCCACGGGGCGGCGTCAGCCGGGTGCTCGCCGAGCGCCCAGACGCGCACCACCCGCATCCCGTCGGCGGCGATGGCGTCGAGGGCGGCCTCCGCCGACGCGCGCCGCACCGCGCCGTGAAGAATCGACGCGTTGGCCCCGATGAAGCGAAACGGACGACCGTCGACGACAAACTGCGTCCCCACGGCCCGCACGAAGCCCGCGTGGGATGCGGGCGGTGGGGTGACGGGGGGAAGGCCCTGCGCGAAGGGAGCGCCGAGGGCCACGGTGACGGCCGCGAGGGCGACGGCGATGGGGCGGAGCGGCGGCATCGGGGCGGCGGAGGCTAACCCCAATGTCGGTCAGTTAGCCTGCGTCCAGCGTTCCCAGTGTTCCCAGCGTTCCCAGGGTTCGCAGGAGCTCACGCCTGGGCTTGAATCGGATCGCCCGCAGAGCCGGGCTCAGGGAGAACCCTCGAAGGTCTGCAACGAGGGAGCCCGGCTTTGCGGGCGATCCAACTCCAGCCCAGGCGTGAGCTCCTGCGAACCCTGGGAACTCCAGTGACGCGCTGACCAGCACGGCCGACGAGGCGTTCTGTCAAGTCACACGCGCGGGGGCACAACGCGTCTACACTCGCGCGCCGTGAGCACCGTCGACCCGAAGCTTCTCCTCAACCGTGAGCTCTCCTGGCTGGAGTTCAACCAGCGCGTCCTCGACGAGGCAGGCGACGCGACGGTGCCGCTGCTCGAGCGGGTGAAGTTTCTCTCGATCGTCGCGACCAACCTGGATGAGTTCTTCATGATCCGGGTGGCGGGGCTCAAGCAGCAGGCCGCGGGCGGAGACATCGTCGACCCGCCCGGCGACGGTCTCACGCCGCTCGAACAGCTCGCGCAGATCTCCCCCCGCGTCCACCGCATGGTGCGCGACCTCTACGCCATCTGGCGCGAGCAGGTGTCGCCCGCGCTCTCCGCCGCCGCCATCACCATCGCCCCGCCCGACACGTGGAACGCCGACCTCTCGCGCCGCATGGAGGACTACTTCGCGCGTGAGATCTACCCCGTGCTCACGCCGCTGGTCATCGACCCCGGGCACCCCTTTCCCCACCTCAAGAACAAGTCCCTCAACCTCGCCGTCTCCTTCGAGTCGCACCGCGACGAGTCGGGCGAGGGCTTCGCGGTCGTGCAGGTGCCCGCCATCACCCAGCGCCTCATCAACGTCGGCAGCGCGGGCGGCGCGCGCACCTTCGTGCTCCTGGAGGACATCATCGCCCGCAACGTCGGGCAGCTCTTCGCCGGCGTGAAGATCCGCTCGGTGGCCCCCTTCCGCGTCACCCGCAACTGGGACATCGAGATCGACGAGGAGGAGGCCGAAGACCTCCTCGCCGCCATCCAGCAGGAGCTCCGCAAGCGCGAGCGCGGCAACGCCGTCCGCCTGGAGGTCGCGGCCTCGATGGACGCGCACTTCCTCGCGCTCCTCGAAGACGTGCTCCACCTGGAGCCGCAGGACGTCTACGCCGTCGACGGCCCGCTCCACCTCGGCGACCTCATGAGCATCGCCACGCTGCCCGACGACCGCCGCGAGCTCCGCGACGACCCCTTCGTCTCGCAGGCCGTGCCGCCACTGCGCGACGTCGAAGACCCCTTCGCCCTCATCGCCGACCGCGACGTGCTCTTGCAGCACCCCTACGAGAGCTACGAGAGCGTCGTCGACTTCGTGCAGCGCGCGGCCGACGACCCCAAGGTGCTCGCCATCAAGATGACGCTGTACCGCGCGGGCCGCGACTCTCCCTTCGTGCGCGCCCTCGCCCGCGCCGCCGACAACGGCAAGCAGGTGACCGCCCTCGTCGAGCTCAAGGCCCGCTTCGACGAGGAGGCCAACATCCAGTGGGCGCGCGCCCTGGAGGAGTCCGGCGTCCACGTGGTGTACGGCGTCCTCGGGCTCAAGACGCACGCCAAGGTGTGCCTCGTCGTCCGCCGCGACGCCTCTGGGCTCCGGCGCTACGTCCACATGGCCACGGGCAACTACAACCCCGGCACCGCGCGGCTCTACACCGACCTCTCGCTGTTCTCCGCGCGCCCTGAGCTCGCCGACGACGTCACCGCCTTCTTCAACCTCCTCACGGGCTACTGCGAGCCCCCGCAGTGGAAGCGCCTCGCCGTCGCTCCCCTCGGGCTGCGGGCCTTCGTGCTGCATCTCATCCAGCGCGAGGCCGATCACGCGCGCGCTGGACGCCCCGCGCGCATCGTCGCGAAGCTCAACGCCCTCGTCGACCCCACCGTCATCGCCGCCCTCTACGAAGCCTCGCAGGCCGGCGTCACCATCGAGCTCATCGTCCGCGGCATCTGCTGCCTCCGACCCGGCGTCCCCGGGGTGAGCGAGCGCATCCGGGTGGTCTCCATCGTCGACCGCTTCCTCGAGCACGCGCGCGTCGTGGCGGTGGACAACGGCGGCGCCCGCGAGGTGTACCTCTCGTCGGCCGACTGGATGCCGCGCAACTTCGACCGGCGCGTCGAGGTGATCTTCCCGGTGGAGGCGCAGCCCATGGCCCGGTGGATCCTCGACGACGTCCTCGGGGTGCAGCTCGCCGACACCGCGAAGGCGAGCGTGCTGAAGCCCGACGGGAGCTACGAGCGCCGTCGCCCCGTCGAGGGGGAGGCCCCGTACCGGAGCCAGGCGCGCTTCATCGAGTCGGCCCGCGACCGCGCGCGCCAGAGCATGATGCCGGGCCCTCAGTTTCGGATGCGCCCGCCCGAGACGCCGAACACCCTGTCGCTCGAACCTCCGACGCCGCGCATGGTCACCCGCCGCCGACGGAAGCGCCCCGAGCCGGGCTGAGCGCCTCCCACGCGCGCAGCAGCCGCTGCTCCCTCGCCCCCCGCGCCACCGTGAGGATCCGCCGGTCGCGCGCCCACATCGCGCGCACGGCGTCGGGCGCGTCGGCCCACCACGGCTCCATCGCTTCGATGACGGCGTGGAGCCCCGCGAAGGCCCCCGCGAGCGCGACGTGCCCCGCGGCGCTCCCGGCGCGCAGGCCCGCCAGCCCGTGCAGCGTCGCCGCGTGCGCGCACAGGCGCTCGATCAGCGCGCGCGGCCCACCGTGTCGTCGCAGCGCCCCCAGGAGCCACGCAGTGAGCGCCGCGCTGACGTGAACGTCTTCCAGCGTGCGGAAGGGCTTCACGAAGTGGTTCCATCCGTCGCCGGCGAGCACGGCGTCGGAGGCGACCGGCGTGGCCGTGAAGGCGACCCCGCAGTGCGCGACGTCGGGGACGAAGGGCGTCGCGGGCATGTCTTCGAAGGCCACCCCCTCGGCGCACGGATCGACGACCACCAGCACAAGCGCGCGTCGCCCGCCGTCCCCGGTCCCGCGGTCGGCGAGGACGAGCAGCGCGTCGGCGTCGCGTGCCCCCGTGACGAAGCGCTTGGTGCCGTCGAGCCGATGAGCAACTGCGGACGCCGTGAGCCGCGTCTGGATGCCCGCCGGGTGCGCGCCTCCGTCCTCTGTCGCGCAGAGCGCCGCGCGGGTGTGCGGCCCCAACGAAGGAACCATCGCGCCGAGCGCCGCCCGATACCCACCGACGAAGGCCGCCCCCGGCGTCGGGGCAATGAGCCCGAGGGCGAGGGCCCGCTCGATGGGGCGGTCGAAACGCTTCCGCACGTCTGTGACGGCTTCCCACCAGACGGGGAGCTCGGGTGCGGGCGGGGTCGCGTCGGCGGTGAGGAGGTGCGTGAGGATCTCTTCCACCCGCGCGATGCGACGCCAGAGCGGGTGCGGGTGTCAACGCGAGACGCGTGTGGCCACCCACAGCTCGCAGAGCGGTGAGCCGTCGGGCTGGACGAAGACGCGCAGCCGACGCTGCCCCACGAAGGTCGCGGAGTGGAGGAGCGCCGTGAGCCGCTCGTTGCCGTCGATCCAGTCGCGCGGCGTGAAGCCCGGCGCGAAGAGGCCGTCCGACCAGCGGAGAAACACATGAAGCTCGCCCGGCCGCTCGGGGAGCGGAAACTTCATGAGGTCGACCGTCGGCGATCCCCCCGCGGCGTTGACGAAGTGGAGCGGGTGAAACGCGTAGTCGGCGACGACGAGGGTGGCGGGCCTCGCTCCTCGTGCGCGCTCGACCTCACCGCGGATGAGCGTCGGGAGGGCGACGTGCTCGCGCGCCACCTTCCACCCGCGATATCCGCCGCCGCCCGCGAGCGTGTAGAAGCCGCGGTCGGGCGAGCCCCCGCGCGCGAAGAACCACACGCCCCGCGCCGTCGGCAGCAGCGCCGTCACCACGAGGGCGACGGCGGCGAGGTGACGCGCGGTGTTCACCCGCTCGGCCAGCGCGCCCAGGGCGAGGGCGAAGGGTGCCACGACGATGAAGCCGTAGCGCTCGGCGTCGATGGCGGGGAGGTTCCAGGGGCGCGCGGGGGCGAGGAGAAGGGGGAGGCCGAGGAGGGCCGCCGCGAGCTGGAAGCGGGCCATGCGGGCGAGCGCGCGTGAGGGCGACGGCGCGCTGGCGGGCGGGGCGAGCGCCACCGCGAGGAGCGCCACGGTGGCCCCCGCGAGCAGCAGCTCGGGGACGAGCGAGAGCTGCGTCCCCGTGAAATGACGGAGCGTCGCCTCGCCGTCGAGGCTCCCGAGCACCGCGCGCCCGAACACGTAGAGCCGCCGCGGAAGCTCCGTGAAGAAGTGCCGCGGTCGGCCGGGGTTGCCGCGCGCCGCCGTCGCCGCCGCCACCACCATCGGAGCCACGTGAGCGAGCGAGGTCGCGGCCGCGGCGAGCGACCAGCCGCGCGGTCGTTCGGTACCGAACGAGTGGAGCGCGCAGGCCGCGATGGGCAGGATGGCGAGGGGCGAGAAGTGGAGCCCCGCGCCGAGGAGCTGCGCCGCCAGAAGCATGCGCCAGGGGCTGCGGGTGCGGGTCGCGTCGAGCCACGCGAGGGGGCCCGCCACGGCGAGGGCGAGCGAGAGCGCGTAGGGGACGGTGACGGTGCGGCTCCACGCCACCGACCAGGGATGCAGGGCGAGCGTGAAGGCGACCGCGACGGCGGCGCGCGGCGCGTCGAGGCGGCGGGCCAGGGCGTAGGCCGCGAGGAGGCCCGCGACGAGCCCCACGACGAGCACCGCCCGCGCCGAAGCGAACGACACGCCGAGGGCCCCGTACGCCGCGGCGATGAGGCGCGCGAAGGTCATGGGGACGAAGCGGGCGTCAGGCGGGAGCGCGGCGGGGAGGCCGGCGTGGAGGTTCCGGGCGATCCACGTCCAGTTGCCCTCATCGCCCGAGGGGTTGGGCGTCGAGTCGAGCCAGGGGACGCGCAGCGCGAGCGCCAGCACGAGGGCCGCGCCGACGAGGGCGTGCGTTCGGGCGAAGCGTCTCATCCGTGGTGGCGGTGTCGCCGAGAACCGTGGGCCTCCGCAAGGGCGATCGGCGGCGCTTCCCTCTCCACCGCCACGCCGCGCTCGTGCGACAACCCGGCCGTGCCCGCCGCCCCCACCGACCGCGCCCGCGCCGCCGTCGCCGCCGCCCTGGCGCTCGCGCTCGGCCTCGCCCTGCGCGCCCCGCGGCTCGGCGCCTGGCCCTCCCCCGCGGGCGACGAGGGCAACTGGGCGCTCCTCGGCCTCCGGCTCCATCAGGGCATCGACGCGCGCCTCTCGCCCGACGCGGCCTTCGTCACCACCGCCTTCGGTCGCCTGATCGCGACGTCCTTCGCGCTCTTCGGCGCCTCGTGGGCGAGCGCCCGGATGGTGCCCGTGGCGGCCGTCCTCGTCGGCGCGGCGGCGTCGGCGTGGTGGTGCGCGCGCCTGGGCCACGCGCGGGCCGGCGCGGTCGTCGCGCTGGTGCTCGCCGTCCACCCGTGGTCGGTCGTATGGAGCCGCACCGTCAGCGTCCCCTACGCGCTCTCGCTCGCGCTGTCGGTCACAGGCCCGCTCGCGTGGCTCGACGCGACCCGCACCCGCAGCCCGTGGCGCATGCTTCTGGCGGCGCAGCTCCTCGGCGCGGGGCTCCACTTCTCACCCCTCGCCGCCCTCCCCATCGCGGCCTGCGCGCTCCACTCGTTCGGTACCGAACGACCGCGCGGCTGGTCGCTCGTCGCCGCCCTCTCGGGCGCCCTCCACGGCGTCCCCGTGGCGATGGGCGCGCTGGTGGCGGCCCGCGTCGGCGCGCACGCCGCGGCCCTCGGCATCCCCTTCGGCGCGATGGTCGCGGGCGCGCTCCGCATGATGCTCGGGCACCTCGCCGGCACCTCGTCCGCGGCCCACGCCTCCGGCCTCGCTCCACCATGGATGCTCCTCGGCGCGGCGTGCGCGTACGTCGTCGTCGCGTACGTGGCGGCCTGCGCGCGCCACCCGCTCACGCGCTTCGCTCGGTGGTACCTGGCGATCGCGCTGGTGGGGCTGCCCGTGATGCTGAGCCCCGGGCGCGCGTGGCACATGCCCACCATCGACGCCGACCGCTACGGCTTCGCGCTCGTCGCGCCGCTGGCCCTCGCGCTCGGGGGCCTCGCCTCGGAGGCGTCGCGACGGGCGCGGGCGGTGGCGGGCGCGAGCCTCGCGGGGGTCGCGCTGGTCACGGCGGCGATGCTCCTGGGGGCGCGCGGCGTCGGCGGCGACCGGGGGCTCTTCGTGGCGCGGGGCGGCGGCGCGTACCGCGGCTGGCAGTGCCCCCGCGAGGGAGCGGCGCTGCCCGACCTCTTGCGCGACGCGGTGATCGCCGACGCGCGCGGGGCCCCCGCGGTGATCGCGTACGACGACTACGCCTTCCACGCGGTGCGCTTCTCGCTCGCGGCGCGGAGCGACCACGCGGTGACGCACGCGATCGGGGCGCGCGTCGACGACGGGCGCGCGGTCTATCGGGTGCTGTGGGACGACGCGGCCTTCGCGTCAGGGTACGAGCCCGCGGTGGTGCGCGCCGCCAACGCGCAGCGGCGCGCGGAGGGCGGGCGCGTGGTGCGGCGCTTCGTCACGGCCGCGGGGCGCGGGCTGTGCGAGCTGCGGGCGATCAGACCTTGATGACGCCGGCGGCGAAGAGGCCGCCGAGGACGCCCGCCACCACCACCGCCACCACCGCCACCACCGCGAAGGGGAACTTCTTCTCCGGCGGCGCGCTCGGCGCACGCGGGGGGGTAGGGGTCGCGATCGTGTGGGGCGGCGCGGCCACCGGCGGGACAACGGGGCGCTGCGACGCCGCGGGCTGCGGTGGGAGCGGCGACGCGAGGCCCTGGGCGGGCTGCGAGTTGGGCCGCGGGGCGCCCTCCGGGGCCTCGCCTTCGAGCTCATCGGCGAGGCTGCCCGGGACGTTGGAGAGGCGCTGGCCGGGTTGATCCCACGTGGCGGCGGACGACAGGCTGGGGTCGAAGGCGTCGCCCACCATGCTCGTCGCCCACTCGTTGAGGTTGACGAACTCGTTGGCGTCGAGAGGCTTGGAGCCCTCGTCGACGTTGTCGGGGGTCACCGACGACGCGCCGTTGGGCGAGTTGCTCG
>JBILLV010000641.1:0-2823 GCA_044375895.1 Polyangiales bacterium | reverse complement strand
CGAAGCGCTCGACGCCCGTCGCTGCGAGCGTGAGGGTGGACGTGGCGCGCCCGCGGTTGCGATCGTAGAGCGACACGACCGCACGATCGGGTGCGAGGGCCACGAAGGACGCGGGCCATTGCTGGGAGCACACGAGGCGAACACAACTGCGCGCGGGGCAGCGCGCACCCGCCGCCACGGCGCCGCAGCACGCCTCCGACGCGTCGAGCACGCGGCACGGCGGGTCGTCTGCGGGAGCCGCGACCTGCAGGGTCGGCGATGCGACGACGGGCGGGGGCGCGGGGGCAGGTGGCGGCGCGATCGTCGTCGGCGGCGGGGTGCGTGGCGCGGCGCAGGCGGTGCCCCACGCGAGGAGCGAAGCGGTGAGAAGGCGCCGAGGGGTCACGGCCCAGGTGTAACAAGATGCCCGGCGGCCGCCAGTGCCTTCGGCGAGCCCGCGAACGACCTGTGCGACGAGGGCGCGCACCTGCCCAACGGCTCGGGTCGCTTGTTCAGCGGCCGGCTCGCTTGCCCAGCGGCGCGGGGAGGATCGAAAGCCCCGAGATTGGGCGGGTTTGTGGGGCCCGTGGCGTGGGCGCCGCCAGCTCGGCCGTCGGGGGCGACGCGCAAGGCCTTGTTTCAAGGTGTTTTGGCGAGCGTCGTCGATGGGCAAGCGTCCGGGCCGGTGGGCAAGCGCTCCGCCCGGTGGGCAAGCGTCCCGTCGCGATGGAGACGTCCCGCGGCGGCTGGCGTTACCCTCGCCCGGTTGATCGAGGGGGCCGCGCGCGAGATGCAGTTGATCGTGCTGACGTGCCACCCGGAGCGGTTTGCGCGGATCGTGGGGGCGGTGCAGTTCACGGTAGCGCTGCGGTAGGCTTCCGCCCCAGCGTGGGTGGGCGATAAACCCCTCTTGCCTGGGGTAGCATCGCAGGAGCGAACCCATGGCAACACCGACGCGAACGAGGGCCCGCACACCCACAAAGTCCCGCACCGCCTCGAAGCCAAAGGTGACACCCCCGAAGGCCACGGAGTCGCCGAGCCCGGGCGGGTACAAGATGCCCAAGTTCCTGTCGCCCGAGGTGCTCCTCGCGGGGGTGGCAGAGGTCGCGTCGCTCGCGAAGCAGGAGCGCATCCGCGTCGTCCTGGTCGGCGGGCTCGCGATGCAGCACTACGGCTCCGACCGACTCACCGGCGACCTCGATTTCGCGGCCGCGGAAGCGCTGCGCTCGCTCGCCGTGATCCGTCCGCTTACCTTCGGCGGCGTACAGGCGACCACGCCGGGCGGTGTCCCCGTGGAAATCATCGTGCGCGACGACGACTACCAGGCCCTCTACGAGGAGGTGGTGGCGCTCTCGCCGCTCGTCCGCGAACTCGGGGTGCGCGTGGCGCGACCGGAGCACCTCGTCGCGCTCAAGATGGCCGCGGCGAGGGACAAGGACGTCCTCGACATGAAGTTCCTGCTCGGGGTGGAGGGTCTGGTCGACGGGGGGAAGGCGCGGGCGATCGTTCGGCGACACCTCGGACCCTACGCCGCCCAGGAGTTCGACCGCGTGGTCGACGAGGTCGCTTGGGAGCGGCAGACCGGGCGGCGCTGACTGCGCGGCTCGTTGTCCGTCGCCTCCTCCGCCCCTTTGGAGGCCCACGCGATCGTCGTTGACGCGCCGCGCGCCGCGCGCCGATCATCGCGCGATGCGTACGCTCCGATGCCCTCATCCGTCACGCCCCACGGCCCTCCGCGCTGCCGCGTGGGCGACGCTCCTGGCGGCGTGCGGCGGCGATCGCCCTGGCCGCGACGCGCAGGTCGACGCCCCCGCCGCCGTGGATGTCCCTGACGGCGCCGTCGACTGCGCGGTCACCCCCGCGGCGTGTGAGTACACCGGCCAGCGGCTCCCCGTGGCGTGCGTGGGCTGCGCGGGGACACCGTCGCTCTCCGTCACCGACCCGATGACGGGGCGCGTGCTCCCGATCCTGATCCGGTATCCGCAGCGGACGGGGACGTACCCGGTGGTGGTCTGGTCGCACGGCGGAGGGCTGCTCAACACGGGGCACACGGGCAACGCGGTGTGGGGCGACACCATCGCGGCGGCCGGGTATGTCGTCGTCCACCTCGCGCACGTGAACCTCAACCCCACGACGGCCGCCGCGCTCTGCACGCTCGCCGCCGTCCCCATGAACGAGTGCCGCGACGGGACGGACCCGAGCGACTCCGAGGCCCCCTTCGTCACCCTCGCCCGCCCCCGCGACGTCATCGCCGTGCTCGACGAGCTCCCCGGGCTCATGACCCGCCTGGCGGGGCCGGGCCGGCCCACGCTCGACCCCACCCGCGTGGTCGTCGCGGGCTGGTCGGGCGGCTCGCGGGCGCCCTCCATGCTCTTCGGTGCGACGCGGCGCCTCACGGCGAGCCAGACCCGCTTCACCATGCCCGACCGGCGGCCGATCGCGAGCGTGATGGTCAGCCCCGCGGGGCCGGGCTTCTTCGGGTACTTCTCCGAGCCGGGGGGGAGCTCGTACGGCGCCATGCGCGGTCCGGTTCTGGTGATGACAGGCGCCAACGACGTGAAGGCCGACACCCCGGGCCTCGACGGATCGGTTCGGCGCATGGCCTTCGACCTGCAGCCCGCCGACGGCGCGCGGCGCCTGTTGTTCTCGCGCCTCCCCCGCGGCGTCGGCGGGCACGACACCTACGACCTCGCCGACCTCCGCGCCGCCGACGTGCGCGTGGCGCGACTCTCGCTCGCGCTCCGCTCCACGATGCTGGCCTTCCTCGACGCGACGGTGCGCCAGGACGCCACCGCCGCCGCGTGGCTCGCCAGCGACCAGGCGGCGCGCCTCGCCGGCGACGCC
>JBILLV010000640.1:0-2826 GCA_044375895.1 Polyangiales bacterium | reverse complement strand
CCGACGTGCCCGACGCGGAGGCGACCCGCTCGTACACGGTGGTGCTGTACCTGGAGGGGCCCGTCGCGATGGACGTGTTCGAGACCCGTGACGAGGCGGTGGCGGCGGCGGTGGCGGGCGGGATCGCCTCGGCGCTCGACCTCCCTCCGCCGCGCACCCGCCCACGCCGGGACACCGCGTGGCACCTGGAGGGCGAGGCGGTCGGGCTCGGCGTCCTGGGGATGATCGCCGCGCTGGTCGCGGCGTTCGCGTCCCTCGGCGTGCGCGGCCCCGCCGCGGGGCTCTCCGACTGGCTGTGGATCGCCGCGGGCGTGGCGCTCCTCGCGCTCTTCCTCGCGGGCGCCGCCGTCGTCTCCGCGCGGCGCGCGCTCGCGCGGGTGCCGCGAGACCCGCCGCGCGCCGACGACGAGTGAAGCGTACGCTCCGCCCGTGGCGCTCCCCGAAGGACCGATGCCCGCGCTCGACCTCGCCGGCTTCTACCGCTTCGACGGGCCCCCGACGCGCGCGGCGCTCGACGCGGCGGTCGAGGGGATCGAGGCCGTCGCGGCGACGCGGGACGACGTGTACGCGGGCGGGTTCACGGAGGTCCGCGACGACGACGACGCGGCGGCGTCGGTGTTCTCCTATGGGCCGCCGCACGAGCGGCGCTCGCTCGCGGCGCGGAGGGTGCCCGACGCGTGGCGGCTCGCGGTCGAGCGAGGGAGCGTCCCGGCGTCGTGGGGCGACGACTCCAGGCGGTGCTTCGCCGACCAGACGGTTCGCTTCTTCTGCGACGCCTGCGCCGGCCTCGGCGCGACGGGGTGGAACTACGACGATCTCTGCGGCGACTGCCACGGCCGCGGGAGCGAGACGGCGCGCGGTCGCGTCGCGCACCCCACGTCGATCGTCGACGCGCTGTGGATGCTCTCCCACCCCGCCGACGTCGAGCGGGCCGAGGCGCTCGCGCGCGAAGCGGTCGCCCGGCTCGGCGCGGCCGGGCCTGGCAGCGAGCGCGTCCAATGGGGGCGCGTCCGACCCTGGCGACCGTGCGGGACGATCCCCGTGGTGCTGCAGAGCCCCGTCTGGACGTTCGCCCGGCCGCGGCCGACGGGCTGGGACTGGGAGGCGATGCGGGGCCCCGCGTTCGCCCGCGCGCCGTGGTGGTCGGTGGCCCGCTCGCTCGTGACGCTGACGCAGGAGATGCTGTGCTTCGACGTCGGCCTCGCGTGGCACCACCGCGCCGCGGGCGTTACCGCGTCACCGATGGAGCCCGTGCTCCGCCTCTGGGAGCTCGGCGTGGTGATCGAGGAGCTCACCCCCGAGGCCATCGTGATCGAACGGGCGACGGCGCGCTACCTGCGCTCGTGGAGGGCCGGCGTCCCGTACGGGTGACGGGACAGGGCCATATTGCGCTTGACCCGTTCGGCGCGCGGCGTGCTCAATCTTTCGCGATGAGCGCGCGACGGGCCTTCGGCGTGGTGATGCTGCTCGGGTGCGCCGCGCGACACCCCGCGCCGCCCACGACCGCCGCGCCGACCGCGGCGACGGTGAGGCGCCCGCCGCTGCGCGGGATGGCGCTGCTGCCGAACGCGCGCCAACGGGCGGTGTACGTCGGGCGCGAGGCCGACGGCCGGTACAACGCGGTGAACAGCGGGCACCGGCTCCTCGCCTTCGAGGACGAGGTGACGCTCGCGGCGGAGGGCTTCGTGGCGCCGCTCGTCGGCGTGTGGCGCACGCGGCGGGGGTGGGTCTTCGTCGCGGACGACGGTGCGTCGGCGCGGAGCACGGACTACCTCGGGCCCCTCGTCCGGATGCGCGACCTCGACCTCGTGACCAGGGCGTACCCAAACGTCGAGCACAGCCAGACCTTCGCGCCCTCCGAGGCCGTGGTGGCGGTGGACGTCGCAGGGCGCGCGTGGGTCACCGATGGCGCGAGCGACTGGGCGCCGGTCACGCTCCCCATCCCGGGGCGCGTGACGGTGGGAGAGTTCACCGCGGGGGGAATGGCCGTGCTGATCGTGGAGGGGGGCTACGTCTTCCACTCCCTCGACGCCGGGCGCTCGTGGACGCGCATCGAGGGACTGCGCCTCAGCGACGCGGTCACCCGGGGCGACGACATCACCGCGACGGGCGGGCGCTTCGATCGTGCGTCGCACTCCTTCGTCGCGGGAGCGCTGCCGAGCGAGGAGCCTCCGGGGGTCGACCGCGTGTCGCTCCTGCCCGACACCGGGAGCGCGTGCTTCGCCGCCGACCCGCGGCTCATCGACGCGATGACCTCGCTGGAGCTCGCCGGCGGACACTTCGCGGTGGTCGCGCCCAACCAGCAGGCGCTGGTGTTCTACGACGGCCCGACGGGCGCGGTCGTGGCGCGGCGCGAGCTGCCCGGCTGGGGTCAGTTCCCGCCTTCGATGCAAGTCTTGCCCGACGGGTCGGTCTTCGTCCGCGGCGAGCGGTCGCCCGAGTTGACCGCTCGCTTCGCCGCCGACGGATCCAACCTCCCCACGGACATCGATCCGGACGCGGTCGGCTCCGCCCCCCACGGCGACGAGCCTCCGAGGTCACACGCGCGGCCCGAGGGAGCGGACGGCGCGACCTTCGCCGACGAGCGCTACGGCCTCGCGTGGCGCCTTCGACCCTTCGAACTCCAGCGGACCACGGACGGCGGGCAGAGCTGGACGCCGTGGGCGCTCCCCGTGGACGGGGCGATCGACCCCGCCAGCATCATCGAGGACAACGATCCGGCGCCGTCCTGTTCGCGCTGGCGCTGTCGGTTCGGCCGGCTGGTGCTCTGGGGCTGGGACGACCTGCCCGCGGATGCGCCGCGGCAACTGGCGCGACTGCGCCCGG
>JBILLV010000291.1:0-11751 GCA_044375895.1 Polyangiales bacterium | reverse complement strand
CGCGGCGGGGCGGGCGGTTCCGCTGCGACGGTGGCGCTCCGAGCTCACCGCGCAACGGGAGACGGGGCTCGTCCGCGGCGCCGACGTGCGCGACGTGGAGACGCGCCTCGCCGACGCCGAAGCCGAACTCCGACGGGCCGAGGCCGACCTCCGCGCCGCTGGCGTGGCATCGAACGACCTCGCCGCGCTCGAACGGAGCGGTCACTTCGCGCTGCGCTCGCCCATCGCGGGGATCGTCCGCGCCGTGAGCGCCGTCGCCGGTCGCATCGTCGAGCCGGGCGCTGGGGCCCTCGCGGAGATCGTGGGCGAGCGCCCGGCGCGCATCGAGGTCCGCGTGCTCCGGCCGTGGCCGCAGGGGGCGACGCTCCGATTCGTGTCGTCGTCGGGCGCCGAGGTGCCGCTCGATGCGACGCCCATCAGCGAGGTGACCGACCCCGCCACGGGCGGTCGCGTGGCGTGGCTGCGCGTGACGGGCGACACACCCCTCGCCGCGGGGACGGCCGGACGCGTGGTGGTGTCAGGGCTCCCGGCCGACGCGGTGGTGATCCCAGCGCGAGCGCTGCTTCGCGCGGACGGCGGCTCGTGGGTGCTACGTCGCGATGGGGCGGGAACGCGGCGGGTGCGGGTCGAGGTGCTGTCGGCGACGCCGCATCGGGCGGTGGTGCGGGGCCTCGCGCTGGGCGACGAGCTCGCCCCCGAAGCCGACGCCGAGACGGGAGATCACTGACGTGCATGCTCTCGTCCACGCGTCGATTCGTCACCGCGGTCTGGTGCTCGTCCTCGCCGCGGCGCTGTGCCTCGTGGCGGCCTTCATCGCGCGGCGGATGACCTTCGACGCGCTCCCCGACATCACCAGCAACCAGGTGCTCGTGCTCACGGGGGCGCCGGGGCTCACGCCCGAAGAGGTCGAGCGGCTCGTCACCCGCCCCATCGAGGCCGCGCTCGGCGGAACCGAAGGGCTCACCCAGCAGCGCAGCCTGTCGCGCTACGGCATCTCCAGCGTCACCGCCGTGTTCGAAGAAGACTTCGACGTCCACCGGGCGCGGCAGCTCGTGCAGGAGCGGCTCCAGCGCGTCGCGGCCAACCTCCCCGAAGGTGTCGCCGCCCCCGAGCTGGGGCCCAACACGGGGGGACTCGGCGAGGTGTACCAGGTGGCGCTGAGCTCGCCCACGCGCTCGCAAGCCGAGCTGCTGGAGCTGGTGAACCAACGCGTCGAGCCCCTCCTCCGCGCCATCCCCGGCGTCGTCGAAGTGAACCCCTGGGGAGGCGCCGTCCGCACCCTCGACGTCGCCGCTCGCCCCGCCGACCTCGCCCGCCTTCACCTCACCCTCGGCGACCTCCACCGCGCCGTTAGCAACGCCGTCGGCAGCGCGGCCGGGGAGAGCCTCCCCGCGGGATCACGGCAGGTGCTCCTGCGCGGCGTGTCGTGGCCCCGCTCGCCCGATGAGCTCGCCGCGGCCCTCGTCGTGGCGCGGCCCGGCGAGGCGCCCGTTCACGTGGGCGACGTCGCCGACGTGGCCTTCGGCATCCGCGGTCGCATCGGGGCGGCGACGGCCAACGGGCGGGGCGAGGTGCTCTACCTCATGGTCCAGATGCTGCGCGGCGCCAACGCCCTCGCGGTGCTCGACGACCTCCACGCGCGCCTCCCCGCCGTGCGGGCGACGCTCCCGCCCGACGTCACCTGGACGCCCGTCTACGACCGCAGCGACCTCGTCGGCCGCACGCTCCGCACGGTGGCCCGCTCCCTCGCGGAGGGCGGGGTGCTGGTGGTGGTGGTGCTCCTCGCGCTCCTCGGGAGCTTCCGGGCGGGGGCGCTGGTGGCCGCGGTGATCCCCCTCTCGATGCTCGGCGCCGCGGCCTTGATGACGCTCACGGGGGTTCCTGGCGACTTGATGAGCCTGGGCGCGCTGGATTTCGGGCTGCTGGTCGACGGGGCGGTGGTGATGGTGGAGGGCATCTTCCACGCGCTCGGCGCCCACCGCGACGACCCCCCCGAGGAGGTGCGACGTCGCGTCGAGAGCGCCGCCGCCTCCCTCGCCCGCCCAGTGTTCTACGGGGTGCTGGTGATCACCCTGGTGTACGTGCCCGTTCTCGCGCTGCAGGACGTCGACGGCAAGATGTTTCGCCCGATGGCGCTCACCGTCATCTTCGCGCTCACGTGCTCGCTCGCCCTCGCCCTCACGGTGGTCCCCGCGGCCGCGAGCTGGATCCTCTCGCCCCGCGACGTCCCCCTACGCACCCCGTGGCTCCTGCGCGGCGCCGAGCGGGCGTACGGCCCCATCCTCCACGGCGCCCTCCACCGCGGCCGCCGCGTCGCGCTGCTCGCCGCGGTGCTCCTCGTCGCGGGCGTCACGGCGTCGCGCCGCATCGGGTCGTCGTTTGTTCCGCAGCTCGACGAGGGCGACCTGGTGGTGCAGTCGCAGCGCGCGCCCGACATCTCCCTCGCCGCCGCCATCGACGACGCGCAGCGCATGGAGCGCGCGTTTCTCACCGTCCCCGAGGTGCGCCAGGTGGTGAGCCGCATCGGGAGCCCCGCGGTCGCCACGGACATCATGGGCATCGAGCAGGCGGACGTCTTCGTGGGCATCGCGCCGCGCGCCCAGTGGCGGCCGGGCCTCGACCGCGACGGGCTCATCCGCGAGCTGCAGGGCAAGCTCGCGACGCACGACCCGCGCAACGACGCGGCCTTCACGCAGCCCATCCAGATGCGCTTCAACGAGCTCATCGGCGGCTCGGTGACGGACGTCGACGTGAGCGTGTACGGCGACGACCTCGGCGAGATCCGCGCGGTGGCCGACGCCGTCGCCGCGACGCTCCACCACGTCCCGGGCGCCGACGACGTGCGGGTGCTCGCGCCGCCGGGGGTTCCGCTCGCGGAGGTGATCCCGCGCCCCGGCGCCGCGGCCCGCTACGGTTGGACGCCGCGCGACGTCCTCGACGTCGTCGCCGCGCTCCGCCAGGGCATCCCCGCGGGAACCACCTACGACGGCCCCATCCGCGTGCCCGTGCGCGTGCTCCTGCCGACGCGGGCGGGCGCGTTCTCTCTGGGCGACACGGCGCTGCCGACGGCCGCGGGCGAGCTGGTGGCGCTGTCGACGGTGGCGGAGGTGCGCGAGCGCGACACGCCGGGCCTGGTGAGCCGCCAGGGGGCGCAGCGACGGCTCGTGGTGGGCTTCAACGTGCGCGGCGCCGACCTCCGCACGGTGGTCGAAGCGGCGGAGAAGCGAGCGGCGGCGGCGGCCCGCGGGCGCGACGGCATCCGCCTCGTGTGGGGCGGGCAGTACGAGTCCTTCGAAGCCGCGCGGCGACGTCTCGGGGTGGTGATCCCCGCGGTGCTCGTGGCCATCGTGCTGCTTCTCCTCTGGACGTTTCGCCGCGTCGGGATGGCGCTCCTCATCCTGCTCAATGTTCCGTTCGCGTGCGTGGGCGGGGCGCTGCTGCTGTGGGCTCGCGGGCTGCCGCTCTCGATGCCCGCGGCGGTGGGCTTCATCGCGCTTTCGGGCGTGGCGGTGCTCAACGGGGTGGTGTGGTCGTCACGCCTGCTCCAGCGTCGGAGCGAGGGGGCGCCGTGGGAGGAGTGCGCGCTCGACGCCTCCCGCCAGCGCATGCGCCCGGTGCTGATGACGGCGCTCGTCGCGCTGCTGGGCTTCGTCCCGATGATGCTCGCGACGGGGACGGGGGCGGAGGTGCAGCGGCCGCTCGCGACGGTGGTGGTCGGCGGGCTCCCGACGTCCACGGTGCTCACCCTGGTGATCCTCCCCGCGCTGGTCGCGTGGTACGGTCGATCGGTGCGTCGGGCATGAAGCTGTTGCTGGTCGAAGACGAGGCGCGGCTCGCGCGTTCGCTGGTGCGCGGGCTCACCGAGGAGGGGCACGTGGTCGACCTCTGCGGCACCGGCGGCGACGCCATCGCGCAGGGGGCCGCCATCGCCTACGACGCCGTGGTGCTCGACTGGATGCTCCCGGACGTCGACGGGCTCCACGTGCTGCGCGCGTGGCGACAGGCGGGCCTCCAGACCCCCGTGCTCATGCTCACCGCGCGAGGAACGGTCCCCGAGAAGGTGCAAGGTCTCCGCGCCGGGGCCGACGACTACCTGGTGAAGCCCTTCGACTTCGAGGAGCTGCTCGCCCGTCTGGAGGCGCTCCACCGCCGCGCGGAGGGGGCCTCGCGGGCTCACGCTGTCGGCGACGTGAGCCTCGACCCGCGGCGCCGCACGCTGTCTCGCGGCGCGCAGCACGTGTCGCTCACGGCCCGCGAATACGGCCTCGCCGCCGAGCTCTTCGAACACGTCGGCGAGGTGCTCACCCGCTCCGAGCTCCTGGAGCGCGTGTGGGGGTCGCGCTTCGACGGCGAACCCAACGTGGTGGACGTCTACGTGGGCTACCTCCGCCGCAAGCTCGCCGACCTCGGCGCCGAAGGGCTCGCGGTGCGCACCGTGCGGGGCGTCGGGTTTCGGCTGGAGCCGCTGCGCCCGTGAGGCTCTCCACGCGGCTGCTGCTGGCGGGCGTGGTGGTCCCCGTGACGCTGCTGGTGGCGGCCTTCGTCTTCGTCGGCGCGCTGCTCCAGCGGGCCCTCCACGAGGAGCTCGACCGCGCCCTCCTCGCCCAGGCCGCGGTGGAGTCCGTGAGCCTCTTCGACCGCATCGGCCACGGGGCGCACCTCCACCTCGACCGCTCGCCGCTGCGCGCCGCGGCCGCCGACACCCCCGCCTGGGGCGCCCTCTACGACGCCGACGGGCGCCGCGTGGTGGCCGTCCCCGACGACGCCCCGACGCCTGCGCGCGTGACGCTCCCGCGCCTCGGCCAGCCCCCGACGCTCACCACGGAGCCCGGTCCGCGCGACGCCGGGCAACGCGTTCTGTTGGTGACGGTGACCGATCCCGACGGCGACCTCCACGCGCTCCGCCTCGCCGTCCCGCTCGATCGGACGCGGGCCATCTTGCGGCGCTACGCCACTGCGGCCACTGCGGTCGGCGCCCTCACGGCGCTGTGCCTCTTCGCGGTGCAGGGAGCCTTCCTCCAGCGGCTCCGACGGCGCATCGAGGGCCTCGGCGCCCACATGGCCCGCTTGCGCCGCGGCGACCTCGCGGGGGAGCCCGCGGCCGACCCGGTGGGCGACGAGCTCACGGCGCTGCGTGACGTGATCGCGGCGGCGACGTCGGAGCTGCGCGCGACCCGCGACGCGCGCGAACGGCTGCTCGCCGACGCGGCCCACGAGCTCCGCACGCCGCTCGCCGCGATTCGTACGGACATCGACGTGACGCTGCGCCGCGAGCGCGAGCCCGCGGAGCTCCGCGAGGCGCTCGGGCGGGTGCGGGAGGACGTGGCGCGGCTCAGCGCGCTGGCCCAGCAGCTCCTCGACGTGACGGCGCGGCGCGTGGCGGGGTCGTCGGTGGAGGAGGGCGACGTCGCGGAGGTCGCTCGCCACGCCGTCGCCGCGATGCGCGGGATCGCCGCCGAGCGCGGGGTGACGCTCGCGGTGGAGGGCGAGGCGAATTTGCGGGCGCGCTTCGACCGCGAGGCGATGGCGCGGGTGCTGGCCAACCTGCTCGACAACGCCACGCGATTCGCGCCGAAGGAGAGCGCCGTGGTGGTGCGGGTCGCGGCGCGCGGGGACGACGTGGCGATCGCGGTGGAGGACGAGGGCGACGGCGTCCCGGCGTCGGAGCGGACGGCGGTGTTCGAAGCGTTTCACCGCGTCGATCGGAGCGGCGCGGGGGCGGGCCTCGGGCTGGCGATCGTGCGCGAGGTGGCGCGGCAGCACGGCGGCGACGCATGGGTGGAGGAGGGCGACGGGGGCGGGGCGCGCTTCGTGGTGGCGTGGCCGCGCGAGGGTGCGGCGACGCGGGGGTGAGCGGGCGGCTTGCGGCGCGGAGCGAGGTGGTTGATGCTCACGCCCATGAGAGGTGCGATCACGGTCGCGGTGCTGATGGTCGCGTGCGGGGCAGCGGAAGACGCTGTCGTGGTGGCGGACGGGGGCACGCAGGACGCGTCGCGCCCGGCCGATGTCGCCGACGCGCGGGTGATCTCCGATGGGACGGTGGATGTCACGACGGATCGCATGAGCGCCCCGGATGCGCCGCCCGATGCCGCGCAGGACGTGGGGAGCGACGCCGCCCTCGACGTGGCCATGGACGCGCCGCGCGACGTGGCGAGCGAGGCGACGGTCGACGCGGCGGTGGATGGGGCGAGCGTTCCGTTGCCGGGCGCGGTGCCGGCGGGGGCGGCGTGCTACGCGCTGCTGACGCGCCTCGGCGTCACGTACACGCGCGCGGGACCGTCGATGGGCGTGGTCGATCCGGTGACGGTGTCGATGCCCATCAACGGGGTCAACTTCCGCAGCACGAGCTTCACCTCCGCGGCCCGTCCCCTCTTCATGGACTGCCGCCTCGCGGTGGCCCTCTGGCACCTCACCAACGCGCTCCGCACCCGCTGGAACGTCACCGACGTCGCCCACCTCGGCATCTACAACTACCGCGTGATCGCGGGCACCACGACGCTGAGCCAGCACAGCTACGCGACGGCGATCGACCTCTCCAACTTCCGCACGGCCAACGGCACGACGCACTCCCTGGTCACGGACTTCACGATGAACGGCCGGCCCACGTGCCCGCCCCGCGCCACCGGCCCGCGCGACCAGCTCCTGAAGGAGATCGCGTGCTGGATGTACGAGTCGCGGGTGTTCCACATCGTGCTGACGCCCAACTACAACGCCGCCCACCGCGACCATTTCCACTGCGACCTCTCGCCGGGCTCGCGCTCCATCGCGCTCGAACTGCCGGGCGGGGTCGACCCGGAGCCGCACCCGTTCTTCGACCTGTTCATGGACGATCACTGAGGGAGGCGCTCTGTGAGTGACACGAGGTACGCGGCCGAGCCCCCATGGGGCATCTCCCCGTTCTGGTCGCGCCCCCGCGGCGCGGCCGCCCTCGTCGCGCTCGCCGCGGCGCCTGTGGTGGCGGTGCTTGGCTACGGCTGGGGCATCCCCTTCGGCGCCGCCTGGGCCGTCACGCTGGCGCTCTGCGTGCGACGAGCCCTACCTACCCACCCGCGCCCGATCACGCCCGGCCGGCTCAACCTGAGGCTCTTCATCGCGGGGACGCCTTTGTGGTTCCTCGGCTTGCTGCTCTGGTTGCACGAGTCGAGTCCGTTCCGCGTCGACGATCGGCTACTCACGGCGGCCATCGCCTCACCGATTTTCGCCGCCCTCACGCTGCCGTGGTTCATCCCAGCGTCGCTCCTCGTCGCCTCCACGGCAACGCCCACCGCGTCGTACTGGCCAAGTGGCACGGCCTTCGAAGGCCGCCTGCGCGCACTGCCGGTGGCGTGGGCCGGCCTCGCTGCTGCGGTGATCGCGGACGAGCCACTGCTCCCGCTGTGCGCCGGCGTCGCGCTGTTTGGCGTCGGCCTCGCGGTATGGATCACCCACGGAGAAGCGCGCGCGACGACCTGGCTCACCGCAGTATCGAAAGGGCGCGTCCCCGACTGGACGCTCGTGTCCACGGATCGCCACGCAAAGCTCACCCGCGTCGCGGACGCGCACTACCGCGCCGACGCGCACGACACGAGCGTCGCCGACGTTCACGCCGTGCGGCGCGGCGACGACGGTTGGAGCTTCGCCCTCGACCCGGCCCACACCGCAGCGCGGCAACGCCTCTGGGTCCACGGCATCCTGGGGCTCCTATGCGTCGGCCTCGTCGCCTTGAGCCACTGCGAGAACTACTCAGTTGACCGCACGTTCATCGTCGACCGCGCGCCCCCCGAAGCAGTGTGGGCCCGCATCGCCCGTGGGCGCTCCATGCAACGCATGGCGGGGCACGGCATCCCGGGCGTCGAGCTGTGGCGCAATTGCAAGATCCCCGACTGCAACGGCATCGTGGTGCCCATCGATGAAGGCGGCCGCGCGATCCACGCCCCCGCGGTGCTGGCGCGTGTGCGCAACTGGCCACTGCGTGAGCAGGTGCGCGTGCGTCGCTTGCTGCTGGCGGGCGGCCACGCGCCCGACGCGGATCAGATCGAGGCGCTGCGCTGCGGAGACGTGGTGTGGGCCCGGATGCCGTCGCGGTTCGAGCGGGTGGAGATCGTCGGCTTCAACTTCGTCACCGGCGCAACCACCTTTGTCCCGCTGGATTCAGTCGGAGAGGATGCACGCGCCATCCCGCCCCTCCGTTGCAACATGGCACCGTTCGACGAGCGTTGAGCGCTGCCGCCGCAGTGCGACCCTACGCGAACGACTTCCGCTGCGGCTTCGCCCCCGAGCGCACCATCCCGAGGTGGTACTCGTACTCCTTCACCATCTCCCCTTCCGGCCCGTAGGCCTCCTTCGCCGCAGCGATCGCGCGCTCCAGCGGGGCCACCGACGCCTGCATCTTCCCGTCGAGCAGGTGCCCCTGAGCCACCGCCCACTCCAGCGCCGCCACCGTCGCCGCGTCGAGCCGCCCCTTGCGCTGCGCGAGCGTCCGCGCGGCCCACTCCGACGCCGCCCGGTGCCGCCCCGTCGTCGTGAGCGCGCCGAGGTAGCGCGTGACGCTCTGCTCCACCTCGGGCTCGCCCGCGTCGAGCAGCGCCGGTAGCGCGCGCCCCAGCAGGGTCGCCGACTTCGCCGCGTTGCCCCGCGCGGTGTGCAGCATCGCGAGCATGCCGAACATCCGCGCCGTCGCGAGGTGGGCCGCGCCGAAGGTCTTCTCCTCGATCGCCGCCCCCGTCTCCATCGCGACGGTCGCCTCCTCCATGCGCTCGGCGTAGAGGTACGCCGCGCCGAGCCCCGCCCACGCGGTGGACATGCGCGGCGACTTCTCCAACCCGAGGCGCTTCATCGCCGCCATCGCCGCCTGCGCCATCGGGAGCGCCTCGGCCGCACGTCCGGCCGCGATCAGGTCGGCCGCGAGGGAGAAGCGCGCCATCGCCACCCGCGGCGCCCCCTCCCCCAGCGCCTTCTCCCGCAGCGCCACGCACGCCTCCATCAACGAACAGGCCCGCGCGTGATCGCCCAGCGACTGCGCCACCGTCGCGACGTGGAGGAGCACCGTCGCCCGCGCCTCCGGCAGCGCGTCATCATCGAGCAGCGCAGCGATCGCCTCCAGCCGCTGCATCGCCTCCGCGGCACGCCCCGCGGCGCTGACCGTGAGGGCCGTGACGACGTGGACGTTGAGCAGCCGTCGCTCCACCGGGCGCGTGAGCGGCGGCGCCAGCGCGACGATCGCGGCAGCCTCGCGCTCGGCCTCGGCGACGCGCTTCTCCTCCTGCCAGAGGTTGACCCGTTGGGCGCGGGCGTGGAGCGTCTCGATGTCTCCCGCGCCGAGCGCCTTCGTGAGCGTCTCCACCCCGCGCTGGAAGTGCCCCCCCGCGGTGGAGAACTCGAGCTCGTCGCGCGCCACCATCCCGAGCAGCGTGTCGGCGACCCCCATCGTCACCGCGTCACCGCGGCGCTTCGCGTCGTCGAGCACCCGCCGCGCGAGCTTCCGCGCCTCGCCGTTGAAGCCGACGATGTACTGCCACCACGCGTCTCGGATCACACCTTCCATCGTCGCCCCCCCGAACCTGCTCCTACGCCACGGCCTCCGCGAGGGCGGCCACGAGCGCGGGCACGTCGGCCTGCGCCACGCCGCACAGCGCCACCCGCAGCGCCCCCGCCTGCGGCACCGTGAACACCCCGCGCGCCTTCAGCTTCGCCTCGGCGGCCTTCGCGTCGCGCGCGAACACCGTGACGAAGAAGCCGCCGTCGTAGCGCGGGTAGCGCAGCCCGGTGCCCTTCGCCGCCTCGTTGAAGGCGTCCACGCGCGCGCCGAGCAGGGCGGTGAGGCGCGCCCGCTCGTCGCTCACCCGCGCCCGCAGCGCGTCGTCGGAGAGGCAGCGCGCGACGGCGTGCTGGCCCGCCGCGTTGCAGTTGCTCCAGGTGCCGCGGCAGGCCCACGCGAGGGCGCGCTGGATGGCGTTGCGCGCCTGCGGATCGGCCGTGCACGCAAGGAGGGCGCCGATGCGGGCGCCGTACTGGGTGAAGGCCTTGCTGCCCGACCACGCGAAGAGGACGACGGCCTTCTCGGCGAGCGGTTCGAGGTGCGAGAGAAACGACCGCTGGTCGCGCCCGTAGGCGAGGTAGGCCACGTCGGCGAGGACGGCGGTGGGCACCTTCCCCGACAGGCCGCGGAGCACGTTGGAGACCGTCTCCCACTCCTCGCGGGTCATCGAGTAGCCCGTGGGGTTGTGGCAGGGGTCGTTGAGAAACACCAGCAGCCGCCCCTGCTTCGCGGCGGTCTCATTCACCGTGCGTTCGAAGGCGTCGAGGTCGATGCCCCCGTCCTCGCGAAACATGTTGAAGGTCACCACCCCCCGCTCGTGCTCGTCGCAGATGGTGGCGTACGGCCCCCAGTAGAACGACGAGGTCACCATCGACTGCCCGCGTTCGAGAAACACCGAGGCCGCGTGGCGCAGCGCACCCGTGCCGCCGGGCGTCGAGCACGACACCGCGAGGTCGGCGAGCTGCGTCCCGCCCAGCAGGTCGCGCGTCACCTCGGAGAGAAACTCCGGCACCCCGGCGATGGGCGCGTAGGCCGCGGCCTTGGCGGGCGACACCGCGCGGATCGCCTCGGTCACCGAGGGGAGGACCGCGAGCGAGCCGTCGTCTTCGAGGAGGGCGCCGACGGTCGCGTTGATCACCTTCTCCCCCGCGGCGCGGCGCTGCGTGGCCTCGCGGTTGAGGGCGAAGATGGGGTCGTCTCCGGGGCGGCTCGCGTTGCGTTCGGGGAGGAGGTTCACGCGCGGATCATTGCCACGAAGCCGCGGTGCTTGTCACCCCTCCGCGACGGCGATCCCGTCGCCGTCGAGGGTGATGACGAGCGACTTCGGCGGCGCGTGGCTCCGGGCGGACAGAAGGCGCGCGAGGGGGCCGATGATCCAGTGCTCGATGGCCCGGTTGAGCGGGCGGGCGCCGTACTTCGGGTCGAAGCCCAGCGCCGCGAGGCGGGCCACCACGGCCTCGTCGTAACGTACGGGGATGTTGCGGCGGGCGATTCCCTCGCGCTCCAGGGCGCGCTGGAGGGCGCGGCGGGCGATCGTGGCCACCGTCTGCGCCGAGAGCGGGTGGTAGGGGACGACGTGGTCGAAGCGGTTGAGCAGCTCGGGGCGGAAGAAGGCGGCGGCCGCCGCGGTGTAGTGCGTGGCAGCGTCGCGCACGGCCGAAGCGTCGCCGAAGCCCAGCGAGCGGCTCGCGGTGTCGGCGCCGAGGTTGGAGGTGAGCATCACCACGGTGTTGCGGAAGCTC
The DNA here is from genome assembly GCA_044375895.1 of Polyangiales bacterium. Lineage (GTDB taxonomy): Bacteria > Myxococcota_A > Polyangia > Polyangiales > CAISKJ01. Next base: position 492 of record JBILLV010000291.1, on the reverse strand, counting down.
ACCGTGCGCCCGGTCCCGTCGGTGAGCCGCCCCTCACCGAGGAGCTGGAGGAGGAGGTCGTGGACGCTCCCGTCGGCCTTCTCCACCTCGTCGAAGAGAACCACCCCGAAGGGCTGCTCGCGCACCCGGCGCGTGAGCGAGCCCTCGACGCCGCCGTACGCGCCCACGAGGCGGAGGGCGCTCCCGGGCGCGGCGTACTCGCTCATGTCGAAGCGGTGGAGGCGCTTCGCGTCGCCGAAGAGGTACTCGGTGAGGGCGAGGGCCGACTCCGTCTTCCCCACGCCCGTCGGCCCCAACAGCATGAACGATCCGAGCGGCCGCCCCGGATCGGTCATCGCGGTCTTGAGCGCCACGACGAGGTCGCGCAGGAGCACCACGGCCGCGTCCTGCCCGACGACCCGCGCGCGCAGCTTGTCGAGCACCGCGTCGGGGTCGAGCTGAACCGACGGGTCGACGAGCTCGCGGGGATAGCCCGTCCGCTGGCAGAAGGCG
>JBILLV010000290.1:0-11799 GCA_044375895.1 Polyangiales bacterium | reverse complement strand
GAGCCGGGCTCAGGGAGAGCCATGGAGGGTCCTCGACGAGGGAGCCCGGCTTTGCGGGCGATCCGATTGGAGCCCAGGCGTGAGCTCCTGCGAACCCTGGGAACTCCCGATGACGCTTGCCCCACGCTAACTGACCGGCATTGGGACTAACGCGTCGGTGCGAAGCCTCCGTGGAAGCCGAGGGGCAGCGGCACGTCGACCTCCACCCCCGCCACCACCCGCAGCGTGCGCGCGTCGAGCACCCGCAGCAGCGCGCGGTCGTCGCGCACGTGCGAGCCCACCGTGAGCAGCACCCCATCGCCCTCCTCGGTGCTCCCGGGCCGCCGTGCGAACACCGGCTCGCCGAAGACCCATCCCCCCTCCGCGTGCTCGATCGGCGCGGGCGACGTGCGGTCGAGCGCGATCACCGTGGACGACGAGCGCTCGCCGTCGAACACCACGCGAGCACCCCAGGTGAAGCGCCGCTCGCCCGCCGCCCGCCGGTCGACCGCGGGGAACTCGAAGCCTCCCTCCGTCAGCGCCTCCACGCGCGCGACGTCACCGCCGCGCGGGATGTGGTAGCGCAGGGCCCGCGGGGTGACGTCCACCGCGCCGCGCGTGAGGGAGTCGGTCCGGAGCTGCTGCACGATGGCCGCGTCGTCGTAGGTGAGCGCGTCGAGCGTGAGGCCGCGCTCGTCTTCGAAGGCGTCGATGACGTGGAAGATGAAGCCCTTCGGCGCGCTCACCGTCCGCGTCGCCCCCGTGGCGCGATCGACCACGATGAGCTGCATCCCGGTGTCTTCCCAGGCGAGCTGGTCGGCGAAGCCCTTGTCGGAGAAGAGCAGCTTCGCCGGGGCGAGCGTGAGCGGGTGCGCGACGATGACCACCGAGCGCTCGGTGACGCCGAAGGAGTGGACGTAGGGGATCTTCGGCGTGCGCCACTGCGCGATGACCTTGCGGGAGCGCCCGTCCGGGTCGTGCTCGACCACCGCGATGCCCGGGCGAAACCCGAGGTCGGTGCAGAGGTCGACCCACACGCGGCGCGTCCGATCGAAGTAGGGGTGCGCGGTGTGGAGCAGGCCACCGAGCGCGTCGCCCCAGCGGTGCTCGCCCGTCACCGCGAGGGAGGCGGGGTCGACGCGGAGCTGCCGCGGCGACTCGGTGAGGGCCACGAAGCCGTCGCCGCGCGGGACGATGTTCACGTTGGCGTTGTCGGTGATCGTGGGGATCGGGTGGAGCAGCCGGGCCCAGAAGCTGCGCAGCATCGGGGTCGCGAAGGTGGCCACGTCCCGCCGCCCCGCCGCGAGCGAGCGCGCCGCCTCGCAGTCGAGGTCGCGGTGACGCAGCCGCGCCGCGCCGCCGCCGAGCTCGAACGCGTAGAGCATCCCGAGGCCGTCGAACCAGTGCGTCGCCTCCCAGTCGCCCACCTGGAAGCGCGCCGGCGCCGTGCGAACGAGGCGCCCCGAGAGCCACGACGGGAGCTCGCCCGTCACCCGCCCCTCGACCTCCCCCGACGTCGCCCGCGGCGCCCGCCAGGGACCCCGCTCGCCGAACCGCCCACCCTTGGAAACCACTGAACCGTGACCATCTGCCATGTGCTCGTCCTCCGATGTGAGCGAGTGATAAGATCAATCTAATCAGGTGTCAAGTTGAGGGCAGACGGGCTATACGTTTTGTCGCGATGTCGAAGCGGAAGGCGAGCTACCACCACGGCGATCTGCGCCGGGCGCTGATGGACGCGGCGCTGGCGACGGTGGCCGAAGGCGGGGTGGCGTCGCTCTCGTTGCGGGAGGCGGCGCGGAGGGCGGGGGTCTCGTCGGCGGCGCCGTACCACCACTTCGCGAGCGTCGACGCGCTGGTGGGGGCGCTCTGCGAGGAGGGCTTCGCGGGGCTGGCGGAGGCGATGCGCGAGGGCATCGCGCGGGCTGGGGACGATCCCCGCGCGCGGATGATGGAGATGGGCAAAGGGTACGTGCGCTACGCGGTGGCGCACCCGGCCCACTTTCGGATGATGTTCACGATGGCGCCGCCCGATGACATGATGCAGGCCGCGGGGGACGGTTCGTCGGGCTTCGAACTGATGCTCGGGGGGATTCAATCGCTTCAGGCCGCGGGCCTCGCGCCGGGGGGCTCCGCGGCGCCGCTCGCGCTGATGGCGTGGGCGTCGGTGCACGGGTTGGCGTCGCTGCTCATCGACGGCCCGCTCGCCAAGGGGCTGATGGGGCTGCCGTCAGCGACGCTCGACGCGACGCTCGTGCGCACCTTCGTCGACGGCCTCGCGGCGCTCGCGCAGACATCTGAGTCTGCACAGACGATCGCATCGGTGCCCACGACGAGCCCGCGGAAGACGACGCTGAAGACGCAGTAGGAGCCGGCGTGACGGACGCGACTCCGCGCCCTGATGCGTCTCACCGCGCGGACATCGGGGCGCTGCGCCGGGCGCTGATCAGAAGCGCCGCTTCGGTCGCCGACGGTGCGAGCCGTTGTTGCCCGCGGACTCGTCGGGCGAGGGGGCGGCGCCGCGCGGCGGACGATCGGGCGAGGTGTACACCTTCGGTCGCGTGTTGCGCAGCGCGGGCGGCGACTGCGGTGCGGGCGCACCACCTTGCGGGCGCGGCGGGTTCGGGGCTCTGCCCTCGCGGTGCTGCGGGTTCTGCGGACGCGCGGGGCCTTGCGGGTGCGGCGCTCGCGGATCGCGGTTGGGCGGCGGCCCACCCTGCGGGCGGTTGTCACGGTTGGGCGGCGGCCCACCCTGCGGACGGTTGTCACGGTTGGGCGGCGGCCCACCCTGCGGACGATTGTCACGGTTGGGCGGTGGCCCACCCTGCGGACGATTGTCACGGTTGGGCGGTGGCCCTCCTTGCGGACGATTGTCACGGTTGGGCGGTGGCCCTCCTTGCGGACGCGGCGGGCCGTACGGTCGGGCGTCGGGGCGGCCGCCTCCGAGGGGGGCCTCGTAGCGTCGCGGGGGCGGGCGGGGCGCGTGGTACGACGGGACAAACTCCGGCGTGAGCTCGCGCCGCACGTACGCCTGCCAGATCTGCCGACCGTCGTCGCGCGAGGCCGCCAGCGAGCCGTCGAAGCCGCTCAGAAACCGGTGCACGTTGTCGTAGTCGCGCAGGAAGAAGAACTCCGCGCGCGAGTTGTGCGCCGCCGACACGATCTGCGGGAAATCGATGATCGTCGGCCCCGCCGCCGCCGCGAGGATGTTGTACGGCGAGAGGTCGCCGTGGACGATCTCCGCGCAGAGCATGCGGACGATCTGGCCGCGCAGGTCGACGTAGGCCGCCCGCGCGTCTGCGGGGCTGTAGGCCTTTTCGATGAGCCGCGGGGCGGGCTCGCCCTCCGCGTCGGTCACCACCTCCATCAGCAGGACGCCCTCGTAGGACATCACCGCCACCGGCACGCGCACCCCGTGGGCCTCCAGGCGATGGAGCGCGCGGGCCTCCGTCGTGCCCCACTCCTCCTCCTCGGCCTGGCGCCCGTAACGGCTCCCCGAGCTGATCGCGCGCTGCGTGCGGGTGCTCCGTACGCCGCGGCCTTCCTTGTAGTCCGCGTTGTTCTTGAAGCTCCGATGTTCGCGGTCGCGGTACACCTTGGCGGCGACGACGCGCCCCCGGTGCTGCACGAGGTAGATGTCGGCTTCCTTGCCGCTGTTGAGGCGGCCGACGACCTCGTCGATGACGCCATCCTCCAGCAGGACGTTGAGTGGGTTCTCTCGCACGGCGGGGCGCCGACCCTACACCGCCTGGTGCGTTTCTGTCGCCCCTGTCGCGAAGGGGGCTATCGTCTCGCGCCCAGAAGCCCATGCGACACGAGCTCCCCTTCACGCACGCCGGCCTCCGCGAGGCCGCCACGGTGTACCGCGCCGACCGCCGGATGGCGCGGTTTCACGACGTCGACGCCGCCGCCACCGTCTTCTTCCCGCGCTATTTCGACTACGCCAGCGACCTCACCATCGACTACCTCCTCGCCCGCGGGGTCGACGTCCCCCGAGTCATCCGTGAAGGGACGTGGGCCGCCCCGCTCGCCCACGTCGAGGCCGACTACGCCGCCCCCCTGCGCTTCGGCGACCGCTTCGTCATCGAGCTCGTCGCCCTGCACGCCGGCCGGAGCTCCTACGCCTTCGGTCTCCGGATGCGCGCCGACGACGACGGCGGGAGGCTCCTCGCCACGCTGGGGGTCGTGCACGTGTGCATCGACACCGCCACCTTCCGCCCCGCCCCGCTCCCCGACGCCCTGCGCGCCGCGCTGACGCCCTGAAGTTTGCGCCGCCCGCGCGAGGGGGCCACGATCCCGCTCCGTGCGGAAGCTCCCTGGTCAGCTCCTGTGCGCGTCGCTCGCGCTCGTCGCCTGCGCGGCCACGGCCTCACCGCATCACCGCCGCCCGGCGCGTCGTCACCACCAGCCGACGCACCACCGCCCCGCTCCCCGCGCGGCGCCGCCCGCTTCGTCACCCGCACCACCCCCAGTGCGCTCAGCCGAACCCGCGGCGGGCTGCCGCCTCGGCGCCGCCGTCACCCGCGGCGTCACGGAGGCCACGCTCACCGTCGACGGGGTCGAACGCTCGTACCTCCTCTCCATCCCCGATCGGTACGACCCCGTCGAGGGCCCCGTCCCGCTCGTGTTCGCGTACCACGGGCTCACCGGCACGCCCGCTTCGCTCCGCTCGTACCTCCGCGTCGAGCGCGAGGCGGCGGGGGCGGCGATCTTTGTGTACCCCGCCGGCATCCGTGAAGCCTCGCGGCGCCACCCGTCGGGCGCCACCCGCTGGGACGTGCGGGCCGACGGTCGCGACGTGGCCTTCTTCGACGCCCTGCTCGCTCGCCTGTCGGGGACGCTCTGCGTCGACGCGCGGCGCGTCTTCGTCGTCGGCCACAGCGCCGGCGCCGTGATGACCAACGCCATCGGCTGCGCGCGGGGCGCCGCCATCCGGGCCATCGCGCCCATCGCCGGGATGTGGTCGGGGCGACGCTGCGCCGACGCGCCCGCGGTGCTCGTGGTGCACGGCCGCGCCGACGACCAGGTGGCCTTCCGCTACGGCGAGGAGACGCGCGACCGCTGGATCGCCGCGGCGGCTTGTGGCGCCGAGGCCGTCGCTGTCGAGGGAGCGCCGTGTGTGCGCTACGGTGGCTGCGCGGCCAGTGGGGCGGTGGAGTTCTGCACGCACGAGGGAAACCACGGGGTGCCGGCGCCGATGGCCCACGAGGTGTGGCGCTTCTTCGCGTCGTACGCGCGGCGCTGAGAGGGCGGTGGCCCCTCGCGCGAGATCGTGAGAGGCTCCGCGGCCTCATGGCGACAAAGCCCAGCAAAAAGCCGCGCGGGAAGCAGGTCGAGTGGGTCGGGGGGTGGTTCGAGAGCCTCGCGTACGTGCTCGAACCGGAGCCCTTCAAGCCCATCGTCACGCTGTGGATGGAGGGGGACAAGGTGCTCGCGACCGAGGCCGCGCACCCCGACGAGCGCGACGCGGCCTTCGAACGCTCGCTCCATCAGGCGCTCTCCGCGCCGATGGTGGGCTCCCCCCGCCGCCCGACCCACGTGCGCGTGGAGGACGATGAGATGGCGCAGATCGCCGAACGGGTGCTGGGCGACGATGTGACGGTGGTGCTCGACGAGACGCCCGAGATCTACGACGTCGCCGACGCGATGGACGAGGCCACCGGACCCGACGCCGACCGTGGGTACCTCACGGACAAGAAGCTCGCGCCCGCGGCGGTGGCGGCGTTCTTCGGCGCGGCCGCGGCGCTCTATCGGGCCGCGCCGTGGGGGCTCATCCCCGATGACAGCGTGGTGTTCGGCGTCGACGCGCCGGAGCTCGGCGTGCGCGGCGGCGCGGCGGTGGTGGTCGGCCAGAGCGGGGTGCAGCGGGGCGTGCTCCTCTTCGACAGCTTCAAGGCCTACCGCCTGTTTCGCGAGGCGAGCGAGGGCGAGACCGGTGAAGAACTCCCCGGCGTCGCCATCTTCGCCCTCGACTACGAGCACGACGCGGCGCCTGCCCTCCGCGCCGAGGTGGCCGCTCACGGGTGGCCGCTCCCCGTCGCCGACCTCTTCCCTGTCCTTCGAAGCATCGACGCCGAGGCGGTCGAGCGGCCGCTGTCCTCGCGCGACCTTCGCCTCGCCGGTTCCCTCGCCGCGGCCTTCGCCCACCTGGTCGACGCCGAGCCCGACCGCCTCGGCGCGAGCGTCGGCCCCACCGTCACCGCGAGCGCCGAGGGCCTCACGCTGACGCTCCCGCACCCGAGCGCCCTGGCCGAGCGCTTCGAAGCCGCCATGGCCCCGCGGCGCGAGGTGCGCGTGCTGGTGCGTCGCTTCCTGGCCTCGGAGCTCCGCGGGCGTGTGCCGGGCGTGTGGCGCGACACCGCCGACATGGTGGTCGATACCCTCGTGCGGCGCCGCGTCATGGCGAAGGGGCCGAAGGGCTTCGAGCGCTGGCCGACGCGCCTCGTCGACGACGCGATGCGGGACATCTCGCACCACATCGCTGACATGAAGGAGCTGCGCCGCGTGGTCGACGTGAGCGACCGCTTCTTCGCGTGGATGGCGCAGACGGGCCAGATGCCCGCGGCGCTCGCCGGGGAGCTCCACGCCCACATCGAAGAGGAGGCGAAGGTGCTGGAGGCCGCCGCCAACGACCCCACGATGCGAGCCCTCGCCGAGCACATCGCGGCGCTGTCCGAGGGCGGCGAGCCCAACGAGGCCGAGGTGCAGAAGGCCGTCGAGGCGTGGGCGCGCGGCGTGGCCGAGGGGAGCGTGGAGGCGCCGGAGCTGTTTCGTGAGCAGATGGGGCTGTCGGGCGAAGCGCCGAAGAAGAAGGCCCCGAAGAAGAAGGCCGCGGCGCCGAAGAAGAAGGCCGCGGCGCCGAAGAAGAAGGCCGCGGCGCCGAAGAAGAAGGCCCCGAAGAAGAAGCCCTAACGCGGGTTGGCGCAGCAGCGGAAGCCGGTGCTGTAGTCGTGGTACGTCGGGCTGTGCGCCCGCGTGGCGTAGTCGCAGCCGCGGCCGTTGACGATCACGTCCGCGTAGAAGCCCCCGCGAAACACCCCGCGCCCCCCGCGCGACGCCTCCACCCACTCGTGGAGGTTGCCCACCATGTCAAACACACCGTAGCGGTTGCGGCAGCGCGGGTGCTGACCGGTGCGCGCGAGGGAGCGGGGGAGGGTGTTGAGGCGCGGGTCGTTCATCTGCCGGTCATGGAAGACGTCGCCGCCGGCGTAGAGGCGCGGGACGGGGTTGATGCCGTCGTCGTTGCAGCGCCCCACCTGGCGATCGGGTCCGTAGGGCCACACCGTCGGCGACGGGCCTTTGCACGCGCGCACCCACTCCTCCTCCGCGCACAGCCGCTTGCCCGCCGCCACGCACGCCGCCCGCGCCTGCACCTGCGAGATGTACCCCTGCGGCACCACCCCCCGCCGCGCCTCCGCCCGGTAGCGCCCGCCGGGGGTCGGTGAGGTGTAGGGGCTCCAGGGGCGCGAGACCGCGCGGTTCACGTACGCGCGCAGGGAGCCTTCGTAGAGGTCGACGCAGAAGGCGCCGTCGATGAAGGCCATCGCGGCGGGGCAGCCCCGGGCGCGGCGAGGGACGTTGCCCAGGAGGACGAGGGCCGCGGCGGCGAGGAGGGGGGAGAGGGCGCGCGCGCGGTTCATCTCAGCGGGAGGCGAAGGCGGGGGGCGGGAGCGAGACGGCGCGGGAGAAGGCGTCGTCCTCGCGCGCCAGGTGCTCGTAGCGCTCGCGGAACTCTTCCATGGTCAGGCCGATGAGGGCCGAGAGGTGCGCGATCTGGTGGGCGTCTTCGAAGTCCTCGCGGCGCAGGCGGATCATGTAGCCCCGCGCGATGCGGTAGCGGTCGGAGTGGACGTCGACCATGCGCACCCGCGTGCGCCCCGAGCCGCGGTCGATGAGGTCTTCGAAGGGGATTGGCTTGAAGCACCCGCCCTGGATGGACACGAGCGCGCTCGCCCCGCCGTCGATGAGGTAGCGCGCCGCGCTGTACCCGAGGTCGCGCGTGTACTCCATGTCGAAGGGGATCGGGTCGGCGCAGCGGAGCTCGTAGCCGATGTTCTTCGCGACGATGGTGGTCTTGAGGCCGAGGGCGCGGAGCGAGCGGAGCACCCGCTGCTTCACGATGTCGCCGAAGCTCACCTCGCCGTACATGATGCCGCCGTGCTGGTCGCGCTCGACGCCCTCGATGGCGGCGAGCTCGGCGGGGTCGATCTTCTCCACCAGGCCCTCGGCGAGCACGGCGAGGCCGTCGGAGCGGTCGTAGCCCTGGCGCTTCAAGATCGCCCCGACGAGCGTGTCGACGATCACGTCGAGGCTCACCCGATCGCCGCGAAACTCCTCGGGGATGAGCGTGATGGTGGCCCCGGCGGCCTTGCCGATGCCGAGCGCGAGGTGCCCCGCCTTGCGCCCCTGCGTCACCACAAAATACCAGCGGTGCGTGGTCTTGGCGTCGACCATGAGGTTCTTCACGATCTCGACGCCGATGTGCCGCGCGGTCTGGTAGCCGAAGGTGTCGATGTCGGGGGGGAGGTCGATGTCGTTGTCGATGGTCTTCGGGACGTGGGCGACGCGGAGCTGCCCTTGCGAGCGTTCGGCGAGGCGCCACGCCGACCAGGCCGAGCCGTCACCGCCGATGGTGATGAGCTTGTCGACGTTGAGGCGGAGGAGGGCGAGCAGCGCGGCGTTGAGGTTGCGCTCGTCCTTGGTGGGGTTCGCCCGGGAGATCCCGATGTGCGAGCCGCCGCGGAAATGAATGCGGCTGACGCTCTCGATGGTGAGCGGGACGACGTGCTTGATGTCCCCCTCCATGATCCATTTGAACCCGTCGAGGATGCCGACCACCTCGACGCCCGCGAGCTGGGCCCGGATCGTCGCCGCCGCGATGACGCTGTTGAGCCCGGGCGCGGGGCCCCCGGCGCAGAGGATCGCGAGCCGCTTCTGTCGAATCGTCATGTCAGCGGGGACTCTACCGCCGCGCTTCGGCCCCCGTCGACCTTCCCGCGGGGCCATCGCCTGTGGGATGCTTCCCCCCCTATGAGCCCCCTTCGAATCGGGACGGTCGCGGCGCTCGCGCTCGTGGCCTGCGCCAACGACCCCCCCTACCAGGCCTGCTCTCCGAGCGAGCCCTGCCAGAGCGAGACCCGCCTGTGCCTGTCGAACACCATCACGAGCGGGGCGACCTCCCGCACGGTGCGGTTCTGTTCGAAGCGCTGCACGGCGGCGGCGGCGTCATCGCCGGAGTGCCCCAACAGCGGCACCTGCATGCGGCTCAACGGCGGCGACCTGGTGTGCCTGCCGCGCTGCACGGCGACCACCGACTGCCTCTTCCCCAACTCGACCTGCGCCGTGCTGCCCGAGTCCATGGGCCAGCGGGTCTGCACCGTCGCGCTCTGACGCGGAGCTCCGCGCGGCGGGCGCATGGGCGGCGCGCGTCGGTCTGTCAACGTTCTGCCATCACCGGCCGAGAAGTTTCGACCTGACGAACAGCGCCGTAGGCTCCGTCCCGTCAACCACGACGCGGCGACCGCCGCGCGACGAGCCCGTCACCTCGCGCATGGGGAAACCGGGACGCCACCGATCCGTCTCCTCAGGGGATCGATCGGTCGGCGCCTCTGTGCGGACGGACGTCGCCTGCGGCCTCGCAGGGAAGAACCTCCACACGCATGTCGTCCTTCGCGCTCACCTTCTCGTCCCCCGTCGCCCCCACCGCTCGCGCCGCCGCTCCGGCCTTGCGCGCGCAGGGGGCCCTCGACCTCTTCCTCGCGGGCGAGCAGCTCCCCGCGTCGACTAGCCGCGAGGACGCCGCCTGGCTGCTCCGCGACCTCCTCGCGGCGGCCGTGACCCTGGCGGAGGGTCGCTCTGTGAAGGCCCTCGTCCCCTTCCATGACGCCCCGTGGGAGCTCTGCCTCACGGCGGGTGACGGCGTCTTTCTGGTGAGCGCGTACCGCACGGGGCCCAACCCCGACGTGCGCGTGCTCGACCACCCCGTCACCCTCGCCGAGCTCGTCGCCCAGTCGCGCGCGGTGCTCGACGGCCTCGGCGACGTCGATGACGACCTCACCGCCCTCCTCCGCGCCCTCACCGATCGCCTCGCGTCGTGCGAGCGCCCGCTCGCGGCCCCTGCGCGCGGCGAGGCAGAGGTGACCCGCTGGCGCGCGCGGTCGCGCATGGCGGTCTGCGGGTCGGGGGCCGAGTCCCCGATCGGGGCTGTCTTTCAGGTGACCGTCACCCCCGTCGGCGACGACGCCCCGCGGCGCGAGAGCGCCCACGCCGACCTCCACGCCCTCCTCGTGCGCGGTCGGGCGGGCTTCGAACTCCGCGGTCGCCGCGTCGACCTGGCCCCGGGCTACGTCTTCCTTCACTTCGAACGCCTCGTTCAGCTCTGTCGTCCGCTGCTGGAAGCCTGGTCGACGCGGCGTCCGCTGCACCTCCGGGCGCAGCTCGGCGACTCCACGGTGGCCGTTCGCCTCGGCGCGGATGGCCGCCTCGCCCTCACCTTCCAGCGCCCCACGGAGGGGACCGTGACGGTGCCCGCGGTCGACCCGCGCGCCTTCGCCTCCGCCGTCCTCGAAGGGACCTTCGCGCTCGCCTCCACGCTCACCCGCAGCGACCGTCGCCTCTCGCGCAACCTCCGCCTCCGCGCGCTCCGCGCCGAGGCCCGGGGGCTCCGGCGGTGGCTCCGCAGCGTCGAGCGCCCGGAGGCCCGCGTCAACGCCGACCCCGCCCTCTACCGCGCGATGGCAGCCACCTCCGCCGCCCCGTCGCCCGCCGAGCCCGACATCGCCGCGATGAGCCGGCTCCGCTACGCCCAGCGCTGGCGCGCCGAGATCGAAGGGATCGACCTCGCCGGCATCCTCCTCTGCGGCGACAAGCTCATCGTACCGGGCAACCGGGAGCTCCACGCGATCGACCGCATGAGCGGCGCGGCGGCGTGGTCGGTTCCCGTGGGGCGGGCGGCCACCACGCTCGCGGGGGACGGCCTCCTGCGCCTCACGCAGCGCGGCGAGGTGGAGCTCCGCGCGGTGTCGACCGGCGAGTCGCTGTGGAGCACCCGCCTCGCGGCCCGCGTCGGCGCGGCGGTCGCTCACGCGGTCAACGCCCCGGGGCTCCCGCGCATCGTGGTGGTGGCCGAGGGGGAGCGGCGCCTGGTGGCCCTCGACCTGCGCACCGGCGAGGCGCGCTGGGCCTGGACCTCGCGCCAGGGCGGCGCCTTCAAGCTGCGCCGCGTGGGCAAGCTGCTGCTGGTGACCACGGGGGACGCGACCGTCACCGCGATCGACCTCGGCACCGGCGAGCCCGTGTGGCGGCACGCCGACCGGGGGGTGTTCACCACCGCGGCGCTCGTCCACCGCGAGCAGGCGATCGCGCTGGCGGGCGAAGGCGGCCGCGGCCCGGCGCGGGTGGTGTCGCTCGACGCGTACACGGGCGCGCTGCAGTGGTCGGCCGACGCGGACGCTCCGGCGTGCTGCGCGCCGGTTGCGACGCACGAGACGGTGGCGGTCACCCTCGCCACGCGTGAGGGCGTGACGCTCGCGGGCTACGACCTCGCCACGGGGGAGGAGCGCTTCCGCACGCCCCTCGGCGCGCTCCCCGGGGTGTACAACGCGCGGCCCGCGGTGTCGGCCTTCGACGACCTCGTGGTGGCCTCGCTGCCGACGGGCCGCGTGGTGGCGGTCGACGCGCGCACGGGCGCGACGCGGTGGGCGCAGACCTTCCGCTCGCCCGCGGCCGACGACGTGCCCCGCCGCCTCGACATGCAGCTCCGCGCCGGCGCGCTGTTTGTCCCCCAGAGCACCCTCGCGGTGGTGCGCCCGCGCGACGGCG
>JBILLV010000045.1:0-41247 GCA_044375895.1 Polyangiales bacterium | reverse complement strand
TGGGGACGCTCATCGTCCGCGGGGGCAACGTGCGGGGCGATGTGAAGGCCAGCGTCGCGGTGGAGGTGTACGCGCCGTCGCGGCTGCACGGCAACCTCACGGCCCCCGAGGTGTTCATCGACAAGGGAGTCACCTTCGAGGGCACCGTGAAGATGACCGAGCGCGAGGAGCGCTGACCGCCCCGATCGGTGGCACCCGACTTGCTCAACGTCTGGCCTGAGGTGACTCATGGTGCTTCGTTCGATGGTGTTTGCGGCGGTGATGGCGTACGGGCTGGCGGCCTGCGGCGGTGACCCGTGCGATGGGGGCGGCGGGTTCTTCGCGTCGTCGTCCGAGCGTGCGGCGGCCCCGGCGGTCTCCATGGTGTCCGCCTCGGTCCTCCTCGACAGCAACAACACCGTCGTGATCGAGCTCGCGTCCAACACGAGCGGTGGCGCGTGTTCCATGCCGTCGCAGGTCATCACCCGCCTCGTGTGGGACGCTGCCCGAGGGACCGCGGTCGCGACCACCGCCATCCCCTCGGCCTCCGCGCGCCGCATCAACGGGGTCACCCTCGGCGGCGGCGTCACGTCGTGGGAGGAAGTCATCCCCGGCCTCACCATCCGCGCCTCCGGCAACGGGAGCTTCAACGTCGTCCTCACGTTCACGTCGGGGATGACGACCACGACCCTTACCTGTTCTGGTTCCTTCGCCGTCACCTGCGTGTGATGCCCGCCCCTCGCCGTGCCCCGCGTTCACGGTCGCCGTGGTGGATCGCGCCCGCCTGTGCCGTGGCCGCACTCTCCGCGGGCTGCGGCGACCCCAACGTCCTCCTGCAAGACCACACCGTCGCCCGGCTGAGCTCCTCGGGGGACTTCGCCGCGCTCGCGGGGACGGCCTTCGGGACGTCGACGGCGAAGTTCATCATCACGTCGTACGGCGACCCGGCGGCGCGCGACCTGCGCTTCTACGACTCGGGTTTCTACCGCCTCCACGACGAGTGGTACTGGTACCGCCTGCTCAACGGGGCGCGGGTGCCCGGCGACGACGTCTCCCCCGTGCGCGGCCTCTCCTTCCCCACCGTGGCCGCGGCTTCGGCGTGGGCCCGCACCCAGAGCGACCTCCCGCTCGACCTCCAGTTTGTCGAAGAACGGCTCTACTCCCCGCGCTTCTACCAGCTCTCCTTCGGCGATGCGCGGCGCTACGGCCTCGGCACGCTGGTTCGTGTCCCGCCCCGCGGCGGCAGCCCCGAGCGCTGGGCCTTCGAACTCGAGTACAGCGACGCCCTCACGCACCCGCAGCTCGTGGTGTTCTTCGAAACGCTCACGGCCCGGCTGCCGCCGGAGATCGCCCAGCGGCTCCACTTCCTCGTCCGCTCGGTCGACCAGGAGGCCCTCGCCGCCCGCATGGAGCGCGAGCACCTCCCCTACGGCGACCGCATCCTGCGCTACCGCGACATCGTCGTCCCCGGCGCCCGCGAGGTGTACAGCGACGGCATCGCGGCGGGTCGGCTGCGCGTGGTGCGCGGCGGTCGCGTGCCCGACAACACCACCGCCGACGACATCCTCGTGTTCGAAGGGACGCCCGACCTCCTCCCGCCCTGCACGGGCGTGCTCACGGCCATCCCGCAGACACCGCTCGCCCACGTCAACCTCCTCGCGCGCAACCGCGGGATCCCCAACGCCCATATCGCCGGGCTGCTCGAAGACCCCGTCGTCGGCCAGCTCGAGCGCGGCTACGCCCCCGTGGTGCTCTTCGCCGAGTCGCCCGACCGCGTGGTGCTTGCGCCCATCTCCGAGGCGCAGTTTCTCCGCTACGGGCTCCTCCTCTCGCGGCCCGCCCGCGCGGTCACCACGCCGCCGATCGCGACGCTCCCGTACGTCATCGACCTCGCGTCGCGCCGCCCGGAGGAGGTCCCCTCGCTCACCACCGCGATCGGCGGCAAGTGCGCGGGGATGATCTCGCTCATCAACGAGCCGTCGCTCAACGCGCCCGATCGCCCGCAGGCCATCACCGTCCGCGCGTACGTCGAGCACGTCGCGCCGCTGCGCCCGCGCATCCAGACGGCCATCACGCACGAGGCCTTCGAGCGCGACGCCCGCGTGCGGCTGCTCGTCCTCCAGGGGGAGGCGGCGTTTCGGGCGCGTCACAGCACGCCCGCCGACGCGACCTTCCTCGCGAGCTTCTACCGCACGCACGGGCCGACGAGCCCGCTCGGGTCGCTCGCCCGCAGCGGCGGCATCCGCGGGGTGGTCGAGGCGACCCCGATGGCCTCCGCCACGCTCGCCCAGATCGAGTCGTCGCTCCGCGCGGCCTACGGGACGCTGGCGGCGACGCAGGGGACGCGCTTCCGTTCGTCGTCGAACGCGGAGGACATCGAGGGCTTCAACGGGGCGGGGCTCTACGAGTCCTTCACGGGCTTCCTCGACGTGTCGGCCCGGCCCGCCACCGACCGCAACAAGACCGTCGAGCGCGCCATCCTGCGGGTGTGGGGGTCGTTCTGGTCCTTCGAGGCCTTCGAGGAGCGGCGCATCGAGCGCCTCGACCACCTCTCCGCGGCGATGGCCGTGCTCGCTCACCCGCGCTTCGACGACGAGCTCGAACGGGCGACCGGCGTGTGCACCTTCGCCGTCCTCCCGCCCGGCGGACCGGACGTCGAGCGCCTCGAGATCAACGTCCAGGCCAACGACCAGAGCGTGGCCAACCCCGACCCGCGGGTGCTCCCCGAGGTGGTGCGCGTCGTCCGCGCGGCAGGCGGCGCCGTGCGCATCGAGCGGGTGCGGCGCTCGACGCTCGCGGCCGATCGGGCGCTCCTCTCCGACGAGGCCCTGCGCGGTCTCTTCGACGACACCGCCGCCGTCGCCCACCGCTGGCTCACCCGCGAGAACCAGCCCCGCACCGCCTCCCAGCGCGCCCGCTCGCTGACGCTGGACTTCGAGTTTCACGACATGGCGCCGGGGTGGCCGGCGATGCGTGACGGCACGCCGCGGCCCGCCCGTCTGGTGCTCAAGCAGGTGCGCACGCTGGAGCCCGGCGCCCGCGCCCACACGCCCGAAGCCGCCCAGTGGCCGATGCCGCGGGAGGTGTTCGTGCGCGTGCGGCGCGTGTCGACCGAGACGTGCCAGGCCACGACCGACGGCGTCGCGCTGGAGCTGGCGACGCTGCGGGCGCTCTCCGACGCGTCGCTGCCGCCGGACGTGGGCTACGCGACGACGCCGATGGACGCGTCGCTCACCCTCACATTGCGCAGCGGGACGGCGTTCGGGTGGGCGGCGGGGAGCGCGCGCACGGTCGATCACACGGGCTTCACCGTGGCGACCACCGCGGCGGGCAGGGCCTTCCGCTTCGACGCGGCGACCGCGGCGCGCGTGGGCGTCGAGGAGGTGCGCGTGGAGGGAGCGAACGTGACGGTGGTGCAGGCGGGGCGGGCGCTGACGATGCCCGCGACGTGCCGCGAGGAGGTGGTGTTCGCGACGCCGCGGGACTACCTCCTGGGGCTCCTGCCGTCGGGGTCGCCGTAGCGAAGCACAACGGTCACCCGCGCTCCGTGCGCCGATGTATCGTCGCCGCCGCCCGATGCGCTCCTTCGCCCCGACCCTCTCTGCGCCCGACGCCGTCGACGACATCCTGCTCGCCCATGGCCACGTCGTGCTCGATCGCCACGGCGTGGAACACCACCTCGGCGAAGCCCTCCCGCTCGCGCGCTGGTCTCCGCTCTGGGACGATCTCCCGCCCGACACCTGGCTCCGCGACGGCGGTCACTACCGACGACGTCGCTACGGGTGCTCCATCGTCGACGGCGACGACGTCACGGAAGTCCCGCACCGCCCGCACTGGCAACCCGTCGGGTACAACGCCCTCCACGGCGGCATCGAGCGCCACTTCGAACCGCTCCCGCCGTCGCTCACCGCCGACTCCGCCTGGCGCGCGCTCCGGGTGATGCTCGGACGGCGCGCGGTGGCCCTGCGCGGTGCGCAGCCCTTCTTCGTCGAAGCCCACCTCTTTCGCATCGACACCACGGATGGCATCGGTCGGCCCACGCCCGAAGGCGCCCACCGCGACGGGGTCGACCTCGTGGCGGTCACCCTCGTCGGCCGACACCGCGTCCGTGGCGGCGAGACGCGCGTGTTCGACGCCGACGGCCCCACGGGTGTCCGCTTCACCATGGAGGAACCCGGCACCACGCTCCTCCTCGACGACACCCGCGTGATTCACGAGACCACGCCCATCCAGCCGGTGGATGGCGTGGGGTGGCGCGACACGCTCGTCATCACGCTCCGCAGCGGCGGCTTCCAGGGGCCATGACCACCACGCGCCGCGACGTGGGCTCGCTCGACGCGGCGCTCGTCACCGTCGGCGCCATGATCGGGAGCGGCATCTTCTACACGCCCGCGGAGGTGGCTCGCGCGACCGGCAGCACGGCGCGGGCTCTTGCCGCCTGGGGACTCGGCGCGGCCCTGTCACTCCTCGGCGCCCTGACGCTGGCCGAGCCCGGCGCGGCCATCCCGGGGACGGGCGGGCTCTACCTGTACCTCCGGCGCGCGTTCGGTCCGCGGGTGGCGTTTCTCTTCGGGTGGGCGATGCTGGTGGTGCTCGTCCCGTCGTCGGTGGCCTTCTTCGCGGGAGTCACCGCGCGCCACGTCGCGCCGCTGCTCGGCGCCAGCGAGCGCCTGGTCTCCCTCGCCGTCATCGCGCTCGTCACGGTGATCAACGTGATCGGCGTCCGCCACGCGGCCCGCGTGCAGAGCGTCACCGCGGCGCTGAAGTACGTCGGCATCGCGCTCGTCGCCCTCGCGGCCTTCGCCTCGGGAGCGCCTCCGCCCGCGGCCTCCACCCTCGCGCCGGGCTCCATCCTCGCGGCTGTGGTCCCCGCGCTGTGGGCCTACGACGGCTGGATCGACATCACCTCGATCGCGGGTGAGGTGCGCGACCCGGAGCGGGTGATTCCGCGGGCGCTGGTGGCCGGCACGCTGGCAGTCGCACTGGTGTACCTCGTGGTCGTCGTGGCGTACCACACGGCCCTCGGCACCGTCGGGCTCGCCGCGGCGGGCGCACCCGGCAACGCGCTCGGCGCGCACGTGGCGGGCGCGGCGGGCATGCGCGCGGTGGGGGCGCTGGTGGCGGTGTCGTGCTTCGGCGGCTGCATGATCGGGATGCTCACCGGCACGCGCGTCATCGCCGCGATGGGCGAGGAGGGCGGCGCGTTGCGGGGCTTCGCGGTGCTGGGCCGCGCGGGGACGCCCGACCGTGCGATCGTGGCCACGGCGCTGCTCGCGATGGGCTACGGGCTCTCGGCGCAGCTCGGTCGGCTGGCGGAGGTGTTCGTGGTGGGGGCGTGGCCCTTCTACGCGCTCGGGGCGCTCGCGACGATCGCGCTGCGGCGCAAGGAGCCCGAGCTCGCCAGGCCGTATCGGGTGCCGGGGTACCCGTGGACGCCGTTGCTGTTCTTCGTCGCCACGGTGGGGATGCTCGTGAGCTTCGCGCGCACGTCGCCGCGCCTCGTGGCGCTGTCCTTCGGGGTCATCGCGCTCGGGGCACCTGTGTACGAACTCGCGCGGCGGTGGGGACGCGTCAGCGGCGGAGGCGGACGGTGACGTCGCCGAGGTTGACAGGTGTGTCGCCCAGCTCGGTGGCGTCGACGAGGACGGCGGTGTTCACCCAGCGGTGCTGCGGCGGCCTCACCGCGAGCTTCAGCACGACATCGGCCGTTGGAACGTCCGCGAACTCGAAGGTCCCATCCGCGCGCGAGAGCCCCACGCGCGGCGGCGTAGACGACTCCCTGCCCAACGGGTCGCACGGCGATGTGTAGCCCGTGCCCAGCTCCTCGAGCGGCTCTTCGCACAGCTCGATGCGGGCGTGGGCCACCGGCTGCCCGTTGGCCAGGAGACGCCCGCGCAGCTGCCCCGGCACCGGCCGTGCGGGCGGTAGCTCCGCGGGGCCTCGACCCGTGACGAGGAGGTCGGTGACGTGCTCGAGACCCTCCGCGTTTCGTTCCGGCGCGTACCATCGGAGCACGGCCAGGTCTGGCCCCAGCACCACCAGCCCCGACGACGACGCGACCCAGGTGCGATCACGACCGTCGCGGGCCACCGCGCGCACGACACCCGGCGGGATGGCGTGGGCCAGCAGGTCGAGCGTGGCGCGTGCGCCGTTCGGTGCGACGGTGACCAGCTCCTGGGTGTCGGCCTTCACGAACACGACGGTGCCGTCGGGGCCCACCGCGACCGGGCCTACCCCGCGCCCGATGTCACGCCCCAGCTCGACCTCCTGCCAGCCGTTCGCGGCGTACCGCATCACGCGCATCGCGCCGACGAGCGTCAGCGGCTCGTCGGCGTTGGCGACGAATGCCCTCCAGGCGACGCCCTGGTGGCTGACGACGGCCTCCCATCGGTCGTGAACCCGCTGGTGGAGCGTCTGGTCGAGGATGCCCCACACCGCGCCGTCGGCAGCGACGGCGACGTCTTGCACCTGCCGCGGCGAGGGCGCGCCGAGCACCTCCGTGTGGCGCGCATCGGAGTGGACCCACTCGCCTCGGTCGGTCACCGCGAACACGGTGCCATCCCGCAGCGCCGCCGCGACGCGGAGACCGGCGGCCAGGGTGTGCGTGGCGCTCCCCGCGCTGCCGTAGCGCTGGACGCGGGGTGAGGGGCCATCGCGCACCACCGCCATCCAGCCATCGGGGGTCGGCCGAAGCACGCTGGTCGCGGGGCTCTGCGATCGTTCGAAGCGCGGCGAAGCGCCGAGTTCGAGCAGCGTGGGGCTCGCACCCTCAGGCACCACGCGGATGATCGCACGGTCTTCGATGCGAGCGACCCGCGCCAGAGGCGGCGGCGCGGGCGGCGGCGCGGCGACGCGGGGGAGGGCCACGGCCGCGCGCTGCGGAGGACTGTGTTCGGACGCGCTCGCGCGGGAACGACACCCGGCGAGCGCGGCGAAGCCGACGAGGAGAGCGATGCGCATGGGCGCCACTCTACGCAACGACGCGACGAGCGCAGCGGCCGAGGTCGTCGCCAATCGCTGGTCTGTCCAGTGTTCGGAGCTGTGATACCGGGGGCGGACGTCTGAGACAGGTCAGACCCCGACGTTGCCAACCTCCCGCGGGTCTGCGAAGGAGCGAGGCGATGCTCAGCGCCCACAGCGTACTGGTCGACGGCCGCGCCATCGCGCGCATCGGCGGCTCTCCCGTGTCGGTGACGGCCTGCGCCGACGGGCTGCACGCCTTCGTGCTGACGCGCGCCGAGGAGGGGGTGGCCGAGCTCTGGCGCGTCCGGCACGACGACGGCGCCGTCGAGCGCTTGATCGCGGAGATCGCCCTCCATCCGCAGGGGCGCGGCGGTGCGGTGGTGGCCTCGGCGACCCCTCGGGTGTTCGTCTTCGGCGAGTTCGGCGGAACCATCCGCTGGTACGACGCCGACGGCCGCGCGGGCGCCGTGGTGCCGCACGGCCGCCGCGTGCTCGAGTGCGCGAGCGCTCCCGACGGCGCGCGCCTCGCGGTGGTGTGCGAGCCCGACTACGACGCCACGCGCGGCGACCGCTTCGCCCCCACCGGTCGCGTTCTGGACGTCGAGAGCGGCGCGACCTGCCTGGCGTGGATCTGCGGCGCCGCCGGGGCGTTCTCGTTCACTGACGATGGCGCGGCGCTGGCGTACGTCGACGCGGCGAAGACCTCGCTGGTGATCGCCTCCCTCGCGGACGGCGCCACGCGCTCGGTTCCGTTGCGTGCGCCGGTCGAGCCGCGACGGGTGCTGGCCGAGCGGGGCGGCGCGAGGCTCGCGGTGGTGGCCGCGCCCTGCGAGCTGATCGTGTGCGAACCGGGCCAGGACAACGTCGTCGCGCGGCTCTGGGCCGACGACAAGGCCGTGGTCATCGGCTTCGCCGCGGGCAAGATCGTCACGCAGGAGCGCGTGGGTGGCGGCACGCGCGGGGTGGTTCGTGACGTCGACTCGGGCGACGAGGCGGTGCTCGGTGGCGACGGTCACGCGGTGGGTGCGCTCACGCCCGACGGGGGGTGGATGGTGCGCCACGCCGCGCCCATCGTGGAGCGCATCGACCTGCGCGACGGCCGCAGCCTCCGTCTGCACGACGGCCACGAGACCCTCGTGCGTGACGTGGCGTGGTCGGCGGATGGTGCGTGGCTCGCGACGGTCGCCATGAGCGGTGCGGTGCGCGTGTGGGACGTTGGGGGGCGCGAGCTCGTGTGGGAGTTCGAAGCGTCGCCGCGGGCGGTGCACACGGTCGTGTTCAGCCCCGATCGCCTGCACCTCTACGGGGTGGGGAGCTCGTTTGTGGCGTGGGGGCTCGCTGACGGCGCGGAGCGGCAGCGGGTTCCGCTCGCCGACAGTGACTTCACGCCGGTGGCGATGTGCCGGGCCGCGGTTTCACCCGACGGGCAGCGCGTGCTCACCAACGCGACGGGCGGCGTGGTGTTCATCGAGCGCCCCGCGGATGCGCCGACGCTGCGGCGGCTGCGGTACCTGCCGGGCGCGGTGCGGCACCTCAGCTTCGATGGGGTGGCGCGATTCCGCGTGGTGCAGGTGCGGGAGGAGTGGTCGCCGCGACGCACGTTCGTGCAGGCGCAGTGGCGCGACCTGTCCGATGGGTTGCTCGCGGAGGCGGAGTGGGCGATGGATGGCGCGATGCTCTGGATGGTGGAGGGCCACCCGACGGCGGCGGTGATGCTCGATCGCGGCGACCTGGTGCGCCTCGACCTGAGCGACGCGAGCTGGCGGGGCGTGCTCGTGGCCGACGCGGGCTACACGCGCGTGGTGGCGGCGGCGGCGGCGCGCGTGGTGGTGGAGCGGGGCGACGGGAGGTACGCGGCGATCGACCTGCGGGACGGGCGGGTGGAGGCGGTGTGGTCGCTCGCGCGAAGGGAGTACCGCACGGTGGTGTCGCCGGATGGGGCGCGGGTGGCGGTGGTGTATTGGGATGGAGGGGTGGAGGTGTTCGAGCTGACGGAGGGGAGCGGCGAGACGCGGCCGCCCTGAGCGAGGCAGTGAAGGGGCGACGGAAGCACAGAGGAATCGAACCTCCCGCGCGACGCATAGGCGCCGACGCCACCAATTTTGAAGACTGGGCCCGTCACCAGACCAGGTCGTGCTTCCGCCGCGCACCCTACACCCATCACCGCGAAGTTGCCTACGCTCTCGTGCGCGTCGTACGACGTCCCCCCGTGGGGCCCTCCTCCGCCCATCGCCACCTCCTCCTCGTCGCCCTCGCCTCCGTCGGCGAGTCCGCCTGCAAGCCCGCCGAGCCCCCGCGCACGGCCGCCAGCGTGCCCTCCACGGCGCCCGTGCGTCGCTTCCGCACGCCCCGCGTGAGCTGCGACGCCCCCGCCAACCCGGGCCTCCAGGAGGGCTGGGCGATGGTGGGCTGGCCGACGGTGCCGCGCTTCCTCTCGGTCGAGGCCGAGGGGGCCGTCCTCTACGCCAGCACCACCAGCACCGTGTGCCGCAGCGTCGACGGCGGCGGGCGTTGGGAGCCGATCCTCGCCGACCTCGACGCCCCTTCGCTCATCGCGGTCGACGGCGCGCGCATCGTCCTGCGCGCGGAGGAGGCCTTCGAGGGGCGCGAGGCCGTCGAGAGCGTGTGGTGGGTCACCGACGACGCCGGCACCCACTGGCAACGCCACGCGCGGCCCCCCGAGGTCGGCCAGGGACGCATCGCGCGCATCCTCATCCACACCCGCGACGTCGAGGGCGAGTACAGCGCGGTGTCGTGCGGGGAGTCGTACTACGCCGTGGTCCCGTCGCTCCGCGGCCGTGTCCCGCAGGCCCTCCGCAGCGAGAACGGCGGCGTCACCTGGAGCCGCATGACCCTCCCGCGCGCCCTGCGTCAGCCGGGGGTGACCTTCCGTTGTGTCGGCCACGACGCCGTGGTGCTCGAACGCGGCGGGGCGGTTCCTCTCGTGACGGCCTTCAGCCGCGACCGCGGGGCACACTGGCAGTCGGTGATTCGGATGCCCGCCGCGGCGCGCGCGTTCGAATCCGACGGCGTCTCCAGCGAGGACGAAGACCTCCCCTCCAGCGGCTGCGCGCCCCTCGCGGGACACGGCGTCTTCTGCGAGGTGCGCGGCCAGGCGTGGGCCTCCTCCGACCGCGGCAGACGGTGGTATCGGGCCAACTCACCCGTCGGCGGGAGGGCGCTCCCGATGCACGGCGAGTTTCTCCTCGGCGTCGGCGGCGGCATCGCGCGGAGCACCGACGCGGGACGTCAGTGGGAGATTGTCACCGTGGCGCCGGGGCGGGCCAACCTCGGCTTCCGCGGCGGCGTCGTGTCGCCCGAGTCGTACTGGCTCGCGGGCTCCGTGATGTGGTGGACCGACGACGGCGGGCAGCGCTGGACGGCCTCCCAGCTCCCCTTCGAACTCGTCGCCGTCCTCGGCCGCGACCGTTGGATCGGCCTCCGCCCCAACCCCGCCGCCGACGGCTGCGGCACCGCAATGATCACCACCACGCGCGGTCGCACCTGGGCGCCTTCCCTGCCGTCCCCCGTGCGTCGCGTCATCGATCGGGCGGGCGAGATCCGCGCGTGGACCTGCGCCGATCCGCCGCGGATGTTCGCGAGCGGCGACGGCGTGCACTGGCGGTCGATGCGCGCGGAACCCGAGCCCGAGGACGACGCCGACGAGCTCGCGGCCACCGCCCACGACGGCGCGCGCGTCGAGCTGCACGACGGCGCGCTCCGCACGACGCGGCCCGGCGGGGCGACGGAGGTGATCGCGCAGGCATGGCCCCGCGACATCGCGCCGGTGGCCGTGGCGTCGAGCGAGGGGAGGGCGCGGGTGGTGGTCTTCGGCAACGGGACCGTGCTGCGACGGCCCTGAGCGCGCGGGGGCGGGGCCGAGCCCGCGCCCCTACAAGGCCGTGTCCGTTGGGGGCGTAGGGGAGGGGCTCGCCCCTCCTGGGGGGTTTACTGCGCGGCGGCGGTGACGGCCTGCTGGAGGAGCGTCGTGAGGCGGCGGGCGAAGCGCTGCGGGTCTTCGATCGGCGTCCCCTCGGTGAGGAGCGCCTGCTCGTAGAGGACCTCGATCCACTCGCTCACCTGCGCGGAGCTGGGGTCGCGGTCGGCCACGGTGTGGAGGGCGGTGATGAGCGGGTGGGTGGGGTTCACCTCGAGGATGCGCTGCGAGGGGGGCGGATCCTTGCCGTGGGCGCGCAGCACGCGCTCGAGCGTCGGGGAGACGCCGCCGGGCGGCACCACGAGGCACGCGGGCGAGTCGGTGAGGCGGTCGGAGGCGCGCACCTCCTTCACGCGGGCGCCGAGCACGGTCTTCGCGCGTTCGAAGAGCCCCTTGAGGGTGCTGGTCTTCTCCTCGCGCTCCTTCTTCTCCTCGTCGGTGACGTCCACCTTGAGGTTGGCGTCCTGCACCGACACCAGCTTCTTGCCCTGAAACTCCCGCAGCCCTTCGGTGGCCCACGAGTCGATGAGGTCGGTCATGAAGAGCACCTCGTAGCCCTTCTTGCGCACGGCCTCGAGGTGGGGCGAGTCGGCCACCGCGCGGCGCGTCTCGCCGATGGCGTAGTAGATCGCCTCCTGCCCCTCGGGCATGCGGGAGACGTATTCCGCGAGGGAGGTGGTCCCTTCGCCGCGCGAGCTCTCGTAGCGCAGGAGCTTCGCGAGGCGGTCTTTGAACTCGCCGTCCGTGCTGCCCGAGCGCCAGTCGAGGTGGAGGCCCTCCTTGAGGATGCGGCCGTAGTGCGTCCAGAAGCCCGTGTAGTCGTCGGGCCGCTTGCTGGCGAGCTCGTCGAGCATGTCGAGGGAGCGCTTCGCCACCTGCTTGCGGATGGCGCGCACCACGCCGGAGTCCTGCAGCGTCTCGCGCGACACGTTGAGCGGGAGGTCGTCGGAGTCGAGCACGCCGCGCACGAAGCGCAGCCACGAGGGCACGATCGCCTCGCAGTTGTCCATGATGAACACCCGCCGCACGAAGAGCTGCACGCCGCGCCGCGACTCGCCCGGCTGCGCGTCGAGGTCGAAGGGCGGCTGCGTCGGCACGTAGAGCAGCCCGATGAACTCCTGCGTGCCCTCGACGTGGAAGTGCGTCCAGGTCATCGGGTCGTCGTAGGCGCGGGAGACGTGGCGGTAGAACTCCGCGTACTGCTCCTCGGTGATCTCCCCCTTCGACCGCCGCCACAGCGCGCTGGCCTTGTTGGCCGTCTCCCACGCGCCGTTGTCGTCCTTGGTGCGAATCGGGTGGCCCACAAAATCCGAGTAGCGGGTGATGAGCTCCTTCAGCCGCCAGCGCTCCAGAAACTCCTTCTGGTCGTCGCGCACGTGCAGCGTGATGGAGGTGCCGCGGCTCTCCTTCTCGGTGGGGGCGAGGGTGAAGGTGTCGCGGGCGTCGGAGGTCCAGCGCCACGCCTCGGTGTGGCCCGCGGCGCGCGAGACCACCTCCACCCGGTCGGCCACCAGCCACGCGGAGTAGAACCCCACGCCGAACTGCCCGATGAGGTTGAGGTCGCCGCCGCTCTGCTTCTCCTTGAGGGCTTCGAAGAAGCGCTTGGTGCCCGAGTGGGCGATGGTGCCGAGGTTCTCCACCAGCTCGTCGTGCGTCATGCCGACGCCGGTGTCTTCGATGGTGATGGTCTTCCCCTCGCTGTCGGCCGTGACGCGGATCTCCATCGTCGGGTCGTCGCCCATCAGCCCGGTGTCGGTCTGCGCGCGGAAGCGCAGCTTGTCGAGCGCGTCCGACGCGTTGGAGATGAGCTCGCGGAGGAAGACCTCCTTGTGGCTGTAGAGCGAGTTGATGACGAGGTGCAGCACCTGGCTGACCTCGGCCTGAAAACGGTGCGTCTCGCCGGGGGGAGTGGCTGTGGTGTCCATGAACGTTCCTTGCCGATGGAGGGTCGTAGGCGGCGCACCCCTGTAACCATCCCCTCCGATGCGGTAAAGGGGGATCAGCCCATGACGCGCCCCTCCGTCGCCCCCTTCCTGGCCGCGCTCCTCGCCACCTCGGTCGTCGCGGCGCAGCCCCGCGGGACGCAGCCCAGCACCCTGGTGAACCCCCTCGCGCCCGCCGAGCGCTGCTCCGAGTGCCACGCCGGGGGCACCACCGCGACGGGCGACCGCTACATGGCCGGCGACGCGTGGTCGGCCTCGATGATGGCCAACGCCGCGCGCGACCCGCTCTTCCTCGCGACCCTCACCGTCGCCGAGCAGGACTCCCCGGGCGTCGGCACCGTCTGCCTCCGCTGCCACTCGCCGAGCGCCTTCACCGCGGGCCGCGCCACGCCGGGCTTCGGCACGCGCCTCGACGGCCTCGAAGGCGACCTCGACGGCGTCCACTGCGACACCTGCCACCGCAGCGTCGTCCCGACGGGCGTCGCGGGCGCGCCGCACCTTTCGAACGCCCAGCTCTACTACTCCGACGCGCCGATGGGCTCCATCGCCCCGCGCTTCGGTCCGCGCGACAACCCCGTCACCTCGCCGCGCCACCCCTCGATGGGCTCCGCCTTCATCCGCGACGCCCGCCTCTGCGGCCAGTGCCACGACGTCGACCACCCGCTCAACCGCCGCCTCGACGCGAGCGGTCGCGACACGGGCGTCGCCTTCCCGCTGCAGAGCACCTACACCGAGTGGGCCCAGTCGGATTTCGCGCGCCGCACCACGCCGCAGACCTGCGCCACCTGCCACATGCCCGAGATCCCCGGCGCCGCGCTGCCCTCGACGCGCATCCCCGACGCGCCGCTCCGCGAAGGCCAGCGGCGCCACGACTTCCTCGGCGCCAACGAGTGGGGCATGGCGATGCTCGAAGCGGCCTACCCCGGCGAGCGCGACGAGGAGTACCGCGCCATGCGGACGCGCATCCAGACGTACCTCCGCACGTCGGCGCGCGTCGAGCTCATCGCCCCCCCGACGACCGGGCTCGCGGCTCGCTCGGTGAGCCTGCGGGTGAAGGTGACCAACCTCTCGGGCCACAAGCTCCCGACGGGCTACGAAGACGCACGGCTCATGTGGCTCCAGGTGCAGGTGGGGGGCACCGTCGTGTCGGGCGCCTACGTCAACGACGAGCTCGTGGAAGACACCCAGGCCCGCGTGTACCGCTTCCAGGCGGGCCGCTACGAGGGCGGACGCACCACCCCCTCGGACTTCGTCGCGCGGCACAACACCGTCATCGAAGACACCCGCATCCCGCCGCTCGGCATGCGCGCCGACGCCCGCACGCAGCCTGTGGGGCGCGACTACGCCGGCGGCCCCGACGGCACCCTGCGCAACTACGACGAGGCCACCTTCGACGTGAACCTCCCCGCGCAGACGGGCCCCGTGGCCGTGACGGTGCGGCTGATGTACCGCTCGACGACGAAGCACTACGTCGAGGCCATCGTCGGCGCCAACCGCACCGACGCCCGCGGCCGCGAGCTCACCCGCGTGTGGAACGCCTCGGGCCGCGCCGCCCCCTTCTCCGTCGCCGAGGCCACCACCATGGTGACCGTGACCCCCGCCCCCCCGATCGAGGAGGAGGGCGGCTGCTCGACGCGTCCGGGCCGCCATGGTGCGCTCGGGCTCGTGGGGCTGGGGCTGGTGGCAGGGGCGGCGGCGCTCCGTCGGCGCCGCCGCAGGGCGTAGAGGCGTCAGCGACCGCGGCCGCGCGCGACGTACATCTGGGGGCGGCCCGTGCGGGTGTCGCTCCAGGTGGCCCACAGGTCGCCGTTGGCCGCGACCGTGAGGCCGTTGTAGTCGCCGTGCCAGATGTTGGGGCTGCGGCTCGACGTGAAGGTGAAGCTCATGTCGCTCACCTGCTCGTTGGTGCCGCAGCGCATGGCGGCGTTGGCCGGGCAGCGCGCGTAGGCCACGGCGCCGTCGCCGAAGCGGTTCTCCATCCAGGTGACGTGGACGTCGTGGGTGGTGCGGTCGACCACCATCGAGGGGAAGTGGTGCGAGGCGCAGCGCTCGGGGTCGTCGTTCACCTGGCGGTGGCTCCAGGTGGCGCCGTTGTCCGTGCTGGTGGCGAGGATGATGTCCCACGCGCCCGTCGAGTCACCGGAGACGTACGCGACGTGGACGGTGCTGCCGTCGATCGCCACGGGGGCCTGGACGTACACCGGCGCGTCGTCGCGCCGCGACACGATGCGCAGCGACTCCATCGTGCGGAAGCCGTCGACCGAGCGGCGGAAGTACACCCGGTTGTCCGACGAGCCGAAGCGCACGGCGCCGTCCTGGCCCGCCGCCATCCCCGCGGCGAGGCCGATCCACGTCGCCCCGACCACGCCGGGGCCGCCCGTGGAAAACTGCACGAGGTTGGGCTGCGTCGCCGTCGTCCCGACGATCCCGGCGCGCCCGGCGACGATCGGCGCGGCCCAGGTCATCCCGCGGTCGTCCGAGCGCTGCACCACGAGGTCGGCGGTGTTCGAAGCCGCGCGGAGGTAGCCGATGTAGAGCGAGTCGACGTCGCCCATCAGCGCCGGGCCGGAGACGAGCCAGGGCTTGTCGCAGATGCCGCCGGCGGGGCAGTAGTTGTTGGGCTCCACCTGGCGCGGCGCGGCCCAGGTGCGCCCCGCGTCGGTGCTCTCGGTGATGCGCACCGTCGAGCGCTGCACCTGGCCGAGGTTGGTGCGTTGGAGGCCGATGAAGGTCATGCGGAGGACGCCGTCGCGCCCGTAGTCGAGCACCGGATCGCTCGCGCTGCCGAGCGGATCCATGACGCTGCCCCAGGCGTCGAAGCCCATCCCGCCGTTGCTGCTCACCGACACCCCCATGAACGACGAGCCCATGCCCGAGGCGATGTAGGAGCTGGCGACGTTGCCGTTCATCGGGTGGACGGCGACGTTGCCCTCGGCGTTGACCACGGTGTCGCGTCGCGCCGCCGACACCGAGAAGTTGGGCATCGCGAAGGCGCGCCGCGCGAGGGCCGGCGCCGGGTGCGCCCCGCCCGCGTCGGTGAAGCACGCGGTGCCGTCGGTGCGGCGGCCGACGGGCGCGTCGTTGACGTTGCACACCCGCTGCCCCATCGCCGATCCGATGGTGCACACGTAGCCGTCCTCCGCGCGGCAGTCTTCGTTGGTGGCGCAGCGCCGCAGGCACACGGGGAAGCCCTGGAGCTGCGTGCAGGTCGCGTCGCCCGGGCAGCGCGAGGCCCCCGTGCACACCTGCGTGCAGTACCCGTTGCGGTACCCGAGGCGACCCGTGATGCAGATCTGGCCCGCGCGGCACGTCCCCTGGCCGAACATCTCGTCGCTCTCGCATGCGTCGCCGATGCCGCTCGCCGCCGGGGGCATGTCGGGCGGGGGCGCGACGTCCTTCGGCTCGGGCTCGTCGGGCGCGACGTCCGGGGCCGCGTCCGGCGAGGCGTCGGGGCGCGCGGCGTCGGGCGGGGTGGTCTGCGTCGAGGGGCACGCGCCGAGGGCGGTGAAGAGCAGCGCGGCGCGGAGGGTTCGGTCGGGGTACATGCGTCCTCTAGGGGGTCAATGACGAGAAGGAATGGTCGAGTCGGCGGGCTCGTCGCCGGCGAGCTGCTGGAGCGAGTGGACGAAGGAGGCGCGCTCGGGCGCGGGGAGCCAGCGGGCGTCGAGCGGGAGACCGCGGGCGCGACACACCGCGCGGAGGTCGTCGAGGAAGTCGTCGCGCGTCGCGCTCGCGTCCCGGCGGCGCAGCCCCGCGCGGATCGCGTAGGCCATCCCCGGCGTGCCCGGCCGACCGAAGGCCTCCACCGCCCACGCGGTGTACCGGTCGAGCGACGCGGCGAAGGCCGACTCCGCCTCGCCGCGCGCGGCCCCCTCGGCGAGCTGCTCGAGGAGCGTCATGCGGGCGTCGAGGGCGGCGACCACGCGCGCCACGAAGCTGCGGTAGCCCTCGTGGGCGCACACGTCGTGCTCGTGGAGCTGCCAGCGGGCCTGCCGCGTCGCGACCAGGAGCGCGGCCGTCAACGGTGCCCACGTGTCGGGCGGCGCCGGGTCGTCAGGGCGCACGAGCGACGGCGGCGCGAGCCCTTCGCCCGCGAGCGCCTGGTGCAGGTCGGAGAGGTCGAGAAACTGCGCCGTCAGCTCGCGCAGGTGCCCCCCGAGGAAGCGCAGCGCCGGCGCCGTCGGGCAGCACCGCACGCCCGCCGCGAGCACCGACGCGCACCCGTAGAGCCGCGCGCCGTGCGACGCCATCATGCGGACGAGGGTCGCCCGGTAGAGCTCGTCGTTCGCGTCGAAATCCGTCACGCGGGGGCCTCGGCGGGGAGCCCGAGCGACTCGCACACCTCCGTCACGACCATCGTCGCCAGGAGCTGGTAGAGCGCCTCCCCCTCGGCCACGGTCGCCTCGGAGGGGGTGCCGAAATAGGCCCGCTCGCTGCCCATCGCGCGGAAGGTCTTCTTCCCCTCACGGATCGCGACGGCCAGGGAGATGGGGACGGGCGCGAGCGTTGCCCGGATGTCGTCGTGCACGAGCTCGGGGCGCGCCGCGAGGACGAGCGAGGACTCGTAGCTCCCCGCGTGGCAGTCGCCGCGGCGAAACTCCGCCGAGAGCGTGCGCCCCCAGCGCCGCGTGAGCTGGTTGGCGAAGAGGGCGCCGGGCACGCGCGACACCGCCGCGGCGAGGGCCTCGACGTGCTCGGGCTCGAGGTGGTTGTTCACCACGCAGACGCGTGCGAAGCCGGCGGCGACCCACGCCCCGAGCAGCTCCTCCAACACGCGGGCGGTGGTCTCGGGGGAGAGGCTCACGGCGCCCGCGAACTCCGATGCATACCGGGTCACGCCGTAGGGGAGCGTCGGGGCCACCACCGCGGCCACGTCCCGCGCGCGGAGCTGCTCGGCGGCGAGCTCACAGGTGCGCTCGGAGAGGATCGCGTCGGTGGCGAGCGGGAGGTGCGGCCCGTGCGGCTCGGTGCTCCCCACGGGGAGAAGCACCACCGGGTGGCGCTCGCGCAGCAGCGAGGCGCACGCGTCGGTCGTCAGCTCGCCGAGACGGAGGGGGGGCATCGGGGGGCCGCGATCGTCGTCCATGCACCGGATCGCTGTCAACGCGCGGAGTTTGCGCGACCGCCGCGTTCCGTCAGCGAAACTGGTCCTTCCGGGCGCGCAGCTCGGCGAACACCGCGGGATCGGGCGCGCCCGTCATCCCGAGCGACGCCGCGAGAAGCGGGGCGCGGAGGAAGGGGTTGGTCGCCCGCTCGACCCCGAGGCGCGTCGGGACGGTGGCGCGGCCCTCGGCCCGCATCCGGTCGACCTCCGCCGCGCGCTGACGTAGCGCCTCGTTGTCGCCGTCGACGCTCCGCGCGAAGCGGGCGTTCGACTGGGTGTATTCGTGGGCGCAATAGATCGCGGTGTCGTCCGGGAGGGCGGCGAGCTTCGTGAGGCTCGCCCAGAACATCTCGGGCGTCCCTTCGAACATCCGCCCGCACCCGAGGGAGAAGAGCGCGTCGCCGACGAAGGCCAGGCCGGCCTCGTCGAGCACGAAGGCAATGTGTCCGAGCGTGTGCCCGCCCACCTCCAGCACGCGCGCGCGGTGGCGGCCGAGCGTCACCACGTCGCCCTCGCGGAGCACCCGGTCGCTCCCGTCGCCGAGGCGCTCGACCTCCGCGGGGCCGCACGCCATCGCCCCCGTGGCGGCCTTGATCTCCGCGTTGCCCCCGGCGTGGTCGGGGTGCCAGTGGGTGTTCCAGATGTGCGTGATGCGCCACCCGCGGGCGTCGGCTTCGGCGAGGATGCGCGCGGCGTCGGGCGTGTCGACGGTGGCGGTCTCGCCGCTCTCGTCGTCGTGGACGAGGAAGCCGTAGTTGTCCGACAGGCAGGGAAACTGGTGGACGGTGATCACGCGCGGGTTGTACCGCAGATCACTCCTCGGCGTTGAGGGGCTCGTCTTCGGGGTCGCGCGGCGGCGCCATCGGCACCACTTCGAAGTGAACCCGCGACGGATCGGGTCGCGGCGGCGCCTGGCGCGCCGTCACCACCTGCACCCGCTCGACCCGGGCGTCCTGGTCAAACTGGAGCGCCTCGTTGATGGTGAAGCGCACCCGACACGACCGGACGCCGCGCGGCCAGCGCACGGTGGCGGTGTACACGCCGCGCTGATCGGTCTCGCGCACCGGGTCGACGGTGACGCCCTCGGAGCCCATCGCCTCGACGCGGGCGAGGGACACCGGCTCCCCCGCGGCGTCGCGGAGGCGCAGGGACAACACCCCGGTGGCGGGGCCGTCGAGGGTGTCGCTGGAGGGCGGGTCGACGCGCACCTCGCGGCTGAGCGGCCCCGAGAGCCCCGCGGGGATGGTGTGCTCGCGCGCATCACGGCCGCGCGGGTTGAGCGCGCAGCGGAGCTGGTGGGCGCGCCCGGGGTGGAGCACGAGCTGGGTGTCGTGGCCCGTGAGCGCGCCGCCGTCGAGGCCGCAGTAGAAGCCGTCGGGGATGCGCACCGCCGCGCGTCGGCCTTCGGGCGCGTCGGCCGCGGGGATCACCGTGGGGGCGGCGACCTCGACGCGGGCCACGGGCGACGCTGCGCTCTCGAAGCGGTTGATGTCGATCGCGACGACGCGGAGGTGGTAGGTGCCCGGCGCGAGCCGACGACCCGTGTACGACGTGGTGGAGACGGGCACGACGTCGCTCGCGATGACGTCGCGGAAGGCGTCATCGCGGGCGACCTGCACCTTCCACTCGGAGGCCGGGTTGGCCTGGGCGGCGCGGGGGTTGGGGCTCCACATCGCCTGCACGTCGATGGGTTCGCCGAAGGTCAACACGCGCGGCGGCGGGGCGCTGCGCCACACGGGAGCGCGCGGCAGCAGGCGCAGCACGCCGGGGCCGTGGCCCGACTCCTCCTGCACGCCGTAGCCCTGCGTGAGGAGGTACTCGCGCGTCCCCACCCGCACGCGCATGCGGCCGCGCCAGACGGCCATGCGGGTGAGGTGGCCCCCGAGGTCGGCGGTGATCATCGCGTCGGCGCGGCCCGCCCACACGGTGACGGCCTCGGTCTGCAACGGGATGGGCGCCGTGCGGAGCCCCGTCGCCGACGCCCGCACCCGCGCCGTCCCGCGGGTGAGCGTGGTGGTGGTCGCCATCGGGTCGTTGGGAGACGCTCCCGGGGCGGTGAAGAGCGTGAGGAGGGCGTTCTCTTCGAGGTCGACGGTGCTCCCGTTGGGGAGGCGCAGCGTCGCCTGGGAGTGAGCCCCCGTCCGCACGCGCATCCCCCGGTGGAGAACCTCCCCCGCGGCCAGCGGGCGCGCGGTGGGGGTGAGCACCTCCACGGTGCCGCGCACGAAGGTCACCCGCGCGTCGGTCGCCGGGAGAGCGTCCGCGGAAGTCGGAACTTCCTGAGCGCTCGTGCGGGCAGGGACGAGCGAAGGGATGGCGAAGGCCACCGCGGTCAACACCGACCGCAGGTTGCGAGCGAGCGACGAGGGGCGCATCAGCGGGTCGAGCTCCGTCGGCACAGGTGCACGAGAAGGTAGCAACGTTCGGTCCATCCCGAGTAACCCGGGAGAACCGTGCACACCCCCACCCCCGGAGGTACGCAGCGGACGTCCCTGGTTCGCAACGATTTCATACCCGGGGTGCGCGTGGGAGTCGTGGCATCCTCGCGGCCGCCATGCGTCGATGGATGTCGGTTTTCCCGTTGTTGGCGGCCCTGTCGTGTGACGGCGGGGCGTCGGTGGACCAGCTCGCCCCCGCGGCGTCGCGCCCCTCGCGCGGCCCGCGCGTGCGCTGGGACCTCGGGCACCGCCCGCTGCCCGAGATCCCGCTGCCCAACGATGTCGCGACCTTCCCCGACCCCACCTCGCCGACGGGCCTGCGCATCAACGCCTCCGTGGTGACCCCGACGGGCTTCGAATCGCGGCAGCGTGAGGGCTTCAACGAGCTCGACGGCTGGGGCACCTACCAGCCCATCGCCGTCCCCTTCGAAGACGACCTCGACCTCGCCGACCTCACCCGTCGCATGCGCGGCGACGACCACGCGTTTGCCGACGACGCGGTGTACCTCGTCAACCTCCGCACGGGCGTCCCCGTCCCCCTCGACATGGGCGACGGGGCCTTCCAGTACACCGCCCGCAACCGCGACGGGTACTACCCCAACGACCCGCGCGGCGGTCAGTCCAACCTCATCTTCGAAACCGTCGACGAAGACACCAACCGCAACGGCGCCCTCGATCCCGGCGAAGACACCAACTTCGACGGCGTGCTCAACCGGGCGGCGGTGTTTCCCGCGGGGGCCAACCCCAACGACGCCCTCACGCCCTACTGGGAGCCCGACACCCGCACGCTCATCGTCCGCCCGCTCGTCCCGCTGGAGGAGCGCACCCGCTACGCCGTCGTGCTCACCGACCGCCTCCGCGGCCTCAACGGCGACCCGGTGCGCTCGCCCTACCCCGGCGTCGCGCACCCCGCGCAGGCCGCCGCCCTCGACGCGCTCGATGGTCACTTCCGCGGCCCCCACGCGGGCTACTACGGCGGCCTCGTGTACCGCCCCGGCGCGGCCGACGCCGCCGCGAGCCGCGTCACCTTCGCGTGGACGTTCACCACCCAGACCACCGTCAGCGACCTCCTCGAAATGCGTCGCGGGCTCTACGGGCAGGGCGTCTTCGGCCCGCGCCTCGCGCCCATCACCCCCGACCTCGCGCTCAACCGTGTGGCTGAGGGGAGCGGCTGCACCGCCGATCAAGAAGCCCGGCCGTACATCATCCGCGGCGAGGCCCTCACGCAGCTCGTCGACGCGCTCGGCGAGGCCCTCGGCGTCGACGCGTGGGGCCGCCAGCTCCTCCGCGACCAGTACCGCTACGTCGACTACATCGCCGTCGGCACCTACCGCGTCCCGTACCCCATGGGCGATCCGCGCAGCGCCGACCACCACGCGCGCTGGCGCATCAACTCCCGCACCGGGCAGATCGATCACCTCGGCACCGACACCGTGCAGTTCTCCCTCGTGGTGCCCAAGGCGATCGAGGGGCGGCGGGCTCCCTTCCCCGTGGCCTTCATGGGGCACGGGTACACCGGCAACCTCACGGATGCGCTCGGCTTCGGCCCCTTCATGGCCGCCCAGGGCATCGCGATGATGGGCATCAACGCGCCCGGCCACGGCCTCGTCCTCGGTTCGGCCGAGCGCACGGTGATCCCGCTGTTGCTCCGCGGGATGTGCAACGGCGGCCTCACGCCGGCGCTCACGGAGAGCCGCGCCCGCGACCTCAACGGCGACGACATCGCCGACTCGGGCGGCGACTTCTGGACGGGCTACGTCTTCCACACGCGCGACCACGTGCGGCAGCACACGCTCGATCACATGCAGCTCATCCGCGCCCTCCGCGGCTTCGACGGGAGCGCGCGGGCCGGCGTCGACTACAACCGCAACGGCAACCCGAGCGACGACCTCGCGGGCGACTTCAACGGCGACGGGACGCCCGACATCGGCGGCCCTGATGCGCCCTTCTTCACCATGGGCGGATCGCTCGGCGGCATCATGTCCATGGTGCTCGGCTCGGCCGACGCCTCCGTCCGCGCGTCGGCGCCCGTGTCGGGTGGCGGCGGGCTCGCCGACGTCGGGCTCCGCTCGACGCAGGGCGGCGTGAAGGAGGCCGTCATCCTCCGGGTGATGGGGCCGCTCGTCATGGCGCTCCCGGCGAGCCAGTACGCGCGCCAGGGAACCACCACCCGCACCTCGTGCCGCGACGGGCAGATGTCGCTCCGCTTCATCGTCCCCGACCTCAACGACACGGGCGAGCTGGAGTTTGCCTGCGCCGACGTGACGGCTCCCACCGCGGACGCTCCCGTCGCAGGCCACGCCCTCGCGGCGGGCGACGACGTGCGGGTCGACAACCTCCGCACGGGCGAGCGACGCTGCGCGCGGGTCAACGCCGACGCCCGCTTCCGCCTCGGCCTCGCCACCGACCTCGACGACCCGCTCGAGCTCACCATCTTCCGCGGCGGCGTCATCCGCGACTACGGCACCTGCGACGTCCCCGAGAACACGCCCATCCGCTCGATCGTTCGCACGATGGACGTGGTGGAGGGCGACTGCGACCGGCACTGCGGGCACATCCCGCCCGAAGCGAGGAGCACGTCCGCCGTCCGCCGCTGGACGCAGCGGGGCGTCCCCCTGCGCTCGCCCGCCGAGGGCCTCGGGCTCGCGCGGCAGACGCCGGGTCTCCGCCGCTTCCTCTTCCTCTCGCAGGCGGCGCTCGACGCGGCCGACCCCATCTCCTGGGCGCCTCTCTACTTCCTGCGCCGCCCCGCCGACCACCAGGCCCACTCGGTGCTGGTGATCAACACCGTCGGCGACCAGGCCGTCCCCGTGAGCACGGGCAACGCCTTCGCGCGGGCGGCGGGCATCGTCCCGTTTCTGCCCCCGAACGCGGCGGCTCGCTACCCCGAGCTCGCCGACTACGTCACCCCCGACGACCTCTGGCAGCGCTACGGCCGCTCGCCCGACCGCGTCCTGGCCGACCGCGGCGTGCTCGAAGGGCTCTCGTCGCTCAACCGCTTCCCCGCGATGACGCGCATGGACGCCCTCTTCGACGTCGACGACCTCGACGAGGGGCGGCAGCGCTTCGGCGAGCAGAGCCTCACGCCGCCGCTGCGCCTCGTGCGCCGCGCCGAACGCGCCGCAACCGGGGCGGCCGGCGTCAACGCCGCGTGGCAGCCGACGATCGCCGCGTGGGGCGGCGACACTGGGCCCACCGCGTCGCTCCTCAACGCGTACATCGTGCCCGAGGGGACGCACTCCTTCGCCCTGCCGCGGGAGCGCGACGTGTGGAAGCCGCAGCTCTACCTGCTCACCACCGCGGCCCGCTACTTCGCCACGCTCGGCGCCGACGTGTACTACCGCTCGCACCCGAGCCAGCACCAGTGCGCCGAGCAGATGACCTGCCCCTTCCTGCCGCCGCGACCCGCCTCGCAGTAGCCCTCCGGTCGCCCCATGTGCGGGCGCTGGACACGCACAAATCCCCGCGGGAACCGCCGCGCGGCGCTCGCGGAGATGGCTCTAGACTCGCGGTGTGTTGCCAATCACGGCGGCACCGCGACGGAGGCACTCACGTGGGACACGCACATCACTTCCTCACCCGACTCGACCGCGTCTCGTACCAGCAGACAGAGCTCGCCCTGCGGCTCTACAACGACGCCCCGCTGGTCCAGTACATCCTCTCGCGCGCGGCGCTCCCGGAGGACGCGTCGCGCGTGGCCATCTGCCTCGACGACCGGCACGAGGGGCCCTTTCTCATCGTGTCGCGGGAGGGGAAATTCATCACCTGCCTCGCGCGCGGCATGCACCACGACCTCCCGCTCGTGCGCCGCTGGCAGCTCGACGCGCTCGCGGAGCGCCACGGCACCCTCCGCCGGGATACGCGGGCCAACCCGGCCGTTGAAGACACCAACTCGCTCACGCGCCGCATGCTCCGGCGCATCATCTCCGCGGGGCCCAACCTGTCGCGCGAGGAGTTTCTCGACCTCGCGCCGCTCCAGCCGCTGATGTACCCCGTGTACGGGATGCTCCTCGCCGAGGTCGGGAGCATGATGCTCCACAGCTTCGCGACCCTCCGCAAGATCAAGCACCCGCGCCCGGCCGACCGCGCCCTCCTCAAGCTCTGGTGGAACGACCTCTGGCTCCTGCGCACCCTCTACCTCCTCATGGGCGTCGGCGACCCCGAGGAGTTCGTCGACACGCTGCCTGGATTTGCCGTGGCAGGCGTC
Organism: Polyangiales bacterium; assembly: GCA_044375895.1. GTDB lineage: Bacteria > Myxococcota_A > Polyangia > Polyangiales > CAISKJ01. Next base: position 16,676 of record JBILLV010000045.1, on the reverse strand, counting down.
CCCGACACCCTCAGCGGCATGCTCTCCACCTTCTGCGCCTTCCCCCTGGGCGTGGTCGGCGCGTGGCACACCGCCCGCTTCGGCGGGCGCTACCTCCCCACCTGCATGCGCTACCTCGACGGCAGCGCCGGGGCGATGCGCGCGCGCCACGCCGCCCTGGAGCTCGCCGCCATCGCCTCGCTGCACCCCGCGCACGCCCCGGTGGTCGACGACGCCCTCCGCGCGTTTCTCCCTGCCAACGACGGCCCGATGGCGCGCCGCGGCGGCGCCCGCTTCATCGCCGACGTGCTCGGCTCGCTCGCCCGCCCGAAGGAGCTCGACATCCGCGCGGCGGAGTTCGGCGCCGAGCTGACGCTGGCCAGCTTCGAAGGGGTCGCCGCGCGCCGCGGGTGGAAGAGCGCCTTCGACGTCCCCCTCGCGGTCGCCCGCCCCCTCGCCGCCCGCGCCATGCTCGGCTGGTGGAACACCCCCGGCGTCGAGCCGATCCTCTGCTCGCTCTCGCCCTCCTTCGCGCGCTTCAAGCCCGAGGACTTCTTCCTCCCGCAGGCCGAGCTGCGCGACTTCCGCCACGTCTGGAAGCCGTCGGACACGCTGCGCGCCATCGCCGACCTCGTCGCCCACGTCGCCCCCAACCAGCCCGTTCGGCGGGCGGGGCCGAAGGTGGGGCGCAACGCGCCGTGCCCCTGCGGCTCGACCCACAAGTACAAGAAGTGCTGCCTCGGCGCCGCGAAGCCCGCCGTGGTGACCGCCCCCGCCCACCAGCACGACCTCCCCCACACGCCCGACAACGACGTGGTGGTGCAGCCCGCCGCCACCGTCGCCGCCTGACCCGCGCGCTACACCGAATACACCCGCACCTGCCCGTTGTGCGTGCCGACGTAGAGCGTCTTCTCGTCGGGTGAGAGCGCGAGCGCCGTCGCCTGCGAGCGCAGCTCCGCGACGCACCACGCCCGGCCGTCGCGCCGGTCGGCCACCGTGACAAACCCGTCGGCCTCCGCGACCGCCGCGCGGTGCTCGCTCACCGCGATGGGGACGTCCCCCAGCCGGGCGCGAAACCGGCACCGCCCCACGGCGTTGTAGGCGTTGGCCACCGCGTGGAAGACCACCTCCACCGCGCCGCCGTCCTCGCGCACCGCGACGAGCCAGCGGCCGTTGGGCGAGAAGGCCACGACGCGCGGGAGAGCGCTCGAGAAGGGGTCGAGCGTCGTCTCCGTGCACGCTCCCGTGGCGAGGTCGAAGGTGGCTCCGACGGGCATCGGATCGTGGCCGAAGGCTTCGAGCATCGCGCCCTCGCGGGAGAAGCCGAGCGTGACGCCCGCGCGGGGGTTGATGCCCTGCTGCATCAACGCCCGCGGGAGCCAGGGCGCGGTGGGCGCGAAGGCCCCGAGGTTGAAGACACCGGCGTCGGCGAACTGTCGCTTCGTGGTGTAGCGCGCAGCCACGGTCTGCCCGTCGGGGCTCACCTGGAGACCGTCGCCCGGGAAGGCGACGGCGCGCGGCGTGGTCTCCGTCCCCTCGTGCAGCGACCACGCGGTGAGGCGCCGCGGCGACGTCGAGGTCGCGTAGAGCGTCCTGCCATCGGGGGCGAAGGCCAGGGCGTCGTAGCCGCTCGGGTCGCCTTCCAGCACCCACTCGCACGCGCCCGTCGCCGCCTCCCACACCCGAATCGTCGCGTCGCCCGCGCACGATGCCACGCGGGCGCCGTCGCCCGACACCGCGATCGCGCAGACGGCGGCGGTGTGGCCGGTTCCGGTGAGCTCGACGCGGGCGTCGCGGGCGAGGTCGATCCACGACAGCACCCCGGCGCTGGCGGCGAGACGTCGGCCGTCCGGGGACACGCGGGCGTCGACGCCGTCCCAGGCGACGCCGCGGTGGTCGATCGCGCGCTCGCTCCCGACCGCCAGGGCGATGGGGCGTTCGAACAGGGCGCGGAGTCCGTCGGGGGAGAGGGCGACCGGCCGACCCATCGAGAGCCCGCGCCAGTGGCCGAGTGTCACGCCCGAGGCGACGTCCCAGCACGTGATCTCTTCCTCCCCGGTCGCCCAGAGCGTCGCGTCGCTGTTCGAGAAGGTCAGGGCCGCGACCTTCGCCCCGCCTGGACGCACCAGCCACGCCCGCGTCACCCCCGTGTGCACCTCGATGATCCGAGCCCCCACCGGGTCGTCCGTCGAGACCGCCGCCAGCGATCCGTCGTGCGACACCGCCACCACGCAAGGAACCAGTCGCTCGACATGGCGCAGCGTGGCCACGAACCACTCGTCAGCCTCCCGGCACCCCGTCGCCACCGCGCCGTCGCGTGCGATCGACGGCACCCACGTCGTCTCCCGCGGGAGCACGAGGCACCCCCGCGTCGACCCGGTGGCCAGATCGACCGCGATCACCTCCGTCCGCGCCATCCCGCGCACCGCGAAGAGCACCTCGTCGTCGTGCTCGCCGCGCCGCACCTCGCTCGGGACGAGGCGCGCGCCGCGGGCCACCGCCCACGACGACACCCGCACCCCCGTCTCCGCGTGCCACGCCTCCAGGTGAACCGACCCGTCGAACTCGCCGATCGCGTACACCGTGTCCGGGTCGCTCCCGAGTGCGAGGCGGGCGTTCAAGAGCCGCGGTCGTGCGCGGTCGTCGCCCCAGACTTGTCGCGGCGGACCCATCGTGGCGTCGTCGGGAGCATCCGTCGAAACGCGCCGCCCCGCGTAGCAAATTCGCGCCGCCCGCCGCGCCTTCGCTGGTATCACCGAGCGCCATGCGCGCCCTCTGCCCGCTCCTCCTCGCGCTCGCTGCCTGCGCCCGCACGCCCCACCCGGTCGCCCCCGTCGCTCCCGCCGTCGCCATCCCCGACAGCGGCGCGCTCGCCATCGTCCGCTCGCTCTCCGACGAGGTGGGGCCGCGCCTCGCCGGATCACGCGGCGACGCCCTCGCCGTCGCCTGGGCGCAGCGGACGATGCGCGCGATGGGCTTCGCCAACGTCCGCGCCGAGCCCGTCCGCGTCCCCCACTGGGAGCGCGGCGAAGAGCGCGGATCGCTCACCGCGCCCGTCGATCGACCGCTGGTGCTCACGGCCCTCGGCGGCAGCGTGGCGACCCCGCCGGAGGGCCTCGAGGCCGAGCTCATCGAGGTCGCCTCCCTCGACGCGCTCGACGCCCTCGACGCCGCGCGCGTGCAGGGCAAGATCATCTTCATCCACCGCGTGATGCGCGCCGCGGAGGACGGCGCGGGCTACGGCGAGACGGTGGGGGTGCGCGTCCGCGGCGCCGTCCACGCCGCCCGCAAGGGAGCCGTCGCCGTGGTCATCCGCTCGGTGGGGACGGGGCCGCAGCGCATCGCCCACACCGGCGCCACCCGCTACGACGACGCCGTCCCGCGCATCCCCGCGGCGGCCCTCGCGATCCCCGACGCCGATGCCATTCACCGTTTGCTCGCGGCGGGCGCGACGGTGCGGATGCGCCTCCAGCTCGGGTGTCGCTCGCTGCCGGAGGCCGACTCGGCCAACGTCGTCGGTGAGGTCCCCGCCACGCGCGGCGACGAAGGGATCGTCCTCCTCGGCGCCCACCTCGACGCGTGGGATCTCGGCACGGGTGCCATCGATGACGCCGCCGGCGCGTCCATCATTCTCAGTGCCGCCCGCGCCGTCCAGACGCGGGTCGCCGAGCGACGTCGCACCGTCCGCGTGGTGCTCTTCGCCAACGAGGAGAACGGCCTCGCCGGGGCGCGCGCCTACGCCCAGGCACACCAGGACGAGCTCGCCCGTCACACCGTCGCGATGGAGGCCGACGAGGGAGACGGTCGCGTCATCACCCTCGGCTACGCGGGCGACGAGGCCGCGCGCCCTCGCTTCGAAGCGCTGCTCCGCGCGGTGGCGCCGTACGGCGTTCGCCTCGACCCGGAGCCCGCGCGCGGCGGCGCCGACGTCTCGCCGCTCATCCCCCAGCGCGTCCCGCGGCTCTCCTTCGGCCAGGACATGACCCGCTACTTCGAGCACCACCACACCACGAGCGACACGCCCGACGTCGTCGACGCCCGCGCGCTCGATCAAGCGGTTGCGGTGTACACCGCGGCCCTCACCGAGCTCGTCACGATGGCGGGTGACTTCGGCCGCGCGCCCCTCCCTCCGGCCGAGACGCGGCGATGACCTCGACGGTAGCGACCGTTACCGCTTCACCGCCGCGGCGGCCTCCCGCTGACGGGCGCGGGCCACCTGGGCGAGCTCCTCGGGGGCCTTGCGGGCGCGGCGCTTCTGCAGCCGTGAAGCCTCCACGCCGCTCGCCCGGATGAAGCCCTGCACGTCGGCGTTGGGCGACTCCAGCACCGCGGCGGGCGGGCCCTGCGCCACCACGCGGCCCTTGATGAGCATCGCGATCTGGTCGGCGATGTCGAAGGCGCTCACCATGTCGTGGGTGATCACCGCCGACGTGACCCCGAACTTCTCCCGCATCTCCTCGATGAGGTCGTCGACGGTGCGCGACGTCACCGGGTCGAGGCCCGAGGTGGGCTCGTCGTAGATCAGCAGCTCGGGCTCCATCACCAGGGCCCGCGCGATGCCCACGCGCTTCGCCATGCCGCCCGAGATCTGCGCCGGCGTGAGCTGCGCGGCGTGCTCGACGCCGAGGTCGCGGAGCTTCGCCAGCACCCGGTCGCGGATCTCCTTCTCCGGGAGCTTCGTCTGCTCGCGGAGGGGGAAGGCGACGTTGTCGAAGTTGGTCATCGAGTCGAAGAGGGCGTACTTCTGAAACACCATCCCGAAGCGGCGCCGGGCCTGGTTGAGCTCGACGTCCGAGAGGGCGGCGATGTCCACGCCGTCGACCATGATCTTGCCGCTGGTGGGGCGCTCCAGCGCGATGAGGTGGCGCACCAGGGTGCTCTTGCCCGCCCCCGAGCCGCCGATGATCACCAGCGTCTCCGAGCGGCCGATGGTAAGGTCGACGCCGTGGAGCACGGTGCGATCGCCGTAGATCTTCACCAGCTTCTCGATGACGACGTGGGGCGCCTCCGCGGCCATCAGCCCACCGCCGTCAGCATCGACGTGATGATGGTGTCGAGCACGAACACCCCCACCACCGACCAGACCACCGCGCGGGTGGTGGCCTGGCCGACGCCCACCGCGCCGCCCGAGGCGAAGTACCCGTGGCGGCACGCGATGAGGGCGACGGCGTAGCCGAACACCAGCGCCTTGATGCCGCCCTGGATGAGGTCGTCGGGCTGGAGCATCGTGCGGATGCGGTCGGCGAAGATCCCCGGGTCGAGCTGGAGGATGCCGATGCCGACGAGCCACGCGCCGCCGAGGCCCACGATGAAGAAGAAGAGCGAGAGGATCGGCACCATCACCACGCCCGCCAGCACGCGCGGCACCACGAGGTACTGCACCGGGTTGACGGCCATGGTCTCCAGCGCGTCGATCTGCTCGGAGGCGCGCATGTTGCCGAGCTCGGCGGCCATGCCCGAGCCCGCGCGGGCGGCCACCATGATGGCCGTGAGCACGGGGGCCATCTCGCGCGAGAGGGAGAGCCCCACCACGCCGCCCACCATGTTCTCCGCGCCGAAGCGGCGGAAGCCGTAGACGGTCTGGACGGCGAAGACGATGCCCGTGAAGAAGCCCACCAGCCCGACGAGAAACAGCGATTGGACGCCGACAAACTCGAGCTGGGTCACCATCACCTGCACGCGAAACGGCGGCCGCACGGCCCAGGCCATCGTCTTGAAGGCGAGCTCCCCCAGGATGCCGACCTCCTCCACCCCCTCGATCGCAGGCGCCACGACGCGCCGCCAGAGCGGGAGCTCCTCGGGGGCGCCGCCGCTCACGGCGCCTCGCCCTTTGCCACCCGCGGGACGCGGCGGGAGACGGCCGTGAGCACCTCGTAGGGGATGGTGCCGACGCGGGCGGCGATCTCCTCCGCGCGGATGACGTCGAAGCCCGCGGGGCCCGTCTGCGCGCCGAGGAGCACCACCTCGTCGCCCACCGACACCCCGACGCGACGGGCGATGTCGGTGACATCGAGGGTGGAGAGGTCCATCGAGACATTGCCCACGACGGGGACGCGGGCCCCGCGGACGAGCGCCTCGGCCTCCGACGACAGCCGACGGAAGAAGCCGTCCGCGTACCCGATCGGGATGGTCGCGATCGTCGAGCGCCGCCCCGCCCGCCACCGCCCCGCGTAGCCCACGGGGGCGCCCCGCTCGATCTCCCGCAGCGAGATCACCTCGGTGCGCAGGCGCATCGCGGGGAGGAGCCCCGGCGCGGTGTTGGGGAAGGGGGCCACGCCGTAGAGCGCGATGCCACACCGCACGAGGTCGTAGCGGGCCCGCTCGACGCGGAAGGCCGACGCGCTCGCGGCGGCGTGGGTGAGGGGAGGTGCGATCCCCTTCGCGCGCAAGGTCTCGCGGGCCGACTCGAAGTGCGCGAGCTGCTCGTAGGTGAAGGCGTCGTCGTCGCAGTCGGCGTTGGCGAAGTGCGTCATCACGCCCGTCACCCGCAGGTGCGGCGCCTCCGCCAGGCGCTCCCCGACGCGCGCGATGTGCTCCATCGGGACGCCCAGGCGCGCCATCCCCGTGTCGACCTTGAGGTGGACGTCGAGGGGCGTCGGGGCGCTCCATCGCAGGGCCCGCTCGACGCCCTCGACGTCGTAGAGCACCGGCGTCAGCGAGGCGCGCGCGGCCGCGTCGATGCCGTCGCCGTAGAGGCCCGACATCACCAGGATCGGCAGCGTCACCCCGGCCTCTCGAAGCGCGACACCCTCCTCCACGAGCGCCACGCAGAGCCCCGCGACGCCGGCGGATTGCATCGCCCGCGCGGCGAGGACGGCGCCGTGCCCGTAGGCGTCGGCCTTCACCACCCCGTACACCAGGGGCGGCATCGACACCCGACCCTCGGCCACCACCTCGCGGACGACGCGGACATTGTGGGCGATCGCCGCGAGGTCGATTTCAGCCCGCGTCGGTCGCACGGCGACTTCTGTCTCCTGAGGGGGCGCCACGTCGCACGGACACTGCTGTATCGACGGGTTCACGATGCTGTCAAGCGATGCCCGCCGAGGCGCGGTCGGTCGTTGTGGAGCACGCGTCGTTGCGGTTAGATTCCAATCATGCGCCACTGCTTCAATCTTCTTGCGTTGCTGGTCGTCGCGCTGGGCTGTTCGCTGTCTTCGTCGCCGCCGGTCAACACCACGGACGCAGTGGGCGAAAGGGCGCCCGAAGCGGCGATGATCGAGGTTCCTGCCGGGGGTGACGGCGGGCCCACCTGCCCGATGGTGGGCTTCACCTCGTGCGGCGGCGTGTGCATCAACACCCTCACCGACGTGCAGAACTGCGGCGGCTGCGGCACCGCGTGCGGCATGGGGCAGGTGTGCGCGATGGGCGTCTGCGCGCTCAACTGCGGTCAGCTTGCAAGCTGTCCGGTCCCCGTGGTGGGCGGGATGGACGCGGGGATGGACGGCGGCGACGCGGGGCCCACGACGATGACGGTGTGCGCCGACATCATGAACGACCCGCAGCGCTGCGGCGCCTGCGACCGCGCGTGCGCGACGGGTGAGATTTGCCGCGCGGGGGCGTGCGTCGCGCCGATGTGCCCGACGGGCCAGGGGCTGTGCAACGTGATGGTGGCCGTTCCGGGGGTGGACGGCGGGATGCCCACGACGCGCACCGAGGCCCGCTGCCTCGATCTGGAGACCAACTCGGACTACTGCGGCAACTGCGAGACGCGCTGCCTGGCCGGTCAGCGTTGCCGCAATCGGATGTGCGAGTCCTTCTGCCCGGCCATGACGCTCCCCTGCGAGATGGGCCAGTGCACGCCCATCATGATCGACCCCAACAACTGCGGGGCCTGCCGCAACATCTGCCCGGCGGGAAACGTGTGCGTCAACGGCACCTGCCAGCTCAACTGCGGCACGCTCATCCGCTGCACCGGCAGCGCGATCCCCGATGGCGGCGTCCCCGACGCGGGCCCCGTCTCCTTCGAGTACTGCGCCGACACACAGGTCGACCCCAACAACTGCGGCCGCTGCGGCACCGTCTGCGCGCGTCACGAACGCTGCGAGGGCGGCCTCTGTCGCCTGCGCTGCCAGGCTCCCCTCACCGACTGCCTCGGCCAGTGCCTCGACCTGCGCAACGACAACCGCAACTGCGGCGGCTGCGGTCGCGGGTGCGCGATGGGCCTCACCTGCGCTCCAGACGCGATGGGCGTCTCCACGTGCATCGCCGCGTGCATGCCGCCCTTCACCTCGTGTCCCGCGCCGACGATGGGCTCCTTCCCCTACTGCGCCAACCTCAACAACGACCCCAACAACTGCGGCGTGTGCCGCCGCGTGGAAGAGATGGGCGTCGTGCGCGGGCAGTGCACCGGCGCGCAGAGCTGCGTGGACGGCGTGTGCCGGCTCCAGTGCCTGCCGGGCCAGCAGCTCTGCGGCTCGGGCGCGACCCAGGTGTGCACCATCACCTCCACCGACGTGCGCAACTGCGGCGCGTGCGGCAACGTGTGCCCGGCGGGCGCGCTCTGCAACGCCGGCCGCTGCGAGCCGCGGTGCCTCACGCCGCTCATCGGCTGCCCCGCCACCGCGCCCACCTTCTGCGTCGACGCCCGCTACGACCCGGCCAACTGCGGGCGCTGCGGGCGGGCCTGTGACGCCTCGCTCACCTGCATCGGCGGGTCGTGCTGCACCAACGCCTCGACGCCGGACGCTGCCCACCGCGGCTGCTCCATGGGCGGCGCCGGGTGCGCGAGCTCGTTCGTCCTGCTCAATGGCCAGTCCGCCGCTCAAGGCTTCGTCGTGAGCTCCATGGGCGGCTTCCTCGTGCGGGCGCGGCTGCACATGTCCAACCCCTACTCCTTCATCGGCCGCGCGGCGCAGGTGTACGTGGTGCCGGGCGCGTCCAACCTCTCGATCCTCTTGCCGACCACCAACGTCGAGCGCGAGGCGGTGGCCTCCACGACGCTGCTCGGCGGCGTGCTCCCCGACTGGTACGACGCGGCCTTCTCGCCGCCGGTGCGCCTCGAGGCGGGCCGCAACTACTTCATCGTCCTGAAGCTCCCCAGCTTCCCCACCACCGACTGCCCGGCGCCGTGCGTGCGACGCGACGCCGGCGCCGGCGCGTGCGAGTGCCCGCCCATCCGCTGGACGCTCGAAGACAACATGACGCCCGGCGCCGACCCGTACACCGCGGGCTTCGCCTTCAGCTGCGGCGAGGCCTGCCCCATCTTCACGCAGGAGGCCGTCGGCCGCGACCACGCTTTCGAAGTCTACCTCTCCAACATGTGCGTCGCCCCGTAGCGCCGCGTCACTCCCGCAGCGACCCCGCCCGCACCACCAGCCCCAGCGGCAGCGCCACGCGCCTCAGCTCGCCGAACATCCCCACCGCCCCGCCGTCGCGCATCGCCCGCCGCTGCACCACCAGCGCGAGCCCCTGGCGCATCGCCCGCACCTCGACGCCTTCGGCCCCCGCCCAACAGCGCAGCGAGGCCACTTCGCCGAGCCGCGCGTCCCCTTCGATCACGTCGCACTCCCCCGCGATGACGCCCAGCGCGAGCGGCGCCATGGTCACCGGCGCGCCCTCCAGCACCACCCGCCACGCGCGCGCCACGCCGGCCTCCGCGGCCTCCTCGGTGGCCTCGAACGACACCGCCGCGCGCAGGTCGGCGAGGGGCGTCACGCGCGTCATCGCCACCAGCCGAGGGAGCGCCGCGGCGCAGGTCGGCGGCGGGACGTTGGGGCGCGTCGGACACTCGCGCCGGAGCTCCGACTCGATGGCCGCCGCGGGGACGCGCCATAGCATCGCGCAGGCCACCCGTTCGGCCGAGCGGGCGGCGTCGAGGTCGGGTCCCCCGCGGACGAGCAGCGGCGGCGGCGGCGGCGCGGGGCAGCGCTCGCGGTTCTTCAGGAGGGCCACGCCAGAGGAGAGCGCGAAGAGGCCACCCGGGAGCGAGCGGGCGACGAGGGACGGACCGCGCAGCGTCTCCCCGGGGCGCGCGTCGTCCACGCCGACGAGCTCCGCGTGCGTGAGGAGGTCGGGGCGCCCGTCGTCGTCGAAATCCTCCACGCCCACTGGGTGAAGGCCCATCGCGGGTTCGAAGGGCTCCACGCGCGTCGACGTCGCCCGCCACACCAGCACCCGCTCGGTGGCGGCGCCCTCGGGCCCCTGGTCGATCACCCGCGCGAGGAGCTCCGGCGCGTCGTCGCCGTCGTAGTCGAACAGCGCGATGGGCGCGAGTCGCGACCTGCCCTCTTCGGCCTGACGCCAGCTCGTCTCCTGCGCCCGGAGCACGAACGCGTCGCCGGCGTCGGTGACCGCGGGCCACGCCTCCGAGCGCGTCCCATCGCGGCCGACGTGGACGAGCTTGAAGCGCCCCGCCAGCGAGGTCGCGCGGGGGTCGCCCAGCGGCGCGCCGAGCACCGTGGCCCAGAGGCGCTCGCCCGACTCCACGCACTGGTTGAAGGTCGCGAGGTTGTCCCAGGTGCCGGGCTCGACGGCGGCCCGTTGGCGTCGTCGCCACGCCTCCAGCGCGCGACGACCCTCGGCGAGCACTTCATCGCAGGCCGACCGCAGCGGCGCGGGCACGTCGCGACGGGGCGGCGCCGCGTCGGGCGAGGGGGAGCGCGCACCAGGGCGGCAGGCGGAGAGGGTGAGGAGGAGTCCGAGCGCCCGGCGCATGGCGCCGTCTCTACCACCTCATCGGGGGGTCAGCGCAGGGGGAAGCTCGCCGTGCAGGCGCCCGAGGGGCCGCGGCTCGGCAGCGACGCGCCGTAGACCCACCCGCGGTCGGTGCACTGGTACCACTGCCGGTCGGAGGCGCTCTGCACGCACGCGCCCTGGGGCTGCTCGCGGCGCGTGGTGTTGCTGTAGCAGGTGCGCGCGGCGGTGGGCGCGGCGGGGGCCATCGAGCCGAGGGGATAGGTGCCGTTGCACGCGCCGTTGGTGCCCTGGCCGGGGCGCCACACGCCGTTGGTGCACTGGTACCACGCGCGGTCGGAGCGGCTCTGCACGCAGGCCCGGACGGGCATGTTGCGGCTGAGCGTCGACGACCAGCACGTCCCGTCACCGCCGCCGCCGTTGGCCGGACCCTGCGAGCCCGCGGGGCGCTCCCAGTGCCAGATCTCGCTCGGCACCGTGCGGCGGAAGCCGTACGCCGACCCGTTGTTGTTGAGCCAGCTCATCACGCCCGGCGCGCTGGTGTTGAGGTCGAGCGCGAGGCCGCTCTGGTGGTTGGAGTAGCCCGGGCGCGCCGCGAGGTTGCCGCGGCCCGAGAGGTAGAGCTGGTAGAGCTCGCGCTGCTTCTCCATCGTGCGCCAGCCGCTGACGATCTGGAGGTACACGCCCGCGCGGGAGGCCGCGGCCTTCATCCGCACGTAGGCCTCGGCGGTGCGGTACTCCACCAGCTTGCCGTCCACCTCGGTGACGCAGATGGACATCGGTCTGCCGCCCGAATACCCCGTCGTGGGGCGGCAGGCCGCGAGGGCGTCGACGCGAACCGCCGTGTTGTCATCCCCCGCGATCGTCATCGCGCCGTCGAGCTGCGGGGCCAGGCCGCGCACGTCGCCGTCGATGTTGGCGGGGGGCATCACGTCGTGGTCGCGCGACGCGTTCGGATCGATCGAGCCCTCGTACTGCTCCCGCTCGGTGATCGGCGAATCCGGGATCGGCGCGACACCCCCCGAGACCTCCGGGTCAGCCCCCGGCGCGCAGGCCGCCAGGACGGTCGCGAGGGTGAGCCAGTGCGCGCGGGTGGGCTTCGTCGTCATCCGAGTACCTCTGCGTAAATCCAGGTGCACCATGCGGGCCAACGCATCAGGCCAGACCGCGCACGCTCCCACTGCTCGATCCCCACGGATTTCCAGGGAGTTCCCGCGGTGGAGGCCGCGCGCGCCGGGGCTCGTGTGACCACCCTGGCGGGCGGGGAGGTACACCGCGGTGATCACCCGGTGGTGCTTCCTCCGCGTGTGGGAAGCGGCAGGCCGAGACGCGCCATCACCACCTTCATGTCGGCCCACGTGTCGCCCTTCGCCTCGGGCGTACGGAGCAGGTAGGCCGGGTGCCACGTGGGAAGCACGGGGATCCCCTCGTACGTGTGCCACTTGCCCCGGAGGCGCGTCATCGAGTCCTTCGAATCGAGGAGGAAGCCCACCGCGGTGCGCCCGAGCGCGACGATCACCTCGGGGCGGACGAGGTCGAGCTGGCGCACGAGGAAGGGCGTGCACGTGCGCATCTCGTCGGGCTCGGGGACGCGGTTGTTGGGCGGCCGGCACTTCACGATGTTGGCCACGTACACGTCGTCGGGCGACAGCCCCATCGCGCCGATGATCTTGTCGAGGAGCTGTCCCGCGGGGCCCACGAAGGGCGAACCCTGCTTGTCCTCCTGCTCGCCCGGCCCCTCGCCGATGAAGCACAGCCGCGCGAAGGGGTTGCCGCGGGCGAAGACGGTGTTGCGCCGCGTCGCGCCGAGCCGACACGACGTGCACCCGCGCACCTCCTCCTGAATCACCGCGAGCGCGTGGACGCGCGCCTCCCCTTCGAGCGGCGGATCGGACGAGATGCGCGGCGCGGGCGTCGGGGGCGCGGGCTCGCCGAAGAGCGTCCGCACCACGGGTGCGGGCGTCGCGGGCTTCACCGCGACCGCGGGGCGCGCGGGGGTCGGCACCGCGGGGGCGCTCACCGGCGCGACGACGGGTGGAGGCGGGGTCGACGGCGCCGGGGCGGGCGTCGACGCGGGAGCCACGTCCACGGTCGGCCGCGGCGCGGGGAGGGCCCCTTCGTGCGGGAGCTCCAGCGCGCCCAGCTCGCGCTGCCACGCGGCGTGGGTGGCGAAGAGGCGGGCGAGCTCCGAGAGGTCGTCGCGGAGGGCGTCGGACATCGGTCGATTTCTACCACTCGGGGGAGCGTTCGGGCGACTTTCACGCACGCTGCCATGGTGACCCTCTCCCGACGAAGCGCGCTCCTCGCCCTCGCCGCCGCGGTGGGGTGCCGTCGCGGCGCGTCTTCGCCCGAGGTGGGGCGCCCGCGCGACCGTCGCCTGGCGGGCCTCACGCTCCACACGGTCGAACTCGGCGCCCGCGTGGCCCCCGTCCGCTACGCGCTCCACGGCGGCCCCGGGCTCGACCACACGTACCTCCGCCCGTGGCTCGACGGCCTCGCGCGCGACGCCTCCCTCGTCTACATCGACCTCCGCGGCCACGGGCGCTCGTCGCCCCCACCCGACGGCGACGGGTACACCATCGCGGGGGCGGCCGACGACCTCGCGGCCCTCGCGGCGGCGCGGTCCGATCCACCGGTGGACATCATCGCCCATGATTTCGGCGCCGCCGTGGCCCTCGCGCTGGCCGCCCGGCACCCGGCGACGGTGCGGCGGCTCGTGCTGGTGAGCCCGCTGCGCGACGCGACGCAGGTGCGGGCCGTGGCCGAGCGCTCGCGGGTGGCCCTCGGCGACGAGGGGTGGCGACGGGTGCTGGCCCTCACCACGGCGCAAGGGACGCTCCGCGACGCGCGCTCGCTGCCAGAGCTCTTCCGTCGGTTGGGGCCCATGTGGTGGCACCAGCCCCCGAGCGACGCGGTGATCGCGGGGATGGCGCGGCGGATGGTGTACCGGCCCGAGAGCGACGCGGGCTTCCTCCAGGCCATCCGACGGTGGGACGGGCGCATGGCGGCGGCCGACGTGCGGTGCCCGGTGCGGGTGGTGGCCGGGGCGAGCGATCGAACCTTCCTCCCCGCGGAGAGCCGCGCCCTCGCCGATGCCCTTCCGCACGGGTCGTATGAGCAGGTGGCGGCCGCCGGACACCTGCCTTTCATCGAGCAGAGCGCCGCCTTCCTCCGCGCGACCGAAGGGTTTCTCCGCGGGTGAAACGAGCGGCGGTTGTGCGAGAGCGTTGACGCGCGGAAAGTGTCCGGGATAGCTTCCCGAGAGGTCTACGCGCTGCTTCGCCGAGTAGGAGCGCCACGCAGTTACAGAGAGAGGTCGGAGCAGTGGCAGGTCAACCCGTGCGCATGGAGATGTTCGGCGAGACGAACGTCGGGATGAAGCGCACGCACAACGAGGACAACTTCGCCATCATCCCCGAAGAGAACCTCGTTATCGTGGCCGACGGGATGGGCGGCCACGCTTCGGGCGAGGTCGCCTCGAAGATGGCCGTCGACGCGCTCAAGGAGTTCTTCGAGGCCACCGCGAAGGACCCCGACGCGACGTGGCCCTACAAGATGGACAAGGCGCGCAGCTACGAGGAGAACCGGCTCATCACCGGGGTCAAGCTCGCCAACCTGCGCATCTTTGAGTCCGCCCAGCGCGAGGCCCGCTTCCGCGGGATGGGCACGACCATCGTCGTCGTGGCCGCCGTGCGTGAGGGCATCATCGTGGGGCACGTCGGCGACTCGCGCGTGTACCGCATCCGCGAGGGCAAGCTCGACCAGCTCACCGAAGATCACTCGCTGCTCAACGACTACCTCAAGATGCGCAAGCTGACGGAGGAAGAGATCGCCAACTTCCCGCACAAGAACGTCATCGTGCGGGCGCTCGGGATGAAGGAGGTGGTGAAGGTCGACGCCCGGGTCGATCAGCCCCACGCCGGCGACATCTTCCTCCTCTGCTCCGACGGCCTCTCGGGCCCCGTGTCCGACCCGGAGCTCCTCCGCATCGTGGAGGAGCACAAGACCGACCTCAAGACCGCGTGCTCGCGCCTCATCGCGAAGGCCAACGAGAACGGCGGCCCCGACAACATCACCTGCTGCCTCGTCCGCTGGCTCGGCGCCGCCAACTGATCAGCGCCGCGAGCGCGACCCAGAGCGCGCCCCAACCTCGCCGCTCCCTCACCCTCTCCGCGCGACAGCCGCAGCCATCGGGCGGCGTCGACGGGGGCGTGACGACGGCCCCGTCCATCGGGCCCCCCGCGTCGGCCGCGCCCGCGTCGAGGGGCTGAAACATCGCCCGAACCACCGGCCACCGCGGGGTGCAGAGCCCGGCGCCGCGTGTCCCCGGCGCGCACGCGGGAGGCCCCACGAGGGATTCGAAGCGGAGCAGCGGGGAGAAGGTGCTCCCCTCGTCCGTCGACCGACCCAGCGCGAAGGGCGAGGTGACGTAGGGGGCGCAGGCGTAGAGCCCCGACGGGTGCCACCGCAGGCAGAGCGCGCGCACCGACGAGACGGTGGTGAAGCTGTCGCCGCCATCCACGGAACGGCGCAGGGCATCGCGCGGGTCAGAGCCGCCCACCCACACGCGGGCGCCGTCGTCCGAGAGCGCGAAGCCGAACATCGGGCCCGCCGTGCGCGCCACCTCGCGGAAGCTCCGCCCCCCGTCCACCGAGCGGAGGAGGAGTGTCCCGCTCACGCCGCCGTCAGGCTCCTCCGGGAGCGACGAGCGGACGAACACCACGTCGGGCCGCGACGCCACCACGCCAGAGATGAACGCGTCGCGACCGCCGAGCGCGTCGAAGGGGAGCTCCGAGAAATTCCGCCCGCCGTCATCCGATCGGTAGAGCGCCGGACGACGCGGCTCGATGGTGACGCCCGAGACGTACACCCGCGCGCCGTCGGCCCCCGTGGCCTCCAGCGTCTCAGGTAGAAAGCCTTCGGGCAGCGTCCCGCGCGCTTCAAAGGTGGCGCCGCCGTCGCGCGACGCGAGCACGCGGTTGGCGCCCGAGCCGTTGGACGACACCCAGAGCACCACCCCGTCGGGCGCGACGGTGACGTCGCCGGTGAAGTCCCGCGCGGCCTCGGGGACGCGCGCCGACGCGCAGAAGTCCGACGAGCGCGTGAGGCCGTCGGAGAGCCCCACGAGGAGCGACGTGGCGTCGGGGCCGCGCGCCCACGCCAGCCGCGGATCCCAGGGCGGACCGGACGCGCCGTACTCGAAGAGCTCCTCGCAGAGCCAGCGCCAGGTGCGCCCCGCGTCGTCGCTCACCGCGATGCCGAAGGTGGTGCGGAGCGCGATCCGTCGGCCCTGGGCGTCGGGCGTGAGGGTCACGAACTGCGCGGCGGGGAAGCGCCCGTTGGCCCCCGCGGACCCGCCCGCGAGCAGCACGGCCACGGTGACAGAACACGCGCCGAGGCGCACACGTCGCAGGCGTCCCTTCGGCATTTGTCCCGTGTTGTATGGCACATTCGCGGCGCGCGCGGGAGCCTCCGCACGGGCGCCGATCGCGCTTGGGGCGCGCGCGGGCGGTTGTGTAGTATCCGCCACCCTCTCTGCCTGCGCGGAGATGCACCGCTTCTCACGAGGAAATTCATGGCAACCGCCTCGCCCACTGAGCTTCTGCGAAACGAGCTCGAACAGCGCTTCGACCTCGACGGCCTCCACCGCCTCTCGCGCGACCTCCTCGCGCTCTCCCCGGAGGACGTCGCCCCCGGCGCGGCGAAGGG
This sequence comes from Polyangiales bacterium, assembly GCA_044375895.1. Taxonomy (GTDB): domain Bacteria; phylum Myxococcota_A; class Polyangia; order Polyangiales; genus CAISKJ01. The sequence continues at coordinate 353 of JBILLV010000045.1, read as the reverse complement.
CGCCTACGCGCGCGCCCTCGTCGACCGCTGCGTGCGCGACGACCTCCAGGAGGCCCTCGCCGACGCCATCGCGCTCGAAGACCGCGAGGCCGAGGGGCGGCTCCGCGCGGTGTTCGAAGGGAAGCACATCGACGACTTCAACGCGGGCGCCGTCGTCGAGGGCCTGCGCATCAGCAAGCGCACCCACGACGAGGGGATCAGCACGGTGTACCTCGCCACCGGCCCCGAGGGGCGGCAGGTGACGCTCAAGGTGCTCCGCGAGGGCCGGGTGCGCGACCGCCGCGGGCTCCACCGCTTCCTCGTCGCGCAGCGCGCGCTCAAGGCCATCGATCACCCCGCCGTGCAGCGCGTGG
>JBILLV010000289.1:0-11817 GCA_044375895.1 Polyangiales bacterium | reverse complement strand
CCCACGGCGTACGATGCGTGAGCCCGGCTCTGCGGGCGATCCGACGGTAGCCCAGGCCGAGCGTCCGCGAGCCCTGGGAACGAGCGTAGGCGCCGCGATGTGCCTTGCCGCGCGGTCATTTTGGTAACGCCGCCTCAGGGTCAGGTGTGATTCTCCATGCACCACTCCGTGGCTCTCCCCGCGGCGCCCGACCTCTCGCCCGCAAGGAATCGACGCATGAACACCGTCCCGGCCGACATGGCGTACTGGCGCGAGCTGCATCACCCGGGAGAGCAACGCTTCTGGCGCTGTCGTCCAACGCCGTGCGGCGTGCAGGTTCAGTTCCGCGACGAGACGGAGGAGGATTGGGGGTCGCGCGTCCTCGCGTTCAAGCCGCCGCCGGAGGTTGACATGCACGCTCCACAACGCGTCGAGAGCCACCTCGGGAGCTTCGACTCGACGAATGTCTCACCGGTTCACCAGTACCACCGACGCATGGAGGCCGCGGCCATCGAGGCGCTCGCGCTGGTCCACGAGCAGCTCGCCGATGGCTTCGTCGACGTCTCGCGCGACGCGGGCGCGCAGTTCTGGGAGCTCTGCGAAGAGACGTGGCGCTTTCAGTCGAGAGACCGCGCGCTCGTGGAGCAACTCTGCGCGCGCGCCCGTGCCGTCGACGAGGAGACGCGGCTCCGCGTGGGGCGGGCGCTCACGCGGCGCGCGTCGGGCCGCTGGAGCTCGTCGCTGCACGACCGCCCTGCCCCGCAGACCGCGTGGTGGCCGCTCCCGTCGACCGACGAGGAGCGCGCGGCGTCGCTGGGGCATCTCCTCGTGAGGCGCGACGAGGCCGCCCTCCTGTGGCTCGCGCTGCGACTCGAGACCCCCTCGATCGCGAGCGACGCGATGGAGTCGCTGGCGCGCGTGGGCGTCGACGACGAGCTCGGGTTCGCCGTGCTCTACGACCTCCTGGTTCACCCGGGGTTGTACTACGCCCTGCCACACGAGCCGCTCATGGCCCTGGCACGGCAACTGGAACCTCGCAGCGAGCGCATCGCGGCGCTCCTCGCGTTCGGGGAGGACGCGCCGACCGCGAGCGGCGTGCGAGTTGCCGAGGAGGAGCGCCATTTTCAACGGGGCTTTCAAGCCTTCGCCATGCTCGCGTGCTGGACCCATTCAGACGCCGCCGCCGACGTGCTCTACGACGCGCGGCCCCTCACGTCCAAGCAATGCATCCTGATCGCTGCGGAGACCCACCCTCGTCGGCGATGGGCCGCATCCCTCAAGCGACAGCGCGGCCGCGCGGCGGTCGAGGAGCGCGAGCGCTACGACGCCGCGATCGCCGCGTGCCTCGGGGCGAACGACACCCGCGACCGGCGCGATCGACCGTAGCGCGTTGGGCCGGCGCGTCGGGTGCTTGGCCTGGCGACGCGCGGGGGCATCGCTGGCAAGCGCGACGACCTGCCGGTCACACGCCGTCGAGGCGGTAGCGCAGCACGCGGCCGCCGTGCGTGCCCACCAGAACTTCCGCGCGGGCTTCGCACAGGGCGATCGCGGTGGCGTGTTCGAAGCGTGGCAGCTCGATCGGCGGGAGGAGCACGCCGGTGCGGGCGTCCCAGAGCGTGACGCGCGGCTCGCTCTCGTACCCGGCGGCCACCCACCGCGCACCGACCGCGGCGCAGACCACGGTGACGTCGTCGAAGGCGGGGCCTCGCCGCGCCAGGTGGAGGAGTTCGCCCGTGTCGAGGTCGACGATAGCGCTGGCCTCTCGCGTGTCGTCGGGTCGCGTGTCGCGCTCTCGCGCGAGGACCACCGCGCGCGAGCCTCCGGGGAACAACCTCCCATTCGCGCAGAGCCACTGCAGCTCAGGCTCGCTGAACTCTCCGCTCACCGTCCGTTGGGTGAGGTCGAGCCACGCGATCATGTGCTGGTCGGGGTCCGATGCGTCATCGCCGTGGACGTGACATTGAACGCCCCGTGCGCCGACGCGGAGGGCCTGCAAGAAGGCGCTGTACCCCACGCCCCACGGTTCCCCCCAACGGTCGCGAACGAGATCGTAGGTGACGACCGAGTCGCCGACCGCGAGGGTGAGGACGTCGCCGTCCTCCGACAGCACGCAGGAGCACGGCTCCCCGTACATCTCTCGGGGGATCTCCGCACGGAGGCGCTCGACGCCGCGGGCGACGTCCCAGCCGCGGAGGGTCCCGTCGTTCGACACGGTGTAGAGCGTCACGCCGTCGCGGCCCCTGACGCAGCGCTCGACCGCGCCGCCGTGCCCCTCCAGGTCGCAGCGTACGGTGCCGTCCTCCACCCACGCGACGCGCGCGGTGCCGTCGGCCCGCCCGAAGGCCACGCTCCGACCGTCGGGTGAGAGCGCGACGCCGCGAACCGCGCCGTCGGGGAAATCGAACGCGCCGCGCCACGCCCCCCGCTCGGGGTCCCACTCGCACAGGAGGTCGTCCTCTCGCCGCGCGATTCGCCCGCAACGCAACGGCCTGTCGCGGGAGCGGAAGCGCATGGGCGGCGCCGGAGGGACGGGCGGGTGGAAATCCGTCGGCGCCCCCTCGTGCGGACGGGTGTAACGGTGGAGGGAGATGCGGTGGGTCGAAGGATCCCACGCCGCACGCGCGCCCTCTCCGCAGTCGCATTCGAGGTACGTCGTGAGCGGCGCCGGGCCGGGGTACAGGAGGTAGTGACAGGCGTGCCCTGGTCTCCAGTCGACGTCGACCTCGTGCTGCCGTTCACATGCAGGGTCCCAGCACCCGAGGAGGGCGCGACGGTTGCGGCCGTCGACGCGCAGCGACCAGACGACGGCGCCCGCCGGGCAGAAGGCGAAGCTCGAGCCGTCGAACGCCTCCATCGGCGCGGCGTGGCGCAGCGCCTCGAAGGTGTCCACGCTCAGCCGCGCTTTCCTCTCGGCTCGTTCGATGAGGAAGCAGCGGTCACCCTGCGCGGAGAAGCCCACCTCCACACCGCGCGGGAAGCTGCGGAGTTGCACGCCGACGGCCACGTCGATGACGCACGTCCCGTCCTCGGTGGACACGCTGAGACGTGATCCCTCGCCGAGCCACGTTGCCGAGAGATGCACGCGCGCCGCGGGGAGCGGGAGGACCAGCGGGCGGCCGTCGCGGAAGACCTGCGCGCGGAGGCCGTCAGGGCCCCTGAAGGCCAGCCAGAGCAGCCGCCCGTCGGGGGAGACCGCGAGCTCGTTGCAGCCCTCGTTCGGTCCGCGCGAGACGGTGACGACCTCGTGCTCGCCCCCGTCTCGCTCGACCCGTACAACGTGCAATGCCCCTCGCTCCGCGCGGGTGAGGAACACGCCGGGCAGGTCGCGCGCGCTCGCGAAGACGCTGGACACGCGGGCGCCGGGCGCTCCGATGGAGCCGAGGAACGTGATTCCGGGGGGCATCGAGGGCCACGAGCGTACCCCAACCCCGCCCGCGATCGCACCGGCGCGCCGTGGGGCTGCGGGGGTACAGGGCAATCGATGGCCGTGCCCGTCAAGCACCCCCGCAGCGCACGTCCCACACCCCGCGGGTGTGCTCGCTCAGGACCGTGTGTGTAGAGCCGACCGGCAGTGCGTGCAGTGCCGCTGTCGTGGCGCTTCCGTTCACCGCCACGGCAATGCGGGGGCCCTCACCGTCGGGCTCCAGGACGTCGAGGTGGCGTTCGCGCTGCACCTCGCGCTGATTGCGTTGAAGATCACCGCCATCACCGCGCGCAACGAGGCCGCGCTGCGGCGGGCGATCGCCCTCGTCAAAGTGCCCACCACCGCGGGGTCGCGTCCCCTCGCCGAACTTCACGCCGACATCGTGCGAGGGGGCGGGGCGACGTGAAGGACGCGAGAGACCAGGGAGACACGCGATGGAGACGATCACGAAGGCCACGACGAGCTCCCCCCAACCCGGCGCCCCCGTAGACTGCGCCGACTGGCTCCGCGTCCTAGCACGCGTCGACGACCGCGCCGCAGCGGAGGCCTGCGCAGTCTGCGGGCGGGTGCATGTGCCGCGCGACCCGGCGGGCAACGCCTGGCGGCCGCGGGATCCGGCGCGAGATCGCGCTGCTGGTGGGGTGGATGCCCGCGATGGGCGCGCGCTCTCCGGCGCTCGCACGAGTGCGGTGGGCGGGCCACAACGGCGCCATCGGCCACGCGAACGGCGGGCGCATGGAGGCCGTCGACGCGCGCTCCTGGGCCTTCACCGAGGCCGTCTGCATTTGGCAGCACCTCCGCGCGATGGTCGCCCGCGGCAGGACTGGCGTACGCGGGCCGCGGAGCCTGCACGGGTGCGCGTCGTCGAAGCGCCGCACACGGTGGTCACCGATCGGGATGCGGAGGGCGAGGCGATCACGCTCAGGGTGGTGATGCGCAGCACGGCCATCGTGTCGACGCAGGGGCCCGCGGTGCGCGCGCTCGCGGCGGCGTGGGGCGAGGATCGGCTGCGGATGCTCTGGGCGCCGGCGAGGGTGCCCGGGGAGCTGGCCGCGGGCGTCGCGCTTGGGTGGGCCGAGGCCGCGCAGCGGGCGGCGTGGGAGGCCACGCGCGGGGCCGTGTGCGATCGGGCAGTGGAGGTATGGGCTGAGGGGGAGATGAGGGAGGTCGGCAGGGCGTACCACGGCCCATGTTGCGAACGCGCCTGATCGACCCGACGGCGCCCACGGTGCATCTCGCGGTGCGAGCACCTGCGTCGAAGGCACAGCGAGTGGACATCGCGCACGACGCGGCAGTCGTCGCGCAGCCCGAGCACCTGCGGCGGCTGCGTCGGCGCGTTGCTGTACGAGGGGAGCCACTCGTCGGCCGCGAGCGGCTCGATGTCGGCGTCGAAGTCGCGGGCGTTGGCGTTGAGGTCGCTGGGGTCGGTGATGTGGCCGCACATGCGCGCGATCGTGGCGCGGCGCCGCCGACAGGGGCGAGGAAGCAGCGCAGTTTGGTGGGTATGTGCCAGAGTTTCTCGGCGCCCACGGCGAGCGACCTCACCGTCCCCGAGCGTCCGTGCGCGATCCTCTTGAACTCTCCAGCGCGAGCTATGGCCGACGGTCGACATCGCCACCGCCGCGGTGGTAGGAAGTTCGGCGGTGCGCCGTGGTTCACGTCGGCTGAGCCGCCGCAAGCTCTCGCACCGGAAAGGCAGAGGCGCTGATGAAGGAACCGGAACGCCTTGTGTACCTCGACGCGGCAGTCATCGCCGACGTCGCAGACGGCCGGGTCTACACGCCGACGGCGGTCGACGGATTGCGGAACGCGATGCGTGAAGTCGGAGCCGCCCTCGTCGTGTCGTTCGCTCATGTGTGGGACTTCACGCGGGCGACCGACGAGGCGACGCGGCGGCGCGTGGGGGCGGCGGTGGACTCGTTCCCACTTGCGGTGTTCATGACGGACGACCCAACGAGGGGCGAACGCGACAACCTGCAAGCATACGGCGAGCGCGACGACTGGAGGGGTCCCCCCAGCGACCTCCTGCCGCAGCAACTCAAGGCGATCGTCGTGACCGACTTCGCAGGGGAGGCGCTTCTCAACACCACTGTGGTGCCGCAGGTCGAGCAACTCGTGGGCGCCAGCATGCAAATGACGGAGGCCGAGGCATTCGCTCGCGAGGTTGCGCGCGACGCCGCTGTCGCTCCGGCGAAGGACGCCACGGTACAGGCCTTTGAACTGCTCGCACACGCAGAGTCCGCGGACGAGCTGCTCGCCTTTGTGCGTGCCGAGCAGTTGAAGCCAGCGGGAGCAGCCGCTCAGGTTGAGGCGAACTGGCCGCAGACCGAGGCCGCGGTGCGCGCGCAGTGGGCCGCGTTCGCGCCCATGCGAAAGCAATTTCAAGCGCAGTTCGGGGCCGGGGAGGTCGCCGCGGAACGCGCCGCTCGCCTCATGCTCAACAAGAGCGGGCTCTCGTCGATCAACTTCGCGGGCGCCAACATTCGGGGGGACGCGTCCAGGCGCACCGAGATCATGGCGTGGCTGTCGCCGGGGCTCGCGCTGGTGGCGGCGCTCGCACAGCGTCACGACAAGAATGTCGCGCGCGATCCTCGATACAGCGACCGCGCCGACCTCGAGCACATGAAGTACGTGCCGTACGTCGACCTCGCGACTGTCGACGCCGCGAACTTCGAGGTGGTGAGCAGGCTGCGCTCGAAGCTACGCTGCCCTCGACAGGTTCGGGTTCTGCGCAACCCGCAGAAGGGCTCGAATGCATCGGCCGCCTTGGAGGAGGTCATCGCCAGCATCCGTGCCCTCAGCGGCAATTCACCATAGGCGACTACGAGCGATTTCGCCTCCACGCATTCCGCACCCGGCATCAAAAGGCATACTGCGATCGCTCCTACGACGGCGGCCCTTGCAGCGCCATCTCGCGCACGACGGTGGACTGCTCGCAGTGGTGGACCGCAACCGCACGGATCCCGATGTCATCGCCGGTCGCCCTCGCGCAGCGCCGCAGTTTCGAGCCCGTCCGCCTGCCACACGAGGAGCAGCACCACCACGGTGCGGTCCGCCTCGACGCAGTCGCGCCACGCCTAGTCGGCCGAGGGCTCGCCGGGCGCGAGGATCTGGCGCATGCGCCACCTCTGCCCCGAGGCGACCTCCATGACGGCCTCGCGCGGCGTCGCCGCCATCGCGTCTCCACCTTCCTCTTCGTCGCCGTAGGACCCGACGTAGCCGCCCTTGGGCCCGGGCGACAGGGTGACGGTCACCTCGTGAATCGCGCCGCCCTCCTCGGCGACGCGACAGCGTTGGGCCTCCACGAGGGCCACCGCGCGTCAGGCGGGGCGACGGGGACGACGGCCGCGTCGCGGTCGCGGAGCACCAGGCACCATCGCGCGCCGGCGACGTGCGCGCCGCGTGGCTCCACGCCCTCCACTAGCGCACAAGGGATGGGCAAGCACAGCCAGAGCGGATAGCTTCGGGCTCCCATGCTCCTCTCCCGCAGCATCGTGGCGCTCGAGATCGCCTTCCAACTCCTCAGGTCTCGTTCGACCGCGTGGCCCGACGCCATCGAGAAGGTGCTGCCCGCGGAGAGCACCGAGGCGCTTCGCAACGCGTGCGCCGTCGGGAAGGCCATCGACGCGCTCGGCGTGACCGCTGACTCGGCGGCGGCCATCGCGATCGTCGACCGCCTCCACGAGGATGCCCGCAAGGCGCTCACTCAGGGCGAAGCCGCGTGGGCGATCGTGCGCGAAGCCCCTGACGACCCGTCCATGTACGAGCCCAGCAGTCCCTCTGACACCGCGCTCCGAGCGTGGCTCGGCGCGGCGTTGGACGTGCACGCAGACGAACTCGAACGCGAGTCGCGAGCGTACGGGAGCGGTAGGCAAGTGATCGTCCTTCCCGAAGCTGGACAGGCGCTCCTCGACCGCGTCGGGTTCCTTCTCGGGCGAGCCTCTCCGGTGTGGGACGCATCCGTTGAACGCTCGCGTCCACTCGACGCCATCCTGGGTCGCAGCCCCAACGCCGACCTCCTCGCGAAGTCGCTCTCGAACGTCGCACGCATCCTCCGTGCACTTCGCCCAGCGATCGTGCCGGACACTCGCAATGCAGGGCCGTCAGCGCACGACCTGGCTTCGCTGCGTGCGACGCTCCAACGGTGGTGCGTTCGGTTTCGGGACCACGAGTTTCTGGAGGGCCGGGAGGGCCACCTGCGCCGGAGATCATGTCGGAGCACGGTCGGCGTGACGCCGCGGCAGTTTCAGCAGGCCTTCCCAGAGCTCGCCTGGGAAACGACGCCGTTGTGGACTGCGAAGGAGGCCCTGGGTCTCCCGTACGTGCTCCCGCCGTATGAGCCGGAGTTCGCCGATGCCGTGCATGGACACCGGCTCGAGATCATGCGCGGCTCGCTGCCGATCGATCCGCCGATGCACGACGAGGATCCTGGCGAGCGATGGTTCGTGCTCCACCTCGCCCGCCATACGCGGGAGCGCCCCAACAAGGACGGGGAGTACCCGGTCGACTGGCGGGTCGTCGATGGCGTCGCCGCCGCGCACGGCCTCGACCTCAACGAATCGCTCGCCGACAACGTGCGCGACGTGCTCATCGCTACCGGGCCGCACAAGGAAGTGCTCGGCGCGAGGCTCGTCGGATGGGTACCGATCTCGCTCGAATGAGTGCGCGAAGTCCGCCCGCGTCAGCAGCGCGGGGCGTAGCGGCGCTGGGGGGAGCGCGCAGGGCGGGCGCCTCGACCACGTCGACGCGCAGGCGGTGGCCTTCGGGCGCGCGGTGGCGGTGTGGCAGCACCTGCGCGCGATGATCGCCCGCGGCGAGGGCCAGGCCGTGGCCCTGCTCTGGACGGCCTGGGCGCTCGCCACCGAGGTCGACGACCCGGCGCGCGATGCCCGTGCCCGCGCCGAGGCCGTCGCCCTCGGAGCCACGCCGCGCGCTGCAAGCGGCCTTGAAGCACCGGGCGAAGGAGCCCGGGCGCGTGCGCGTCGTCGAGGCGCCGCACACGGTGGTCACCGGTCGGGATGCGGAGGGCGAGGCGATCACGCTCAGGGTGGTGATACGCAGCACAGCCATCGTGTCGACGCACGGGCCCGCGGTGCGCTCGCTGCCGCGTGGGCCGAGGAGCTGCTGCGGATGCTCTGGGCGTCGGCGAGGGTGCGCAGGGAGCTCGCCGAGGGCGTCTCGCTGGGGCGGGAAGAGGCTGCGCAGCGAACCGCGTGGGAGGCCGTTGTGGGCGCGACCTCTGGCCAGGCAATCTCGCGATGATGGGCGAGGGCCGACGACGGGTCGAAGGCCCCACCGAGGCGGTTTGCGACTGCACCCGCTCGAAGGACGGTGATACCTTCACGGTGCTTCGAGGGAGCGCGCCGGGGCGCGACGAGGCGCAGGAGAAGAGGACGACGATGACGCGATTCCGGCTGTGGTGCTTCGCCTTGCTGTGGGCGCTCTTGCATGCGTCCGCGGGAGCAGCCCAGGACGTTGCGCCAGCGGCGGTGGTGACGCCGTCCGTGGCCCCCGCGCACCTCGGGATGGGCGTGCGAGATGACTCGGCGGCCGACCTCGCGGCGGCCGTCGACGCGGAGCCCCCCGCGCGTGGCCAGGTGCCCGCGCAGGTCGACCTCTCGCCCTGGTTTCCGGCGCCGGGGAGCCAGGGCACGATGGGGACCTGCGTGGGGTGGGCCCTCGCCAACCTTGCGACGTTTCATCAGAACGAGGAGAGGCGCGTCGAGGGGGCGGGCGCGGGGCCCGGGTTCAGCCCCCTCTTCCTCTACAACATCGCCAAAGAGGCCTCGGACAACGACTGTTCCGGCGGCCTGTCGGTCGCTCGCGCGCTCAACGTCTTGCGTGACCAGGGGGTGGCGCCGATCGCGCGATTCCCCTACACGTCGAGCCTGTGCGGCGCGGCGCCCGACGCTGACGTACTGCGCACGGCGCTGCCGTTTCGCATCGCCTCGTGGGCGAAGATCCACGAGCACGACGGGAGCGAGCTGAAGTCCTTCCTCGCGGCGCGACGCCCCGTGGTGTTGAGCGTCCGCGTTGACAGGGCCTTCGAGGACCTTCGGCAGGACAAGTACGCCCGCCGTGACGGTACGGAGCGCGGGTTTCACGCGCTCCTCCTCGTTGGCTACGACGACACGAAGGGGGCCTGGAAGGTGCTCAACTCGTGGGGGCGAGACTGGGGCGAAGGGGGATACGGTTGGATCGACTACGCCGTCTGGAATGACATCGTGCGTGCGGCGTACGTCACCGAAGACAGGGTCGATGCGCCAGCGCCGCCGACGGAGCAGGACGTGGTCGTGCCGGTCGTCGAGCCACCGACGCCCAGTGAGCACGTGGTCGACCGGTCGACGCTGGACGACGACCTGCGGCTCGGGCTGACCGCGGACCAGTTCTCCTCCGGGTTGCACGAGTATGCGCGCGGGGTGGAGGTGGACGTGTTCGAACCCTACGTGGACGCGGCCGGCGAGACGCGCTTCAACGCCCACTGGCGCCGCGGTGCGCCCGCGCGTGGCTGGTCGTGGAACCACCGCGGGGATACGCTCAACGAGCTCTACCAGCGCCATCGGCGTGAAGGCGTGCACCTCAGCCGCTTGTGGGTGACGCAGGCCACCGACGGCGCGCAGTTCCACATGTCCTGGCGCCGGGAGGGGCGCGTCCGCAGTTGGTCGGTGAACTACGGCCAGGACACGTTCGCCGAGAGGTACCGCGAGCAGGTGCGCGCTGGTTGGCAGATCGCCTACCTCTACGGCACGGTACAGGGGGCCGAGCACCTCATGCACGCGGTCTGGGAGGACGGACGCAACGCGCCCGGGACGGTGCCCAACTGGTTCGACCGCGCGGACACCTTCGCCCGAAACGTCGGGACGCGCCGCGAGGCAGGGTACCAACTCGTGGAGCTCGCCCCCGTGGTGGAGCGCGGGCGCGTCTACTTCCACTCTGTGTTTCGCCAACAGTCGGAGGCCACCACCTGGTCGATCTTCGACAGCAGCAGCTCGTTCCACGAGACCGGCGAACAGTTCAGGAACGCCGGGTACTCGCCCTCCATCATCGAGGTGACCGTGGCGAACGGGGCGCCATCGTTTCACAGCGTGTGGACCCGCAGAACGGGCTGCGCCTGGGCGTGGAATCACACGGCGCGCAGCCTCGCTAGCGCACACGCGGCTCACCTCGCCGCGCGGCTTCGAATGACGTGGCTGCGCTCCTACGACGGCGGCGAGGCCCGGCTGTACACCGCGATCTGGTGTGCAGGCCCCGCGCCCGCGCGGGGCCCGCCGGCGCGGTAGGCCCCATGATCCACCACGACTGCAACGCGGCGCGCAGTGCCGCCCGGCGGTCCACACGCGGTCCCGAGCGTACACAGCGGCCGGGCGCGCGAAGGGCGCTGCGGGGGTGTCTGATGGGCAGGGAAGTTGAATGCCCTATGCCCTTTGTACACCTTCACGCTCTGTGCTGGATGAAGTGGATTGGGCATTGTGTGTGAGCCTCTGGGTTTGGCTGTGCGACCAGTGCGCAGGCGGGGTACCCTCTGTGGGTCTCGCCGCCTCAGCGCGACCGTCCACCCCACGCGGAGCCCGCCAATGCCCCCGGCCGATCGGATCAGCCCCCAGTTTCACCTTCAGGTCGCCTTTGTTCGGGTCCTTAGGGGCCAGAGCCCCGCGGAGGGGCCCTTGGAGTTGCAGCTCTCCACCCGCCTCCTGCGGCCCAATGTCGCGCCCACGGGCTGGCGCTCGGTCTGGCGCGGCTCCCTGACCGAGGGCGAGGTGTTGCCGCTGCTCAACGTCGAAGGCGACCGGCTCGACCTTGAGATCCCCAGCCTTCGGGTGGATGTCGAGGTGCGTCTCACGGAGGTCGACCTGCCGCAGGGCGATGGCTCCGAGCAGGACTCGGCCGTCGCCCCCTTTGAGCTCGGCACCACCCGGACCTATGTGCAGCGCATCCTCACGCTCCACCTGACGGAGCAGGCGGCGCCGCCACGCCGCTCGGGGCCCACGGCGGTCGTGGAGGTGTCGATCCTCTCGACGATGAGTTTCCCCCAGCAGGACTGAGACGCACAGCCGCAGCTGCGGCGCCTGGCGGGCCCTCCGCGCCTGCGCGACGATGTACGCGACCAAGAACACCAGCCCGGCCAGCGTGATGACGGGCTCGTCCGTCTCCGAGGCGACCACCACCGCCACCACCCCCACACACGCGAGGGAGAAGGCGAGGCGCAAGGAGAGGAGCCGCTGCTCGGCGCCTGGCGACTCGAAGACGAGCGCGTCGGGCGGAGTGCGGTGCGGCGGCGGCGCAGGCTCGCGGAAGGGGGCGTTCGGCAACATCAGTCTCAGGTTTGGCCGTTGACGCATCGCGGACCGTGTGACGGTGCCGCTCGTCACGGCCCCCTCTCCGCGCTGCCGCGCGCCCTCACCCCCGCGGAGCGG
>JBILLV010000288.1:0-11840 GCA_044375895.1 Polyangiales bacterium | reverse complement strand
GCCGCGAGGAGCGCGCCTCGGCTCACGGTGCACCGCCCCTTCGGCACCGCTGGTGGATGCGCTGCGGGGAGACGCCGACGACCTCCCCGACGACGACGGTGTCGCTCGGGGCGCGCGCCTCATGAACGGGGGCGAAGCAGCGCACGCCCCCCACGATCGTCTCGCTGCGCGAGGTCGAGGAGTCCCCCACCAGGTCCCTCGGCACGAGTACACCAATTCCCTGTACGACCACCGCGCGGTCGCACGGGTCGTCGGTCCGCGCCCCACCGGTCCGCATACGGCCCATCTCGGGGTCGCGCGGCCCCATCGCGAGGTTGCCGAGCACGACTTGGAGCGAGCCGCCGCGCACCGAGGCGCGCTGCAATTCCGACGGGGCCGCGCCCGCGGGGCCGACGAGGGTCGCGCGGAGGGGCCGCGCCGGGTCGGTGGTGTAGCCCAGGGTGGTGCCTCGCAGCTCACCGAGCGCGGTGAGCGCCGCACCCTCGCAGGGCTCCTCGTCGATCGCGACGCGCTGCGAAAGGACCACGGGCTGGTCGTGCGCGTGGAGGTCGGCGATGGTGAGCGTCGGCCCGACGGCCTGGCGGGCGCAGCTCCACGCACCGAGAGCGATTGCGCACACAGGCCACGCCCTGGAGGCCTTCATGGTCCTTCGAGTCATCGGTCAGCGCCCTCCTTGCCAGCGACAGGTTCGCATGGTGGGGCCCGCGGGGACAAGAGGGGTCTGCCGTCTGCGGCGAAGGGTCTCTCCGCGACAAGCTGCTCGCGCGCGACGGCCCGCAGCGTCAAGCCCGCGCGAGCGCTCCTCCCCGGTCTCAGGTCTGCGGCGACGGCATGGGGATGGCGCCCGCCTGGGTCGCTGCGATGACCGACGCAAGCTTGCGGCCGAGCCGGTAGGCGTCTCCGGGCCAGCGCGCCGAGAGGTAGTGGCGATCCTCCACCACGAAGGCGTGGCGGTCGTCACGCGCCGTCCCCTGCGACACGAGGTGGAGCGGGCCGCGCACGAAGTCCGTGGGCGACGCGAGGGAGGCGCGCACTTCGTCCTCCACCCACGCGGGGTACGTTCGGTAGTAGTCCCCGAGCTTCCACGCGGTGATGGCCCACGCGGTCTGCTCCATGTACTTCGGGAGGCAGGTGCTTCGAAACCCGTGGAGCGGAGAGCGCCCCGTCGCCTCATCGCGGGCGCGCGCCAGCACGAGGACGCCGTGACAGATCGCCGCCACCGGCACGCGCCGCGCCCACACCGCCGCCACCTTCGCGTGCAGCGTCGCGCCCGAGAGGTACTGGCGCATGCCGGGCGCGTGGCCGCCGGGGAGGAGCATCGCGTCGTACGCGCCGGGGTCGAGGTCGGCCCAGCGGAGGGGCGCGCGGAAGGCCGCGTCCTGCTCCAGCGCGCGGTAGAAGGCGATGGGTTCGGGCTTCGCGCCGAGCTGGCCGAAGAGGACGCCGGTGAGGAGCCTCGGGTCGGCCGCGGGGACGGCGCCGTGCTCCGTCGCGAACACCACCTCGTGGCCCGCATCGGTGAGGATCCGCCACGGCACCGACACCTCGGTCACGTCGAAATCGCGGTCGGGCAGCGGGACGAGGACCTTCTTTCCCATGGCGGCGCGGACGCTATCACACGCGGCCGCGGTCGCGCCTTCGAGCAGGCGACGAGCGCCACGAGGACGACGGCCGCGGGACAGAGGACTCGCCGCCCCGCTGGCTTCGCCCGGCGACGGTGCGCATCCGGGATGTCGGGTCGGCGCTCGCGGCACCGCGCGCAGTGATGCTGGCGTGGCGCTACGGCGCGTCGCGGAAGATGCCCAGCGCAGGGGCCAGGAGGCGGTCGGGGTCGAAGCGCTTCTTGGCCGCGAGGGCGCGCGTCCACGCGTCGCCGAAGTGCTGCGCCCAGCCCGCGCCGTCGACGGGCGCCGGCACCCCGTCGCAGGGGTAGCGCCGCCCGCCGACGGCGACCGCGCGGTGGTAGAGATCGACGTTGACGCGGGTGAGGGCCGCGACGCGCTCCGGGGTCTTCGCCGCGCGGAGGAAGCCCACGAGCCAGCAGCGCGGCTCGTCGGGGATGCGGAAGAACGGCGCCGTGATGCGTCCCCGCGCGAGCGGAATGATCAGGATCGGTCCGCCGCCCATGTCGTCGATCGCGGTCTCGGCCATCACCTCGCCGAGGAAGCGCGCGAGGCGCGTGTGCGGGATGAAGAGCGCGAGCTCGGGGTGCGGCGCGGCGCCTTCGCGCTGGTCGCGCTCCACGATGGGCGGGACGCGCGAGAGAAAGGCGTTGTAGTCCCACGGCTGCGCGTGCGACAGCGCGGCGATGGCGCGGAGCCCATCGGGCAGCGGACCCGGCGCGTCGGTCGTCTCGTCGTGGTAGCGCAGCACCTCGAGGTCGTAGACCCAGCGGCCCTGCGCGGGCGACTCGCCGAGCCCGCGCGTGCGCGCATCGACGCCCGTCGAGTGCGCGATGAGCTCCAGCGTGTTGCCCACGGCGTGCGCGAGGAGGCCGTCGACGGAGGGGCACTCCATGAGCCGCTCCACGTCGCCCGCGAAGGCGTCGAGGTCGTCGTACACGAGGTGATCGAGGGTGACCCGTCGCGGCGCGCGCCCGAGGCGCATCGTGGCGCGCACGATGATCCCGTACTGCCCGAGGCCCGCGCGCGTCGCGTCGAACAGGTCGGCGTGCTGCGTCGCCGAGCAGGTGACCACCTCGCCCTCGCCCGTCACCACGGTCATCTCTTCGATGAGGTCGGCCTGGATGCCGCGCTTGAAGCTCTGCGCGCCGACGCCGCCGGCGATGATCGTTCCGCCGAGCGTGAGGTGGAGCCAGTCGGTGACCACGTCGGGCACGAGCCCGAGGGGCAGCAGCACGTCGAGGATGCGCTGCCACGTCACGCCCGCGTCGGCGACGAAGCGTCCGGCGCCGAGGTCGACGTGGTGCACCTGGTCGAGGCCCGTCATGTCGAGCACGAGCCCGTCGCGCGCCTGGGATTGACCGCCGGCGCTGTGTCCCACGCCGCGCGCGGCGACCTTCAGCCCGCGCGCGCGGGCCCAGCGCACCGCCTCGGCCACCTCTTCGATGGAGCGAGGGCGCACGAGGTGGGCGGGCACGTCGCGCACGACGCCGCCGAAGTCGCGCGCCACCGCGACGCGGGCCTCCTCCGACTCAATGAACGCTGGGGAGCGCATGGGGTTCTCCGAACGCAGGGTGACGGGTTCGCGCAGCGTGCGGGCGTGGACCTCGCGGGCCGCGCGCAGCGCCGACTCGACGCCGCCCTGGAGCCAGCGGTGCTGCAGCGACGCGTGCTCGCCCGCGAAGTGGTACCGACCCTCGGGGGCGATGACGTGGTCGTGGAGCTGGGCCTCCTGGTGCGGCTGAAAGAACGCGTAGGCGCCGCCCGCGAACTCGTCGTGGCTCCACACCGTCGACGCGGCGGCCTCGACGTGGGAGGGCGCCTCGGGGTGCAGCTCGCCGAGGTTCTCGAGGGCCTGGAGGTGGCGCTCGTGCGGCGGGAGGGCGCCCCAGCGGAGCGCGTCCTGACCGTGGGAGTACGACGCGAGGAGCACGCCGCGGCCCGACGCGCGGCCGTGCTCGGGGTAGTACGTGTTGCGAATCGCGAGGTCGGTCACCGACGCGCCGCCGTAGATGCCGTCGCGCGTCTCCCAGAAGCGCTCGCGGCACTCGAAGAAGATCTTCGTCGCCGACTCGTAGTGAATGTTTCGGATCGCGCGCTGCTTCTGCCACGAGAAGGGCCGGTCGACCTCGACGTGGCGCAGCACCGAGAAGGGCAGCGTGCAGATCGCGTAGTCGCCGTGCACCACCCGCGCGCCCCCGAGGCCGCGCACGCGCACCGCGACGCCGCGCTCGTCCTGGTCGAGGGATGCCACGAGCGCGCCGTACTGGATGTCACCCGCGAGCTCGGGGAGAAAGGCCTGCGGGAGGAGGTCCATGCCGCCGTCGATGGCCACGGTCTGCTCGCGGAGCTTCGCGACGAACTCGCGCAGGAACTCGAACGCCGACGCATAGAGCAGCGTCTCGAAGCCCGCGAAGAGGCCGTACATCTCGATGGCCCCGTCCGACCACCCCTCGCCGCGGAGAAAGTCTCGCAGCGACACCGACTGGAGCCGCGCGCGCAGCTCGGCGAGGGCCTCGGGGCCGCTGCGGTCGAGGGCCTCGCTGATCGGGTCGACGATCATCGACCAGATCTCGGGGAAGGGCTGCGTGAGCTCGCGCCCCGCGAGGTCGAAGCCCAGGCGGTGGCTCTCGCGCAGCGTGTCTCCGAGGCGCCGACGGTGCTTGCGAAACAGCGACCAGCCCATCGGGTTCGACGAGCAGAAGGGCCGCACGCGGAGCCCGTAGCGCTCGACGTAGGCCATCACCAGCTTGTGCTTCACCGGGATGCGCATCGCCCCGGCCTCGCCCCACTGGCCCGCGCTGAAGGGCGCGCGCAGCGTGAGCACGCGGCCGCCCACGCGGTGCTGCGCTTCGAGCACGGTCACGCGGTGCCCGGCGCGCTTGAGCTCGCACGCGGCGACGAGGCCCGCGATGCCCGCGCCGAGCACGATCACGTGGGCCGGGGCGTGCGACTTCGACGGGAGCCCGTCGCGCGCGACGGAGAGGAGCTCGGGCGGGTTGACGTAGGTCGTGTCGAGCATGGCAGGGAGCGGCCTCTCCGTCCGTGGTGGGAGTCAGAATCCGAGGGGGTGGCCCATGAGCTCCAGCGCCTCGGGCCAGGGGATGTTGTAGGAGAGCGAGATTGCGCGCAGGGCGGCGAGCTCGGGCTCGCTAACGCCGCCGTCGGCCCCGGCCATGGCGTACCCCAGCCGGAGCGTCTGGCGCTGGTCGTCGAGCGAGAGGGGCGCAGGAGGAAAGTCCCCGGGCGTGTCGGCGGGCACCACCACGCGGCGCCACGCGCGCACGGCGTCGGCTGGGTCGAGGTCGAGGCCGTCGATGACCTCGGTGAAGAACCGGGCCTCGCCCGGCAGGAGCGCGCCATCGGCCCACGCGACGTGGGCGAGCGCGGCGAGCATGTGGAGCGCGACGGCGGTCTTGGCCATGGGGGTGGGGGTCCTATAGTCCGGGGCGTTGGTGCACTTCGAGGTGGTAGGCGTCGAGGAGGGCGCGCCGCGCGGGGTCGAACGCGGCCTCGCGGCCCTCGAAGATCGCGGCGAGGAGGTCGAGCTCGGTCTGGATCACCGCCGCCGTGCGCGCGCGTCGCGACGGGTCGAGCGGCGGCAGCGTGACGCCCACGCGCGTGACGGCCTCGCCCTCGGCGCGCACGTCGAAGCGCACGGCGAGGGAGCGCTCGCCGAGCGTCCAGCGGAACACCACGGCGCCGTCGTCTTCGCGCACGTCGAGGGGCACATCGCCCGCGGCGCGCACCTCGACGAAGGCCCCGTCGATGCGGCGCACGCCGCGGTGGCCCGTCCATCGCGGGAGGTTGCGCAGGTCGAGGAGAAAGGCCACGACGGCCTCGCGCGCCGCGGCGACCACGGCCTCGGGCGAGCTCTCGCGCGTGGGCGTCTCGGCGGGCGACGACTTCAGGTACGAGAGCATGGTGCGCGCGAGGCCGGCCATGTTGTCGTGGGTGAAGTTGCCCGCGGCGGCCCGCGCGGTGCGCTCGATGAGCTCGACGAAGTAGCCCCCGTGCTCGCGGGCGATGAAGATCTGGCGCAGGCCCGTGAGCGGGTCGTTGAGCACGGTCTCGGAGGTGGTGCGGATGCCCGCGGCGCGCAGCGCGACGAGCGCGGCGTCGAGGTCGGCGACCTCGTACGCGACGTGGTGCACGCCGGGCCCGTGCTGCCGCAGGAAGCGCCGGAAGATCGACGCGTCGGTGAGCCCCTCGGTGACCACCATCACGCGCGAGGCCGAGCCCGGCACGCGGAGCACGTGGTTGAGCATGTCGTGCTCGCCCGCGGGGGCCGATCCCGCGTTCACGCGGATCACGCGCAGGGGCTCGAAGCCGAGGCACTCGGCGTGGAAGCGCGCGACCGCCGCCGCGTCCTCGACGATGAGGGTGTAGTGGTCGAGAGAGCCGAGTTCGAGGGGGAGCGGAGTGGGCATGGCGGGGGCGCAGCGTCGTGGGGGTGCGCCCGCGCACAAACGGGCACCCGATGGATGTAACGAAAACCCGCAACCGGCGTCCAGCCTGATTCGCGCGCGGGAGGATCTCGACGGGCGTGCAGCCCATCTTCGAGTCCCTTCCTTGGGGTGCTCGCGTCTGCCTCGCTACCGCTGACAGATGTCCGCCGCCGTGTACGAGGCGGCGACTCTGCTCAGGGGTTGAACCCGACTGCGATGAGGCGCGCGTCGTTTCGCACCTGCAGGGCACGCAGGTGGCGAATGGCCCTGGCTTCGTTCTCGCTGCGTGCGGCGTCGAGCCGGTAGATCGGACGTTGCCGCAGCGCCTGCTCCGCTCCAGCGCGTGCACGATCGCGGCGCCGAGCCCGCGGGCGAAGGGGCGTCGGAGCGCTGTGACGTCGAGCGGAGAGGTCAACCCAGCGTCCAGAAGCTCGCGCGGGCGCCTCGACGCGGAAAGATCGCCGCCCACGGCGCGCCCACGAGGCGTGGGAGGTGCACCGCCATGATGTCCTCGCACGACGCATCGGGGATGGGCGCCGTGATGCCCACCACACCGCTCGCCGGGCTCACTTCGAGGCTGTCGACCGTTCCGACGATCTCGCCCGCGCGACAGTGACGAACGAGCCCGCAGCCGAAGCTGGTCTGGAACATCCATGCCTCACCGAAGCCCTCCGAGAGCGCGCATTCGAAGTCCGCCGCGCCGGTGACCGCTCGATCTGCGGGCCGGGCGACGAGGGTCTTCGTGCCGTGCGAGAAGATCGCGAAGAGCACCTCGTTGCAGCGCTCGCCATCGCTCCCGTGGAGCGTCTCGAAGAGGGCTTCGCGACGATCTCCTTCGTGGAGAAACGTTGCCTCCCACGGGAGCGCTTCGGCCACGCGCGCCGGATCCCACACGCCGTCGATCACCACGAACGAGAGGTCGAGGAGGAGCCCGCTCACGACGCCACCACCAGGAGGGCATCGCCCGTGCGCGCACAGTCCGCGAAGTAGCCTGCCATCTCGGCGTAGAGCGACCACGCGCTGTCGTCGTCGGGCTTCACCGCGTCGCCGAGTCGCCGCGTGCACGCCGCTTCGGTGCACAGGCGCGGCGTGGCGTCGCCTCACGATCGTGCCATCGTCGACGCGGATCGGGCGTCCAACGCCCCGCCTCGCCAAGACCGTCGCCCCGCCGCCCGACCGATGCGTCGCGTGGGGGATGTTCGGTCGACTCTCGCGGCACCGCGCAGTGTTGCTGGAGTAGCCGAGTCGAATGCCCCGGCGCTGGCGTTCTCCAAGACAGACGTCGCCCTCGACGAGCGCTCTGTCTCGTCACTGCGGCGCCCCTTCGTTCGCTCCCCGCTGGCCGCGTCAGACTCCGCCGCGGTAGAGTCCCCTCCGTCATGACGATCTCGTCGCCCCCGCTGACCCCTGCACGCGATCCGGGACCCCGCGCGCCCACGCAGGCCGAGTGGGATGCGATGACGCCGATCGCGCAGGACGCGGCGGCGCGGGCGCTTCCGACGTGGGTCCCGCACGAGGAGACGGGTGGGGGGATGGACGGGCAACAGCACCAGCGGGCGCGGAACGCCTTCGAGAGCACGTTGCAGGAGTACGCCGCGACGACGGGGCAGACGATGTTCGTCGGGGGAGAGTTCGCGGTGTACTTCCCGGGCGAGCCGAGAGTGCAGCCCGACGTGTTCGTGGTGCCCGGGGCCGAGCAGATGCCGCTCCGCGACAGTTGGGTGGTGTCGAAGGAGGGCAAGGCGCCGTCGTTCGTGCTGGAGATCCTGGTGCTGGGCCACCGCGAGAAGCACCTGCAGGACAACGTCGTCCGCTACGCCGAGCTCGGCATCCGCGAGTACTTCGTCGCGGACTTTCGACAGCGGCGTGTGCGCGCGTGGCGCCTCGCCGACAGCGGCGTTCGGGTATACACGCCGGTCGTCCCGCAGCTCGGGCGCATCCGCTCCGAGGTGCTCGGGCTCGACCTGAAGCTCGAGGGGGACTTCGTCCGCCTCTACCACGGCAACGCCCGGCTGCTCGATCCGCAGGAGGTCGCTGAGGCTTTGCGCGACGAGCTCAACGACGCCCTGGTGCTTCGCCAGGATGCCGTGGAGCGGGCGGCAGATGCCGAGGCCCGCGCCGCGCTGGAAGCGACCGCCCGCGCCGACGCCGAGGCCGAGCTCGCTCGCCTCCGTGCGCTGCTGGAGTCGATGAAGGGGAAGTGACGGCGCTCGGGCGCGGGGTTGTCAATCCGCGCCGGGCCGTGCGATCTTCGGTCGCATGGCGTTCCCGCTCTTGTGGATCGAATCGACGTCGGTGGATCCGACGCTCCTCGTAGACCGCGAGACGTTCAAGGATCATCTCCTCTCCTTTCTCGAAGAGAACCTCGATCACCCAGGGACGTACAGCTCCGTCGGCGTGACGGGGGATCGCGGCGTCGGCAAGTCGATCGTCACGCGCTGGTGCCTCGAGGAGTTCGAGCGGCGGAACACGGGGCGGGTCATCTCGCTCGTGATCGACGGTCGCCTCGCCGGGCTCAAGCGCTTCTTCGCGGACTTCATCGAGCTGATCGTCAAGCGTGGGCTCGCGATCGTCGCGGGGCGCGAGGACCCGGAGGCGTCGCTCGTGCGCAAGTGGCTCCACGAGCTCTCCACGCTCGCGCAGAGCGACTCGGTGAGCGAGACGCAGGTCAGCGAGATCGCGCGCACCTACGGCCTCGGCGCGGCGGTGAAGGGCGGGCTCTTCGAGGTGCTCGAAGGGACCGGCTCGTTCTCGTGGCAGGAGTCGCGGCGCGCGGGGGGGAGCGTGACGCGGGTGACGGCGGTCACCACGGAGCTCATGCAGAAGGCCATCTCCCAGACGCTCGGCCAGCTCGCGCAGTGGACGAAGCTCCTCGTGGTGGTCTTCTTCGACGACGTCGATCAGCTTCGGGGTGACCCCCTCGCGACCGCGGTGCGCCATGTGCTTGGCATCGAAGGGTGCGTCCGCGTGGTTCACGTCCGAGCGGAGAGCCTCGACGACGACATCCGGCGGGAGACGCAGCACTGGTTCGAGGTGCCAGCCATGACGAGCGCAGAGCTCGTGGAGATGGTCGAGCGGCGCATGCGAGCTGTGCGCGAGCGTGATCGCGCCTGGGTCCAATCCGACGCCGTCCGCGCGGTGGTCCAGCGCCTGGCGGAGCAGACCGGCAACCCGCTGGTCCTCCTCCGCTGGATCACCTACTTCGCTCAGTCGGGCGCGCTCGACGAGGATCGCATCGCGCGATGGTGCGAGCGCGAGATGATCGACCGGGCCGCCCAGGTTGGCTTTACGCCGGTGCCGACGTCATTTTTGAAGCGGGTCGCGGCGGCGATCGACGGCCTCGCGCCATCCGCGTTCGGGTCCCATACGAAGGAGCAGCTCGACGTCGCGCTCGACGAGGGGGCGTTCGAGCAGGCGGTGCGAGTCGGCGCGCTGCTCCCCACGGGCGGAGATCCGCTCCGCGGCGAGTGGCGCCTGCACGCGGAGCTCGATCTGCTGCGCCCGCAGGTGATCGCGAAGCTCGCCGCGTCGTAGGGAGAGACGCGTGGACGTCTTCGATCTCCGCAGTGTGTTCGCAGGGACGCCATCGCCGACGGTGTTCTCGGACGGACCGCTGTTCGTACCGGGCCTCATGCCGCGTGTGGATCAGCGCGCTCTGCTCCCTCTGTTGCAGGATTTCGCGGGGGGGAGATGTCCCCCGCTCGTGCGGGTCCCGCTCGAAGACGACTTCGTGACGTCCGACCTGGAGTTCCTTCGCGCACTCAGCGAGCGCCGGGGGGGCCGGGAGAGCCTCGTCGTTGTGGAGATACTGGAGGCGGAGAGCGATCCCGGCGCCGTCTCGCAGGTCGACCTCTTCTCACGCTTCGACCGGGTCGTGGTGCTGGTGCCTCATCCGAGGGGAGACGTCCCGGTTGGATCCTTTCGAGCGCTGCAGCGGGCTGTGTACGGGCGACTCACGCAGGCGGTCGAGGAGCACTCGGAACGCTTCGGCGTAGCGATCGACGGTTGGAACGACATCGGCGCTGACCGGTTCTGGAACCCCCTGAACATCTTGCGCGCGGCCAACGAGCTCGTCCGCCTGCACTGGCGCGGAGAGCGGCCAGATCGCCCAGGGGCGCGGGTCGCCGCGTCCGTTCGGGCGCGCGAGCGGAGCTGGAGACCCCGCGAGGAGATCGAGGCCGTCTACGCGCTCGCTGCCGGTGACGCCGGCACGTTGCATCAGCGGGTGCCCGACGCGGAGGTGCGTGCGCGAATCACCGCGAGCCTCAACCAGCAGTGGCTCTATGTCGACGGCGAGCTTCAGGACTGGGCACGACCGCTCATGGCCGGACGGCATCCACGCGCCGAGGGGGGCACCAGGGCGCTGCGTGGCGAGGAGTGGTTCGGTGTCGCCGGAGATCGGTTGTCGACTGTGGCGAGCGAGGCTGCGACTGCGTGTGGCGCGGAGCCGCGGATCGGGGAGCTCGCGTTGGCCCGTCTGGCAGTGTCTTCCCAGCTTGTGGACAATCCCGAAGATTGGCTGACGCAGCGAATCCGCCGTTGGAGTCGGCCGGCCTTCGCGTGGGAGGCGAGCCTCCCGGACGCGCTGAGCCTCGTGGAGCGGGTGCGGGAGGATCGGGACGCGTTTCGCGGTCGCGCGGCGGAGTGGGAGGCGCTGCGGGTCGCGACCTCGACGCTGTCGCTTCGTGAGAGCGCCCTCGTCGAAGCGGTGCTCGTGCGCAGGCAGGCGATCGAGGAGGTCGCGGACGCGATGGGCATCTCCGCGGAGACCGCCACGAGGAGCCTGCGCCGCGCGGTCGACAAGCTGCGCGAGCAGGAGGGCTGAGGCGCCGCGCGGTCAGTACCCCGACGGGTGCGGCTTGCGCAGGCCCGTCGCCCGCACCCAGCGCAGCATCGTCGAGCGGGCCTGCCACGGCAGCGCGAACCACGGGCGCCACGCCAGGGCCTGCGCGCTGCGGACGAAGTTCTCCTTCGCGGAGAGCACCGAGCGGGCCTTCAGGTCGACCTGCACGCCTTGCTCGCGGCACACCGCCAGGCCGTAGGGCTCCCAGCGCCCCGACACCACGCCGGCGTAGTAGTCGAGGGCGGGCTCCCACACCGCGTAGAAGCCGCGCGTCATGCCGTCGCTGCGGCGCGAGCCGAGCACCTCCATCTGCCAGGGGTTCTCCTCGTCGCGGAGGAGCTCGAGGAGGTCGCTCTTGCGCCACAGGGCGGCTTGCAACGACGAGCGGTACGGCGCGCCCGGCGCGATCTCGCCCACGTCGGGGAAGCGCGCGAGGCGGAGGTCGGGCGGGGGGTTGGGCACGAGGCGGAGGTACGCGGCGTCGAGGCGCTCGAAGTCGCGGACGAGGCCCTCGATGCGCGCGGTGTTGACCCGCGAGCGGAAGAAGAAATCGTCGAGGAGCATGAGCACGATGGGCGAGTCGATGCGCTCGACCATCGCGCGGGTGCTCTTCGTCCAGGTGAGGTCGTCGCCGATGGGGAGGGGGGTGACCCACGACTCCTCGCAGACCGCGTGGTTGCTGCCCACCACCACGGGGTAGGGGCAGTCGGGCCAGTGGCGCTGCAGGAGCGTCACGAAGGGCCGCCACAGGTCGCGGTAGCGGTCGCAGGAGGGGACGAGGACGGTGACGGGAGCCATCGGTGCCCACTCCGTTGCCAGAGTGGGCCGAGACTTTCAACGGGGACGATGGGTGGGGAGGCTCAGGAAGCGGCGGGGGCGGGGGCGACGTAGCCCGGGGTGGACTCCGTCATCAGCTTCGCGACGAGG
>JBILLV010000287.1:0-11845 GCA_044375895.1 Polyangiales bacterium | reverse complement strand
ACGTCGATGGGTGCGGGGTCGCCGAAGAAGAGGTCGTAGCGGAAGCCCGCGCTCACCTCGAGCCGCAGCACCATCCCCGGCGCGTCCTTCGCCGCCTCGCCGAACACCCGCCGCGCCGCGTCGGTGACGTGCACCGTGGGCACCTTCACGGACGCGGTGACGCCGAGCGCCGGCGCGAGCTCGCCGCGGGCATGAAGCTCCTTGATGATGTCTGAGCCGCCGATGAAGCGCCCCCGCGCGTAGAGCTGCGGGAAGGTGGGCCAGTCGGAGAAGAGCTTGAGCCCGTCGCGCACCGCGGGGTCGGAGAGCACGTCGACGGTGTGGTACTCCGGGAGCATCGCGTCGAGGATGCCCACCACGGTCGCCGAGAAGCCGCACTGCGGCGAGTGGCGGGTCCCCTTCATGAACAGCACCACCGGGTGCTGGTCGACGATGGTCTGGAGGTGGGTGCGGAGGGCGTCGGAGAGGGTCATCGCCGGGGGTTGTCGGGCGGCGCGGGCGCTGCGTCAATTCAGATCGCGAAGCACCCGCCCGCGAAGCGCTGCGAGTCGCGCGGCTGCACCGGCGAGACGGCCCGGCAACGCCGGGTGAGCGCCCCGCGGAGGCCGTCCAGGAGCTGGCCGTCGGCGGTGATGTCGGGGTCGGGGCGGCGGCGGTTCCAGGGGTCGAGCGAGAGCTGCATCATGTCGATGACGCCCTGCGCGTGGGCGCAGTCGCCGTCGTCGTAGAAGCTCACCGCGCTCCGCAGCGCGAGGTACAGGTTGAGCATCATGAACACCTTGCCCCGTCCCTCATCGGTAAACGTGGGCCACATGCTCTCGGGGTTGCGGCCCGGGGGCAGCGGGTTGCGCGCCTCGGCGGAGGTCATCTGCATCGCGCCGTCGGCCGGGTCGCGCCACGCCGCCGCCACGCGGAAGGCCGGCGCGTTGGCCCCGATCGTCGCCGCCATCGACGCGTCGGCCAGCAGCTCGACGAAGAGCCCGCTGCCGCCGCCGCGCCGCCCGCCGCCCACGTCGCGCGCCCCCATGCGCGACCCGACGAACATCGCCGGCGCGTCGAGCTCTGCGATGCCGCCCGATACCTTCGCGTTGCGCGCGCCATAGATGCGGCCGATGCGGTAGCCCGGCGCGGCCGTCACCCGCAGGCGGAAGTCCGTCGCGATCGGGTGCAGCCGCGTCTCCCCCTCCGCGCGGAGGATCTGCTCCATGTTGGTGTCGTCTTCAGCGTACGCGTAGGTGCCCGCGCCGAGCGAGCCGAGGGCCGCGGGGACGGCCGCCCGGTAGTCGCGCCCCGTGCCGATGACCGAGAGCGCCACGCCGCGCCGCGCGAGGGCCGAGCCCAGGCCGAGGATGCGGTCGGCGTCGGTGACGAAGCCGTTGCCGGGGCCGGTGGTGACGACGATCACGCGGTGCGCGCCGGTGAAGCCGGGGAGCGTGTCGATGGCCGCGCTGGCCTCCGCGAGCGACTCGTAGAGGGCGCCTTCGAGGGAGGTTCCGGGGGCGCTGACCATGAGCCGCGGGTCGTCGGGGCGCACGCCGTGGAGGGCGATGCGCGGGTGCGGGCCGGGGAGCACCACGCTCACGCGGTCTTCGGGGCGGAGGCCCGCGAAGATGGACGCGAGGCCGCGCGACACGCCGAGGTAGCGCAGCGACGTGGTGAGCGTGACCACGAGGTGCAGCGGCGGCCGCGGGAGCGTCGCGGGGTCGATGGCCGTGGAGAGGGTGACGAAGCCCATCGTCCAGTTGGTGCTGTCGAAGCGCGGCGCCACCGCGAGCATGGGGTTGACGCAGATGGCGGTTCCGCAGGTGGCCGGCGGGAGGTCGAAGGCGTGCTCGGCGAAGAAGCCCGTCGCGTCGAGCGTCGCGGGCGAGGGGACCTCGTTGCGCGCCACGATCGCGCGAAATTCACCGATGTCCTGCGCGCCGCCCTGCACCACGCCGCGCGTGCCGGTGAGGGTGGGGGTGGGGCCGACGCCGCCGCCGGAGGGGGCGGTGGAGGAGTCGGCGCAGGCCGCGAGGAGGAGGGCAGAGAGGGGGAGAAACCAGGGCTTCATGGCGTGACCTCAGAGTCCGGTGACGATGGCGAGGTTGAGGAGAGGAGCGAAGGGAGCCGTCACAGGCGACGCGCTGCCGCAGGCGCTGGGGCTGACGATCACGCGCTCGGCGCCGCCGAAGTACGCGCGGGAGCCGCCGAGCTCGATGCGCTCGTTGCGCGGGAGGGCCTCGTCGCCGCGGAAGAGGCCCGCCCGCTCCAGGTAGGCGCCGCACGCGGTGTGCGCGAGGCACGCGGTGGGGAGCACGCGGACGTTGAGCCCCGGGAGGTTGGGGTTGTAGGGCATCGAGGGGACCACCAGGAGCTGCGCGCCGCGCTCGGCCCGGATGGTCCAGACGCGGTCGGTCACGAACGCGGTCACCACGTCGCCGACGCGGAAGGGGACGGCGTCTTCGGGGATGCACAGGGTCATCGCGGCCGTCCCCGCCGAGCCGAGGCGCGTGCACCCGTCGGGCTGGACGCGCACGCTCGCGACGGGGAGGTTGTTCCAGAGGGAGGCGTCGCCGGCGACGAAGTAGCGGGTGGTGGGCTCACCACACGCGCTCGGCGCGTCGGCGGGCGGCGCGGTCACGAGGCCGTTGGTGCCGCGCGCCGTCAGCGAGGTCGGCTCGCCTTCGAGCAGCAGCGCGGCCACCGGCGCCAGGCCGAGGCCGCCGCCCCCTCCCCAGCGGACGGGCGCGAAGGTGGTGTTGCCCGAGAGCCACACCACGACGCTCGGGAGGTTGTCGGCCTGCACCAGCACCGCGTCACAGCCCACCGTCTCGGTCGGCGCCGGCGCCGACGCCCCCGACGGCGTGGGCATGATGGCGCGGAACGCCTCCGCGCGCGTCAGCGGGAAGGTCTGCCCCGCCGTCAGCAGCACCGTCAGCGGCTCCGAGGTGAACGCGCTCCGCAGGAAGACCCCGCGCGCGTCGCCGCCGACCTCGGTGCATGCCACCCGGCCGTCGATCCAGCGGAGCCGCACCTCCAGCGCGTTGCTGGTGGTGTTGGCGAGGATGGCGCTCGTCATCCACTGGCCGGGGACCGGCTCGCTCGGCGTCGCCGGGCTCGTCGCCACACAGGCGATGCCTCCGAGGGCCACCGCGAGTCGCTGCACCGCCACGCGCCGCGACCCGCTCGGCACGACCGCGCAGAGCCGCCACGCGAGCGGCAGCGCGGCGAGGGCGACGAGGTCGGTGGGGTCGACGACGTTGCGGCCGGAGAAGCCGATGCCCGCGAGGGCGCCGACGTACAGCGCGCTGGCGGCCTGCGACACCTTGATGGCCGCGAAGCCCGCGGCGACGAGCGCGAAGCTCATCGCCACCGCGCGCCGCGACCGGGCGCCGAGGAGCGCCGCCGCGAGCACCGGCGCCACCACCATCCCGGCGAAGTCGCTCAGCTTGCCGGTGACCGCGCCGGGGAGGATGCCGCTCCCCTTGAGCACGTGGTCGTTGAGGGCCAGGAGGCCGAGCGCGCACCACCAGGCGGGGTGGGTGAGCGCCCGCCAGGGGTCGAGTGTAGGGGAAGGGTTGCTCATCGTGCGGCCCACTCCGCAACGCGCGTGCCGCACGGGAAATCCCGGGGAAACGTCAACGCGAAGGGGGCCGTGGCGGGGGCGCGTCGGGCGGACCGCTCACAGCGTGCCGATCCGTCACGCCTCGGTGAGCAGGCCGACTTCCCACACCTCGTCGCCCTCGCGCATCGCGCTGGTGAGCTCGGTCACGCGCGGGAGGACGTCCGCGGGCGTGCTGCTCGGGGCGACGTGGACGCCGATCTCGACGCGGCCCGGGAGCTCCCAGACGCGCACCGCGGCGACCCCGTCGAGCTCGAGGACGGCCTCCTCGATGCGTTGGGCGCGGCGGGAAGCGCGGGTGGGGGGAGCGTCGCTCATGAGATGGGGGCGGTGGGGGCGGCACGTACCACCCGGGCAGGTGCGCGCGCAAGGGGATGCGCGGGCGGTGTTTCTGTTGCTGCGCGGGCGGGCGTGATGGAATATCCGCCCGCCGCGGCGGCGTTGCGCCTGCCGGAGAACGCCCCCCAATCCCCTTATGCGCCCCCTCATCGCCGCCTTCGCCCTCTCGCTCCTCGGGTGCGCCACCGGCCGCATCCCCAACACCGAGGTGCCCGACACCACCGAGAACCGCGAGATCATCGCGTTCTGCGAGCGCTACCGGCGCGCCGTGGAGACGCGCGACGCCCGCGCGCTGCTCGCCCTCGCGTCGCCGCGCTACTTCGAAGACGGCGGCACGCCTTCGGGCGACGACGACTACGGCTACGACGGCCTCCAGCGGCTTCTGGAGACGTGGAGCCAGGAGGTGCGGCAGGTGCGCTACGAGATCCGTTACCGCCGCGTCGCCGTCGACTCGCAGAACGCCAACCACATCCACGTGGACTTCACCTACACCGGCAGCTACACGCTCCGCGCCGAGGTCGGAGCTCCGGACCCGCGCGACCGCAGCCCCGCCCTGCACATCGACCCGGTGCGCGGCTCCACCGCGTCAAACCAGGAGGAGGAGGCGTGGTACCGCCGCGTCGCCGACAACCGCCTGGAGCTGGAGCGGAGCGGCAACGAATGGCGCATCCTCGCCGGGATGTGACCCGCGCGGGGGAGTTCTGTCGCGCGCGCCGGGTGCGTCCGGCGCGATCGTTGATGCGAAGCGCGCGGCGGTGATACGGTATCTTCCGCAAGGCCGCTGCAACGCGCGGCGGCCTCGCGCAGCGATGCCCCACCGCGACGATTCGACCCCCCGATCTGCGACGTCCTTCGAGGCCCAGGGCCCCGAGAACACGGGCGTGCGGATGGCGGCGATCGACGCCGAGCGCCAGGGCGTCATCGCAGCTTCCGACCGCCTCGGCGTGCCGGGCATCGACGTGCGGGTGATGCCCCTCGACCTGGTCGAGCTCGACGTGCTCCCCCGCGACCTCGCGCGCCGCCACCTCGTGCTCCCGCTGCTGGTGAAGGACGACGCGCTCCTGCTCGCGGTGGCCGACCCCGCGTCCGAGCAGGCGATCCGCGAGGTGGAGTTTGTGACGGGGAAGCGGGTGTACCCTTACCTCGCCGACGCCGAGGCGCTCCGGGAGATCATCGAGCGCGCGTACGACCTCCGCGCGGCGGGCGCCATCGAGCTCTCCCCCGACCTCCCCCACGCCGCGCCGCCGCAGGGGACGCGCCCGTCGTCACCGCACCCCTCGATCCGCCCGTCGCCGCCGCAGCCCTTCGCCCGCGTGGCCTCGTCGGCGCCGCCCATCGCACGCCGCACGCGGATGAGCACGCTGATCAACCCGTCGCCGCCGCCCGCCGGGTCGTCGCCGCGCAACCCCGTCGTGCCGGCGCCCGCGCCGCCGCCGCCCGCGGCGCGCCCGGCGATCCTCCCGCAGCCCACGCGCACGTGCCTCGCGCTCGTGTCCGATGCGGTCGCCGCGGCGCTGCGCGAGGGCGTGGCGTCGATGGGCTTCGCGGTGACGGTCCACGCGTCGGTGTTCGACGCGCTCACGCGGGCCGCCGCGGCGCCGCCGACGCTGCTCGTCATCGACATCGACCTCCCGGGGCCGCACGGCTTCGACGTGGTGCGGCAGGCGCGGAGCCACGAGGGCCTCGCGGGCGTCCCCATCCTGGTGGTGGCCTCGGCGTCGCTCGGGTGGCGGACGGAGCGCGACCTCGCGGGCGCGTTTGGCGTCGGCGCGGTGCTGTCGCAGCCGTTTACGCCGGCGGACGTCGTGGTGCGGGTGGGGCGCTGCCTCGAGCCTGGCGCCGCCATGGACGAAGCGCTCCCGGCCGACGCCGACCTGGCGCTGCGCAAGAGCAACGACGCGTGGACGCGCGGGGACATCGCCTCGGCGGTGAGCCACCTGGAGCGCGCGGCGGCGGCGGCGGAGGACTCCTTCCGGCTGCACTACCACCTCGGCCTGGCCCTCGGGCGGCAGGGGGAGCTGTTCCGCGCGATCCAGTCGCTCGAGCGGAGCGTCGCGCTCCACGACGGCTTCTTCCCTTCGCTCAAGAACCTCGCCGTCCTCTATGAGAAGGCCGGCTTTCGACACAGCGCGCTCGAGTCCTGGGAGCGCGCCCTCCACGCGGCGCCAGACGACGCGACGCGCGAGCAGATCAAAGGACGGGTGATCGCGCTCCTCGCGTAGCCCACCGACGCATTGACCACGCCGCGAGACGACCGATGAATTTCATCTGCGAAAAGTGCAAGCAGAAGTACCACGTGGCCGACGAGAAGCTCCAGGGGCGCGCCGTCACGCGCTTCCGGTGCAAGAAGTGCGACCACATCATCGAGCTCGAAGCGCCCACGCAGACGGCGCTCAGCGGCGCGTCGGCCACGGGCTCGGTGCCGCCCGCCCCGCGCCCGGCCACGATGGCGGTCCCCGCGGTGCGCTCCGCCCCCGTGAAGCCGCGGCCCGGGACGACCTCGGGGCCCGCCTTCGGCTCGTCGGGCTTCAACGCCGCTCCCGCGCGGGCCGCCACGATGGCGACGCCCGCGGCGCGCTCGGCCGCCGCCGGGGGGCTCGGCAACCGCCCCGCCGCGGCCGGTGAGCGCGGCTGGTACGCGGGCATTCGTGATGTCCCGGTGGGACCGCTCGCGCGCGCCGAGCTCGCCGCCCGCGTGCAGGCCGGCGACATCGTGCCCGACACGCTCGTGTGGCGTGAGGGGCTCGACGACTGGCGCCCGCTGCAGAACATCGCCGAGCTCGCCGACCTGCTCCGCCAGCCCACCAACGCCTCGGGGCCGTCGGAGTCGGCGCGTCAGTCCACCGCCGCCCGCAGCGCGCGCCCCTCGGTGCTCGATGACGACGAGGAGGCCACGCGGGTGTCGGGCCTCGACCCGTCGCTCGCGGGGATCATGGGCAAGGGCAGCCGGACGAAGCCCGCGGAGAAGCCTGCGGAGAAGCCTGCGGAGAAGCCTGCGGAGAAGCCCGAAGCGGAGCGCTCGAAGCCTCCGACGGCGTCGATCTCGCCGCTCGCCCGCACCCCCGCCACGCGCCCGGCCACCGCGACCTCGCCCGACAAATCCGACGCGACGCCCGCGCCCGCTCGTCCGCCCGAGCCGCCGCCCGCGACGCCGCCCGTCGCGGCCCCGGTGAGCGGCGACGCGCCCGCCGCGAAGGCCGACGGCCCCGCGGAGAAGCGCCCCGAAGACGAGCTCCTCGACGAGCTCTTCGCCAAGCCCGCGAAGAACGCCTCGTCGCCCTCGCTGCGACCCGCGATGGAGTCGCCGCTGCTCACGCCGCCCGCGTCTCCCGCGGCGCCCTCCGTGACTCCGCCCGCGGCGTCGGCGTCGCGCAACACGCCCGACGCCTCGCTCGACCCGCTGATGAGCGCGCCGCCCGCGCTGGAGAGCACGCCCCCGGCGCCGCCGCCCGCGGCCCCGGCGCTCGCGCCGATCCTCGCTCCGACGCCTGCCCTCATGACGCCGCCAGTGGTTCCGCTCGCGGCGCCGCCGACGTCGGCGCCGCCGACGCCGCGCGGGCTGCCGCCGGTGGTGTGGCTGATGATGGCGGGCGTGCTCGCCGCCGGCCTCCTCGGCGGCCTCTACATCGGCCGGATGAACGCGCCGCAGCCCGAGGCCACCCCCGCGCCGCCGCGCCGCGCCCCCGTGCCCACGCCCCAGCTCATGGCCCCCGACGCGGGGGTCGACGTCGCCATCGCCGCGCCGCGGGGGGAGGCTCCGACGGGCGGCGCGGTGCAGCAGACCGCCCTCGCGCTGGCCCCCTCGTCGCCGCGCGCCGACGCGCTGGTGCGGGCCTTCCAGGACAGCCACATCGTGCAGGCGTGCTGGCAGGCGACGGTGCAGCAGCGCCCCGAGCTCCAGCCCACGTCGGTGACCATCGACCTCCGCGCCGACGCGCGCGGTCACCTCACGTCGCTCGACGTGGCGCAGAGCCCGGACGCGCGCTTCGACGCCTGCCTCCGCGGCCGGCTCGGCGTGGTGCCGCCCATCGGCGACGGCGAGACGGTCGATGCGCGCACCTCGGTCTCGCTCTCCGTGCACCCGTGACGCGATGAGCGACGCCTTCCGACCGGTGTCTCCGCGCGTGACGCCGCGCTTCGCGGGGGTGTCGACCTTCCTCCGACTGCCGCTCCACGACGACCCGCGGGACGTCGACTGCCTCATCGTCGGCGCGCCCTTCGATGGCGGGACGAGCTTCCGCCCCGGGGCCCGCTTCGGCCCGCGCGGCGTCCGGGAGGCGAGCGCCCTCACGCGCGGGTACCACCCCGACCCTGGCGTCGACCTCTTCGAACACCTCCGCTGCGCCGACGGCGGCGACGTGCTGTGCGTCCCGATGGACGTCACCCGCACCCTCGCCCACCTCGCCGAGCGCGCGCGGGAGATCGCCGCGGCGGGCGCCATCAGCGCGTTCGTGGGCGGCGACCACACCTGCTCGCTCGGCGTGCTGCGCGGGCTCGCGGCGGTGCACGGCCCCCTCGGGCTCATCCATTTCGACGCCCACTCCGACACCTACGGGCCCGCCTGGGGCTGCGACCCTCACCACGGGACCGTCTTCCGCAACGCCGTGGAGGAGGGCCTCCTCCGCCCCGCGGACGTGATCCAGATCGGCCTGCGCGGCCCCTACTCCACGCGCGACGACCTCGCCTTCGCCCGCTCCCACGGCTTCCGGCTGGTGAGCGCGGAGGACGTGCACCGCGGCCTCGACGCCGTCATCGAGCGGGTGAAATCGATGCCCGCGACGGGCCCGTACTACGTGTCCTTCGACGTCGACGCGGTCGATCCGAGCATGGCGCCGGGCACCGGGACCCCTGTCCCCGGCGGGATCTTCTCGTGGCAGGCGCTGGCCCTCGTGCGGGCGACGACGCACCTCCCGGTGGTGGGCTGCGACGTGATGGAGGTGTCGCCGGGCCTCGACCTCAACGGGATCACCTCGCTCCTCGCGGCCAACGTCCTCGCCGAGACGCTGGCCGCGATCGCCGCCCGCCGCGCCTCAGCGACGCCGCCGACGCCCTGAGAGCGCGGCCGCCGCGGCGAGGAGCGCGAGGCCCACGCCGCGCGCGTCGCCCGTCGTCGTCCGGCACCCGCAGCCCGACTCCGAGCCCGCGATGGGCGTCGGCTCGCGCGGGCCGTCGTCCATCGCGACGCTCACGTCCTGGAAGAAGGGAGCGTCCACCGGCGGGAGCCCGTCGGCCGCCGCGTCGCGCCCAGCGTCGGAGCCGCTGTCGGCGCCTGCGTCGGCGAGGGTGACGGGCTCGACGCACGCGCCTGCCACGCAGCGGCCGCCGCGCGGGCACACGGCTCCCTGGCAGGCGTCGAGGCAGCGGCCGCCCTGGCAGTACTGGCCCGCGCCGCACGTCACCGCCGCGCAGTCCATCGGGCGGCAGCGGCCGTCGGTCATGCACTGCTCGCTGGCGCCGCAGCGGCGGCAGGGGCAGCGGGTCTGGCAGACGCCCTCGACGCACACCTGATCGCGGTCGCAGGTGAGCCCGGCGCAGGGGTCGACGCAGCGCCCCTGGCGGCAGACCTGGGCGCGGGGACAGGTGACTCCGTCGCACGCGGCGACGCAGCGGCCGCCGGTGCAGACGCTGCCCGCGGCGCAGGTGACGGTCGCGCAGGCGGTCTCGACGCACGACCCGCGCGGGGTGCAGACGAAGCCCGGGAGGCAGCCGAGCTCCACCTGGCAGCGCTCGACGCAGACGCCGCGGTCGCACACCTGGCGCGCGGGGCAGAGCGTGTCGCCCTCGTCGACGGTGCCGTCGCAGTTGTTGTCGAAGCCGTCGCAGCGCTCGGCGGAGGGCTGCGTGGTGGAGACGCAGGTGAGCTCGGCGTTGCGGCACTGGAGCACGCCGGTGGCGCACACGCCGCGGGCGCCCGGGACGGCGCAGGCCGCGCCGCCGCCGGTGCAGGTGAGGTTGTCGACGAGGACGATGAGGTCGTTGAAGTCGCTGTCGTTGCCCTGGATGAGGTCTTCCCAGGCGAAGTAGAAGCCGCCGGCGGTGACGCGGCTGTCGTAGATGAGCCCGTAGACGAAGCCCGGCACGTCCCTCGGCTGATAGCGCCGCTCGGTGAAGTACACGTGCTCCTGGGTGGTGTTCTCCAGGAAGAAGCCGATGTCGCCGCCGCGGTAGCGGGCGTCGGTGCCGATGTCGAGGTTGGCGGTGAAGCCGACGCCGCCCATCGCCATGGGGGTGTCCATGTTGCCCGCGGGGACGATGACGTAGCGCTCGGCGACGGGCGGCGGCGTGGTGCGGCCGGGGACGACGTTGTACCAGCCGAAGGCGTCGGCGTGGCCGGCGAAGCGGGCGATCACGGTGAACGAGATGCGGCAGCCGGGGCGGAAGGTCTGCGGATCCTGCCGGGCGTTGGCCTGCGCGTCGTAGGGGGTGAAGGGGGCGCGGAGGTTCATCTCGCCGCGGCGGCCGAGCACCTCGCCGACGCTGAGGCCGTCGCTGCTGTTGCGCAGGGGGACGACGGTGCCGTCGGGCTGGCGCACCTGCGCGGAGGCGGTGAGCGGCGCGGCGAGGGCGGCGGTGAGGGCGAGGGGGGCGATCCGAGCGAAGCGCATGCGTGAGGTGAAGAATTTCGCGGCGGAGAAGTCAACAAAGCGGCGCCCCGCCGGTCGAAGCGCCCGCGGTGATTCTGTCCCCAGCGGGTGCCGGCCCTTCCGCCCGACGCCACGATCGTGCTTCCATCGCGGCGCGAGCTTCTTGCGTGAAGGAGGTGTCATGATGCGATCGATGCGGTGGTTGGTGGGGGCGCTGCTGTGTGCGGCCTGCGCGCTCAACCACCCGTTGGCCGACGCGCCCGACGACGTCGCGCTCGCCCCTGACACCGCCGACGAGCGCCCCGACCTCGACGTCCAGGCTGACGCTTCCACCGACAAGGCCCTCGACGCGACCGCGGAGCGCGCGGACGACGTCGCCCCCGACGCGACGGCCGTTGACGTCCCCACCGAACCGCCTCCGCCCGACGTGCTCGACGACGCACCCGCGAAGGACGCCGACTGCGCCCCGGGCGAGGCGATCTGCGGCGGCCGCTGCGTGAACACCGCCACCGACGTCCAGCACTGCGGCGTGTGCAGCCTCGTGTGCCCGGCGGGGGCGATGGCCACGGCGGCCTGCGAGATGGGCAGCTGTGTGCTGCGCTGCGCGGCGGGCTTCGGCGACTGCGACGGCGACCCCAGCAACGGCTGCGAGGCGTCGCTCACGGCGGCGACCAACTGCGGCGCCTGCGGTCGCGTGTGCCCCGCTCGCCCCGAGAGCACCGCGCTCTGCATGGCCGCGTCGTGCGCGCTGACGTGCAACGCCGGGCGCGCCGACTGCAACGGCCAGGAGGCGGATGGCTGCGAGGTCAACATCCGCAGCAACCCCTCGCACTGCGGCGGGTGCAACCGCGGCTGCTCGGCGGGGCAGGGATGCGTCGACGGGGTCTGCGTCTCCACCTGCACCTCGCCGCGGGTGATGTGCGCGGCCTGCGTCGACCCCAACACCGACGCCCGCAACTGCGGCGGCTGCAACAACGTCTGTCCCGCCGGGCAGGTGTGCGGCGGCGGGGTGTGCAACTGCACCACGGGCTTCACGCTGTGCGGCGCGAGCTGCGTCAACACCCAGAGCGACGGCGCCCACTGCGGCCGCTGCAACAACGTCTGCGGGGGCGGCCAGAGCTGCATCGGCGGCGCGTGCGCGTGCCCGTTCGGGCAGACGTTCTGCGCGGGGCGCTGCGTCGTGACGGCGGTCAGCACCGCGCACTGCGGTCGCTGCAACAACGCGTGCGCGACGGGCCAGGTGTGCGTCGTCGGGGGGTGCACGTGCCTGCCCGCGCAGACGCTGTGCGGCGGGCGCTGCGTGATCACCGCGGGCGAC
>JBILLV010000286.1:0-11853 GCA_044375895.1 Polyangiales bacterium | reverse complement strand
CCATCCAGAGCACCGTCGAGCAGGTGCGCGAGCGCGGCGCCCTCTCGCCCCGCGACGGCTTCCGCGTCGCCGAGTTCAGCCGCTCGGTCGCGCCGGCCATCGTCCGCGTGCTGCGCGGCCCGCGGCACGCGCCCATCCCCGGCGTCCCCGTCCCCTTCCGCCCCTGAGCCCCACCCGATGACCGCCATGAAGCCCAGCGTCCACCGGCCCAGCGACCCCTTCCTCGGCGTCACCGTGCTCGACGACTACCGCGTCGTCGCGCACCTCCGCACCGAACCCCGCGGCGACACCTACCGCGCGCTGCCGCAGCACACCGGCAACGCCGTCCAGGTGAAGCTCCTCGCCCACTCGCTCCCGCGCGACAACACGGCCCGCGCCACCTGGGCCCGCGTGTGGGGCCAGGCCGAGCGCATGCCGCGCCTCGACCACCCCAACGTCGAGCGCGTGCTCGACTGCGGGCTCGTGCGCGTCGACGGCGCCGAGCGCTTCTGCGTGGTCACCGAGATGCTC
Source organism: Polyangiales bacterium (assembly GCA_044375895.1). Lineage (GTDB taxonomy): Bacteria > Myxococcota_A > Polyangia > Polyangiales > CAISKJ01. The sequence continues at coordinate 11,343 of JBILLV010000286.1, read as the reverse complement.
GACGGCGAGAGCCTCCAGGCCCACGTCCACACCCGCGGTCGTATGGCCGTCGACGAGGTGCTCACCATCGCCCAGCAGGTGGCCCAGGGCCTCGCCGCGGCCCACCGCGTCGGCCTCGTCCACGGCGACCTGCGCGCCACCAACGTCACCCTCGTCGGCCACGCCTCCAACGACGGCTCCGACGCGCGCGTCGTCCTCTGCGACCTCGGGCTCACCAACCTCCTCCTCGCCGGCCTCGGCAGCTCGCACACCCTCCGCGAGATGCTCTGCTCGCCGGAGTCCATCGCGCCCGAGCAGATCCGCGGCGAGCCCACCACCCCGGCGACCGACGTGTACGCCTTCGGGGTCGTGCTCTACCGGCTCATCACCGGCCTCGCCCCCTTCCACGCCGACAACACCACGCAGATGCTCCGCGCCCACCTCACGCGCCCCGTCCCCGCGATGCGCGACCGGTGCCACGCGCTCGAGGTGCCGCCCGTCCTCGAAGCCCTCGTCCGCCGCTGCCTCGCCAAGCGCCAGGAAGACCGCCCCCAGAGCATCGACACCCTCCTCGCGGGCCTCCAGGAGTGCGAGGCCACCGTCCTCTCGATGTCGTCGCCGGGCACGCCCTCGTGGATCACCCCCCGCAGCGCCGCGAGCATCCCCACGCGCGCCTCCACCCGCGCCGAGCCCGACCGCACCCCGCGCGTCCACATCGAGAGCGCGCACGCCTCGTCGCCGCAGGTCGAGACCTTCTCCATCGACATGACCGAAGGCGTCGCGTCGTCGCCCCTCCTCCTCGCCCCGCGCGGGATGCTCCCCGCCCGTACGCCGAGCGCGTCAGACACCCCCGCGGTGCCCGACACCGCCGTCAACGCGCTCGCCCCCGTGGCGCCCGCCATGCCCTCCTCGGCCCCGCACTCCCCGTCGGCCCCCCAGAGCCTCGACGCCCCGGCCGCAGTCTCCGCTGCCCCGACGCCGCCGTCGCTCTCTCCCGCGGCCCCCACCGCGCCGCCTGCCCCCCCGGTGGATCCCGCGCCCGTCGCCCCCATCGCCGTCACGCCCCCGCTGGCCTCGCCGCTCCCCGCGCGCCCCGCGCCGCATCGCGCGGCCCCCATCGCCCTCGCCGCGGGGGCGGCCACCCTCGCCGCGGTGTACTCCCTCATCGCCCCGCACCCGCGACGCCCCGTCGTCCCGACGCCCGCGGTCACCGTCCCGACACCGCCGGCCCCCACGGCGCCCCCGACGGCGACGTCGATCCACCTGGAGGTTCGCTCCAACGCGCCGCGCCCGTCCCTCTCGCTCCGCGGCCGGACGTACCCGCTCCCGATCGAGATCGAGATCGAGCCGGGCCACGAGCAGGAGATGATCGAGCTGTCCGCGCAGGACTACCAGACGCGGCGCATGTGGCTCGTCCTCGACCGCACGATGCGGCTCCAGCTCGACCTCGAAGCGACGCCCGCCCCCGAAGCCCCGGCGCTTCCGTCCGCCGCCCCTCACACCGCCCTGCCCGTGCGCGCCCCGGTCGCCCTGCCGGTGCGCCTCGCCGCCGCGCGCCCGCCCCCCGCCAACACCCCGGTCGACCCGGTGCAGCAGTTCATCCAGGGGCGCCTGGGCGACGTGGCCCCGTGCGTTCAGATGGCTCGCGCCGCGGGTGTTTCGAGCGGCACGCGGCTCTTCGTGCGCATCACCCTCAAGCCCTCGGGGCGGGTCCGGGTGGTGTCGGCACAGCCCGGCTCGGAGGCCGAAGGAGCCGCCGGGCGGTGCATCGAATCGGCCATCCGTCGCTGGACGTTCCCGCCGCCCCGGACCCCGGAGGCCGCGGAAATTGTACAGCCGTTCACCCTCTGAAGCACCTCATCCCCTCTCTTCCCTTTGGGGAGAGTCGGATACAATCCCCGCCCGTGTCCGCCCCCACCGTCAGCGCGACCGCCGAGCGCATCATCGTTGTGGCCCGCGCTCCGATGTTCCTTGCGGCCTGTCGGCGCGCCTGCGAGGTGGCCTACGAGGGCGACCTCGAGGAGTGCGCCCCGGAGGGTCTGACGCAGGCGCTCGCCGGTCCGGCCCCGCAGCTCATCTTCGTCGACGGCGACAGCCTCGACGACCACGGCCGCGCGGTGGTCACCCGCATCCGCGCGATCCATCGCTTCGCGCAGATGTCCATCTTCGTCGTCGGCACGCGCTTCACCGTGCTCGACCGCTGGGCCCTCGTCGCCGCCAACGCCTTCGCCGTCCCGCTCCCCGCGGTGTCGGTCGAGGTGCTCGCCACCGTGGTGCAGGAGGGCCTCCAGTACGCCAAGACCACCCCCGAGGCCGAGGAGCCGAGCCACCTCAAGTCGCAGATCCAGCTCTCCCTCGACGCCCACGACAACCTCCCCATCGAGGCCTTTCTCCTGTTGCTCGCCGTCGCGTGGCAGACCGGCACGCTGCCCGAGCTCGCCTACCCCGCGCTCGTCAACGCGGCCATCGAGAGCGGGCACGACGTCGCCGCCCTCGACGCCATCGAGCAGGCCTGCCGCAAGCCCATCCCCCTCGTGGACGTCGACGCCTCCGACCTCCCCGAGGTGCGCCGCTGGTACCTCTACGCCTTCGCCCTGTGGATGGCCCTCGGCACCGGCGACACCATCCCCACGTTCTCGCCGACGATGCAGGTGCTCGGCTTCACGCTCGGCGTGTCGCCCCGGGTGCGCGCGGTGATCCAGGGGCTCGTCGAGAGCCACCGCCGCGAGGGGACGGACTCGCACGAGACCTTCCCCTACGAGGAGTTCTGCCTCTCGATGCTGCCCGAGCTGGAGTACGTGGCGGGGCTCTCCATGGCCCCGCCCGTGCGCCCCGACGACGACGTCATCGAGATGACCGACGACGCCCTCGTCAACGACGACCTCGCGGCCAACTCGTAGCGCTCACCTTCCCGACGCGTCGACCAGCGCGCGCAGCGTCGCGAGGCTCGCCCGCACGCCCTCGTCCGCCGCGAGCGACGCCACCGTCCGCGGCAGGCGCCACGTCCAGTTGTGCGGCCCCACCGTCCCCGGCGTGTTGATCCGGTCGGGGAGCCCGAGGACGTCCTGCGCCATGAGGAGCACGAGGTCGCTGCCCGCGCCCAGCACCAGCGCCGTGAGCGCCTCCTGCACGGCGGGCGTGTACCGCGCGCCGAGCGCGTCGCCGCCGCGCGCCGCCATCACCGGGAGCCGGCACACCGCCGCGCGCTCCCACGCCGGGAGCTGCTCCCACCACGTCGCGACCGCGGCGGTGTCGTGCGTCCCGAGGCAGGCCACCGACAGCGCGGGGTAGCTCGCCGGGTCGTGGAAGCGCCCGTCGCGCTGCTCCCAGATGAGCACCTTGTACCCGGGGACGCCCATGCGCGTGAGGGACGGGCGCACGTAGTCGGGGACGTCGCCGAGGTCCTCCGCGACGAGGGCCGCGCCGCTCTCCTTCGCCCCCGCGATCATCGCGCCGATGACGGACTCGCCGTGCGCGAGCTGCGCGTCGCTCTCCGACGGGTCGAAGAAGCCCGGGAGGAGCTTGCCGTTGGGTCCGCGGATGCGATCGGTGGGGCGCATGTACGTGCGGTAGAAGCCCACCAGGTGGTCGATGCGAAAGCGGTCGTAGAGGACGCCCGCGTACTTCGCGCGCCGCCACAGCCACGCGAAGCCGTTGCCCCGCATCACCTTCCAGTCGTAGGGCGGCAGCCCCCACTCCTGGCCGTCGGGATCGAACTGATCGCCCGGCACCCCCACCGACGCGTCGCCGCGGAAGTCGTGCCGGTGCGCCCACACGTCGGCGCTGTCGCCCCCCACCATGAACGGCAGGTCGCCCATCACCTCGACGTCCATCGCGCGGAGCTCGGCGCGCGCCCGCTCCCACTGCCGATGCGCCAGCCACTGGAGCCAGGTGTGCTTGAGCACTCCGTCCGCGAGCTCCTCGCGGGCGTTGCGCATCGCCTCGGGGTGGCGCTCGCGGACGCCCGGCGGCCACTCCCACCACGCGCGCTGCTCGAGGGCGTCCTTGAGCGCGCGAAAGAGCGCGTAGTCGTCGAGCCACGCGGCCTGCTCGCGGGTGAAGGCGAGGAAGTCCTCTTCGCGCGCGCCCCCGGTGCCGATGACGCTCGCCTTGAAGCGCGCGAAGCCCGCGGTGAAGGCCTTGTTCTTGAGCCACCGGAGGGCCTCGTAGGCGACCCCGGGCTGCGCCTTCAGCCACGCGATCGTGCGCATCCCGTCGTCGCCGAGGAGCGCGGGGAGTTGATCCGTCGGGAGGTCTTCCATCGCGCTCACGGAGAGGTACATCGGGTCGATGCCGAAGGCCGTGAGGGCGGAGTACGGCGAGGTCTCGCCGCCCGCGATCTCGCCGAGCGGGAGGAGCTGCACGATCCGCACGCCCGCCGTGCGGAGCCAGCGGGCGAAGTCCGGCAGGTCGCCGATCTCGCCGAGGCCCCAGGAGCGCTCGGTGCGGAGGGAGAAGAGGGGGACGGTGACGCCTGCGACGCGGCGAGGAGAGGGGGTGCTCACGGCGCGGCGTTATACCAGAACCGCCCCCTTCGACTCAGCCGTCGAGCGACGCAAGGAGCTCCCCCAGCGCGCGCGCCACCGTCGCCGCCGTCTCCCGCGCGTGGGCGACGTGGGCCCGCAGCGCGTCGCGCGTGACACCGTCGCGGCGCAGGGCGTCGAGGGCGCTCCGGCGGGCATCATCGCGGGCGGCGAGCTCGGCCTCGGAGGCCCCCTCGGGCGACGAAACATCGAGCGCGGCGACGCGAGCGAGCACCGGGGAGAGCGTCGACCAGTGCGCCACCAGGGCGTCGAGCGTGTGGTGCGCCTCGCCGAAGGCCGCGGCGTCGACGTGCGGGTCGGGCGCCACCACCGCGCGCAGGGAGCTCGCGTGGACGTGCTCGGTCGCGGCCGACGGGTCTTCAGCGAGCTTGAGCAGCAGCGAGCGGACGACGACCGCGGAGGGCGGGCGGCGCGCGGGGTCCTTCGCAAGGAGCCCGTCGAGGAGAGCGTCGAGGGCGACGGGGACGTCCGGGCGCAGCGAGCGGACGCGCGGGGGCTCGGCGGCGAGGTGGGCGCGGCGGACGGTGAGGTCGTTGCCGCGGAAGAGGGCCGCGCCCGTGAGGCACTCGTGGAGGACGGCGCCGAGGGAGTACAGGTCGCTCGCGGGGGTCGCGGGGAGCGCCCGCACCTGCTCGGGAGACATCGTGCGCGCCGTGCCGACGATGGCCCCGGCGACGGTGAGCGGGTGGTCGTCGGGGACGCGCGCGACGCCGAGGTCGAGCACCCGCGCGTCGATGGGCTCGCGCACGTCGCCCACGAGAAACACGTTGGACGGCTTGAGGTCGCGGTGGACCACGCCGATCCCATGGAGCGCCGTGAGCGCGTCGGCGAGCTGGGCGCCGCACGCGACCGCGTCGGACACGCGGAGCGGACCTCGCGCGAGGCGGGCGGCGAGGGTCTCGCCGTCGAGGCGTTGCATGACGAGGAAGGTGACCGCGCCGTCGTCGCCCGCGTCGAGGGTGGCGGCGACGCGCGGATGACGCACGCTCCGCCCGACCGCGCACTCGCGGAGGAAGCGCTCGCGCAGCCCGTCGTCGTCGCGCACCATGGGGTCGAACACCTTCACCGCCACGCGCGCCCCGTCGCGCCCGTCCACGGCGTCGTAGACCACGGCCATCGCGCCCGCGCCGAGCGTCCCGACGATCCGGTAGCGCCCCGCGAGGACGCGGCCGACGAGCGGGTCGGGCAGCGCGACGAGGGCGGTGTTGTCGAGGGCGCAGCGAGTGGAGCGGCGCCCGTAGCGCGAGCCGCACGCAGGGCAGACGACCTGCGCAGCCATCACTGCCCGAGGGAGGGCTGCACCGTGGGGACGGGCGGCGCCGTGAGCTGATCGATGGGGAAGAAGGCCAGCACGAGGAGAAACAACACGAACACCGCGACCCCGATGCCGATCTTCACCGCGCGCGTGAAGAAGGGCTTCGGCACCTCCTTCGCGGCGACGCGACGCTCGGGGTTGTGCACCAGACGCCAGGCACGGAGGTGCTCCTCGGCGAAGGTGGCCATGTCGGGGTGACGCTGCGCCGCGCGGTCGGAGAGGGCCGGCCGAAGGAGCTGGCGGTAGGGCTCTGGAAACGACGGCCCCGGGTCGCTGAACCAGGTGTCGGTGCGGGTCGTCTGCGCCACCTGCGGGAGAAACGCCGGCTTGAGCGCGCGCCCCACGAGCAGCTCGTACACCACCGCCGCGGCGCCGAAGACGTCCGTCTGCGCCGTCGCCTCGCGCCCCCGAAACAGCTCCGGCGCGAGGTACTGCTCGACGACGGGCCGCTGCGGGGGATCGAGCGCCTCCAGGTACTCGACGGAGCCGTCGGCGAGGCAGTTGAAGTTCTCGGGGACGATGCGCTCGCCGAGGACGATCGATCGCTCGTGCAGCGCGCAGAGGCACCTCGTGAAGGCGACCGCCACCTGCTCGATCACCGGCCGCCCCGGGTTGGCCTTGCGCCACGAGATCGCCGTCCGCAGCGTGCACGGCACCGGGAGCGGCGTCATGAACTGCGCGTGGTCGACCGACTCGTCATCGACCTCGGGGGAGACCAGCATCGCCGCGCGCGGCGGCGGCAGCGCGCCCGGCGGCGGACTCTGCGGCTCGGGAAGCACCTCGAACAGATCGGGCGCGGCGGGCGGTGGCGGTGGCGGTGGCGGCGGAGGAAGAGGCGCTGCGAAGGTCGGCGCGGGCGGCGCCGCAGCGGCCATCTGCAGGCGCGGCGTCGGCGGAGCCAGCGTGTGCGGACGCGGGCGCGGCGCCGGCGGCGATTCAGGCAGCGCGGGGATGCGGTGGATGGGCATCGCGTCGCGCGGCCGGAGGTCGGCGGTGCTGTCGTCGAGAGACGAGGAGGCAACGACCGCGGGCGGCGTCACGACCACAGCCGGTGACTCGACCAGGAGCGACGTGACGCCGTCGCCCGAGAAGTCATCCCGCTCCGAGAGCGTCACGTCCTCCGAGAGCGCGTCGCGCACCTCCCGGGCGGTGAGCGGCAGGGTCGCGGGGTCGGCGTCGAACACCGGCGGCAGCCGCGGCCGCTGCGCCCGCTCATGACGAACCGCATGGGCATCGGACTCGCGGGCGACGGTCACCTCGTCGTCGAGCAGCGCGAGCGCGCGTGGGCTCTGCGGAGCGCGCACCAGGCCCGGCGACGTCACCTCGCTGGAGTCTTCAACCCCAGGCGGCGGACGCGGCGGACCAGCGGGACCCTTCATCACCCCGTGAGGAGAGAACCAGCGCCGACCCTCTGTCAATGGACACCACACCCCCGCCCTCCCCCTCGGGCGCAGCGACGCGCGGGTGGTTTGGGATACGATCCCACGCATGAGCGAACACGAAGCGCCCGGCGTCGCAGGCCCTCCCCGCTTCGACCCCGACGCCGACACGATCGAGGGCGCCCGCCGCTACTTCCTGAACCGGGCGGTGCAGGGCCTCGCGGACGGCTTCCGCTGGGAGGGCGCGATCGAGCCGCTCGTCAACGAGGGCCTCGTCTGGGGCGCCCGCACGTGGGCGACGGGCCCCGACGGCGTGCGGCGCCAGAGCGTCTACGTGCTCGCAGGCGCGCGCGGCGCCGGGCACCTCTCGCGTCACCTCGCGTCGACGCGCGACCCCTTCGTCACGGCCCCCTCGTGCGAGCTGGAGGCCCTCTTCACGAAGCGTCACGTGCCGCACGTCGTCGCGGGGCGCTTCAGCCTCTGGCCCGAGTACCGCGCGGTGGAGGCCCGCCACCACGACCGCTACGCGAAGCGCTCCGGTCTCCCGTACATGAACCACATCGACGAGGGCCTCGCCGTCCTCCGCGACCTCGGCGCGAGCGAACGGGCGCAGCGGGCCTTCTGCCTCCATCCGCTCCTCCAGGCCGACGACGCGCTGGCGGAGGCGTACCCCGACATCGCTGCGCTCACCGACGACGCGCGGGTGCTCGCCCTCGCGCTGGAGTACCGCCACGTCGCCAACAGCTACCTCTCCCACCGCGAGGTGAAGGCCGACGCCGAGGTGGCCCTCAGCCCACTCGCGGAGGTCAACGACATGCTCCGCGCCGACAAGGTGCAGAACGCGAAGGACTTCCTCCTCCACCACCGCGCGACGCACCCTCGCCGCGAGGCGCTCGCGCGGTACTTCCACACCTGGCACCGGCGGCTCGGCATCCGCGACGACGACTTCGCCCGGTGGTTCACGCAGCTACAGGTCGGTCCGACCCTCGAACCGCTGCCTGTCTGGTGAGCCGCGGTCGTCCTTGACAAGGGGGGCCATCGCGGGGACGTTTGCCGCCCGCCGCGCGTACGAGACGCGAGGCAACGAGGAGCACATGATCGATCAACTTCTCCAGACGTTCGGGCAGTCGCCGCAGGGCCAGCAGGCGTACAACCAGCTCCAGGCGCAGGGGTACACGCCGCAGCAGTCCGCGGGGATCCTCACGACCGCCTTCCCCGCCGCCGTCGCCGCGGTGAAGGACGCGTTCACGGGCAACACCCAGGGCGGCCTCGGGCTCCTCCAGGTCAACCAGAGCAACTACGCCACCAACTTCCTCACCGCGGCCGTCACCGGGCTCGTGCGCGGTCAGGGCCTCAAGGGCGCCGCGATCGACGGCATCCAGGGCGTCGCGGGCGGCCACGTCGCCCAGGTGATCGCCTCCCGCTGCGGCCTCCCGCAGAACGTCGCCGGCGTCGTCGGCGCGCTCATCACCCCGCCCATGATCGACTTCCTCTGGGACAAGTTCCAGGCAATGCAGGCCAACGGCGGCATCCAGGGTCTCCTCGGCGGCGGCGGCGCAGCCCCCAACCCCGCGGGCGCCGCGGCCGCTGCGCTCCAGGGCTTCGGCTCCACGTTCAGCTCGTTCACGCGCTGATCGCCCCTCTCCCTTCCTCTCTCTCCCTCCCCCCCGCCACGCCTGCCCCGAAACCTCCCCCGCAGCCGACGTCTGCGCGCGCCTCGAAGTGCATAGCATCACTTGACACAATGCGGTGAGTCCCCCTAGTTTCACCCGCGATGATCGACGCGACGCCCTCCCCTCTCTGGTCGTGGCTCCCCCGCTCGTGGCGTGAGCCCTTCGACGTCGCCCGCCGGGACGTCACGCACGTGAGCCGACGCCTCTTCGGCGGCGACATCGCGCAGACCGTCGCCCGCGCCCCGCGCGTCGCCGCCCCCACCGCCGCCCCCCGCGCCGCCACCGTGGCGCGCCCGATGGACCTTGTCGCCGTCACGCCCGAGACCGACGACGCCGTGAGCCTCACGCTCGCCCCGCGCGACGGCCGCCCGGTGGCCTTCGAAGCGGGTCAGTTTCTCACGCTGGAGGTGGTGATCGAGGGCGTCGCGCACCGCCGCGCGTACTCGCTCTCGTCGTCCGCGGCCGACGGCGCACGGCTCACGGTGACGGTGAAGCGCGTCCCGGGGGGCCTCGTCTCCAACCACCTGCATGACACCGCGAAGGTCGGCGACACGATCGCCGTACTCGGTCCCTCGGGGTCGTTCACCGTCGGCGATGTCGCGACGCCTCGACACATCGTCCTCGTCGCCGGCGGCAGCGGCATCACCCCGATGATGAGCCTCCTCCGCACGCACCTCGCGGCCTCTCCCTCGCTCCGCTTCACGCTCGTGTACGGCAACCGCGACCGCGACCACGTCATCTTCCGCGACGCCCTCGACGCCCTCGCGGCCGCCCACCCCGACCGCTTCACCCTCGTCCACGCCCTGGAGCACGCGCCCGACCGGTGGGCCGGTATCACCGGCCGCCTCGACGAAGCCACCTGCGCGCGCGTGTTCGACGGGCTCGCCGACGACGCTGCGACGTGGATGCTCTGCGGCCCCGACCCGATGATGGCCGCGGCCCGCGCGGCCCTCCTCGCGCGCGGCGTCGCTCCGAACCACCTCCGCGAAGAGCGCTTCTTCACGCCGTCGCACGGCCGCACGACCGGCGCGACGGAGCCTCGGCTCGTGACGATCCGCACGAAGGGAGGGTCTCGCGAAGCGACCGCCGCGCCGGGGATGACGCTCCTCGACGCCGGGCTCGCCGCCGGCGTGGACATGCCCTTCTCGTGCACGATGGGCGGCTGCGGCGCGTGCCGGGTGAAGGTCGCCGCGGGCGACGTGGCGCTCGACGAGCCCAACTGCCTCACGACGAACGAACGAGCGGAGGGCTACACCCTCGCCTGCTGCGCCCGCGCCGTCACCAACGTCACCGTCGAGGTCGAGCCGTGAGCGTCGCCCGCAAGGCGCGCAAGATCCCGGCGCCCGCCCCCCGCTACAAGATGAAGGAGCTCACCGCGCTCACCGGGGTGACGCGGCCGGTGGTGCATTTCTACATCCAGCAGGGCCTCCTCCCGGCGGGCGAGAAGACCGGGCGCAACACGGCCCTCTACGGCGACGAGCACGTGCAGCGCATCCGCTTGATCCGCCAGCTCCAGGAGGAACGCTTCCTCCCGCTCAAGGCCATCAAGGCCGTGCTCGACGCCGAGCGCGACGCCTTCACGCCCGCGCAGCGCTCGACCCTCGTCGAGGCGATGCAGCGACTCGGCGACTCGCTCAAGCCCGCCGTCGGCGCGCCCACAGCGGTTCCCGTGGATGCTCTCATCAACGACCTGAAGCTCGACCGGGCCGACCTCACTCGCCTCGACGCCCTCGGGGTGCTCGCCCTCGCCCGCGACGACCGCGGCCGCACGGTGGTGCGCCAGGAGGACGTGTGGGTGCTCCAGTTCTGGGCCGAGCTGCGCGACGCGGGCTTCACCCCGGAGCTCGGGTTCAGCGTCGACGATCTCACCATCTACGTCGAGGCGATCGAGCAGTTCATCCACTACGAGGCGGGGTGGCTCGGGCGCATCGTCGACAAGGTTCCTCCGACGCAGCTCGCCCAGATGGTCGACCGCGGCGTCCCCCTCATCCACTCGTTTCTCACGCGGCACCACGAGTCCAAGGTGCGCGCCTTCATCACCACCCTCGACGCACGGAGAAGTACATGAGCAGCCCCGCCACCGCCCTCCTCGGCCGCGTGATGGACATCGTCCCCGACGGGGTCCGCCGCCGCCTCGACACCTTCGCCGACACGCTCGAAGTGTTCACCCAGATCCGTGATCCGCGCGTCTTCGCGGCGATGGGTCCCTCCGCGGTGCGCGGCCTCGTGCTCCAGCGCGGCAAGCAGGGCGCCCCCTCGCGCATGGGCGCGCACCACGCGGCCCACTTCGACTGGAGCTACCCCAGCGACCAGCCCGCCATGCGCGAACTCTACGAGCGCGCCAAGGCCGGCCAGTGGAACGGCAACGACCTCCCCTGGGCCACCGACGTCGACCTCGAGCGCCCTGACGTCGGCATCCTCCCCGACGACTTCCTCGCCTTCGAAGTCCTCGC
>JBILLV010000285.1:0-11861 GCA_044375895.1 Polyangiales bacterium | reverse complement strand
AGCCGATCGACGACGAAGCGGATGGGGCACGAAGGGTCGGGGTCGAGCGCGTGCACCCGATAGCCGAGGGAGCGGGCCGCCATGGCCAGCATGCGACCGAGCTGGCCGCCGCCGAGGATGCCGATCGTCGCGCCGGGGAGGATCGCCACGGGCTCAGGGCTTCCGCTTCGCGAAGGCTTCGGCGAAGGTGGTGTCGTAGCGCCCGGAGGCGAACTCCTCGGACACCAGCACGGCCCGCAGGAAGCTGAGGTTGTGCACCAGCGGCGTCACCGTCGTCGCCGCGAGGGCCGCGTCGAGCCGGGCGATGGCCTCCGCGCGCGTCGGGGCGTAGGCGACGATCTTCGCCACCATCGGGTCGTAGTACGGCGTCACCTTGCCGGGCGCGGCGATCCCCGCGTCGACGCGGATGCCTTCGCCCGTGGGCCACACGATCTCGTTCACGTCGCCGGGCTTGGGGATGAAGCCCTTCGCGGGGTCTTCGGCGTAGAGCCGCGCTTCGACGGCGTGGCCGCGGGGGACGTTGCGGGTCACCGTCTCGTCGAGGGCCTCACCGCACGCGACCCGGAGCTGCCACTCCACCAGGTCGAGCCCCGTCACCATCTCGGTCACCGGGTGCTCCACCTGGATGCGGCAGTTGACCTCCAGGAAGTAGAACTCCTGCCGGCTCTCGTCCCAGATGAACTCGCACGTCCCCGCCCCCACGTAGTCCGCGGCCTTGCCGAGGCGCACCGCGGCGTCGAGGATCGCCGCGCGGAAGCCCGCCCCCTGCGGCGTCGCGAAGGCCGGCGCGGGCGACTCCTCGACGATCTTCTGGTAGCGCCGCTGGAGCGAGCACTCGCGCTCGCCGAGGGCCACGACGGTGCCGTGCGTGTCGCCGAAGATCTGCACCTCGATGTGGCGAGGCCGCTCGACGTAGCGCTCGACGAAGACCCGCGCGTCGCCGAAGGAGGCCGCCGCCCGGTCGCTGCACGACTTCATCGCGCGCTCCAGGCCGCCTTCGTCCCTCACGATCTGCATGCCGATGCCCCCGCCGCCGCCGACGGGCTTCACGAGGGCCGGGAACCCGATGCGCGCGGTCACCGCGCGGGCCGCCTCCACCGACTCGACGGGCGCGTCGGCGCCGGGGACGGGTGAGACGTTCGCGTCGAGGGCCGTCCGTCGCGAGCGCATCTTGTCGCCGAGGCGATCGAGGGCCTCGGGGGGCGGGCCGATCCAGACGAGCCCGGCGTCGCGCACCGCGCGGGCGAAGTGCGACTTCTCCGAGAGGAGCCCGTAGCCCGGGTGGATCGCCTGCGCGCCGCTCTTCTTCGCCGCGTCGAGGATGGCCGCGACGTTGAGGTAGCTCTCCTTCACCGCCGCCGGGCCGACGAGGTGGCTCTCGTCGACCGCGGTGGTGTGGAGCGTCCCGGCGTCGGCCTCCGAGTGGATGCCGACGGTGGCGACGCCGAGTCGACGGCAGGTGCGGGCGATGCGGGCGGCGATCTCGCCGCGGTTGGCGATCAGGATCTTCTGGAACATGCGCGATCTATAGTCGCATCGCGCGCGGACGGGGAGGGGGGAAGCGCGTCAGCCGGGCGGGAGGCAGCCCGAGGGCGTGCAGGTCTCGCCCGGGCGGCAGCAGAGGTTGCAGTTGCACACCGTCTCACCGGCGGCGCAGAGGCTCACGCAGGTGCCGAGGATGCACACCTGACCGCAGGGGCAGCCGCCGGGGCACGAGGCCGGAGCGCACTGGTACCGCCGCGGGCTCGACATCGGGACCTCGCTGCAGGTCGACCCCGCCGCGCAGGTGCCGGGGCAGAATCCACCGCAGCCATCCGAAGCGCCGCAGAGCGTCCCGGTGGGACACGACGGCACGCACCGGCAGGTCCGCGTCGTGACGTCGCACACTCGACCCGTGGGGCACTGCGTGCCGAAGCCGCAGCTCCCCGTCCCGCAGGGGTGCGCGATGGCCGTGCCGCAGGCGATGGTCCCCGCCGCCGGGGCCGAGGTGCAGGTGAGGACGCACGCGCAGGTGCCGGCCTGGCAGGTCTGCGGCGACACGCACGCGCGGCCGCAGGCGCCGCAGTTGCTGTTGTCGGTGCTGGTCGTGACGCAGCGCCCGCCGCAGAGCGTCTGGCCCGTCGGGCACACGCAGCGGCCGCCCGAGCAGGTGGTCCCCGTCGGGCACCGGTTGCCGCACATCCCGCAGTTGGCCGAGTCGGTCGAGGTGTTGATGCACCGATCGACGCAGAAGGTGGTGCCGCCGGGGCACGCGCAGCCGCTGCTCACGCAGGTGGTGCCGGTGGGGCAGACGTTGGCGCAGGCGCCGCAGTTGCTGTTGTCCGTGACCGTGTTGACGCAGCGGCCCGCGCAGAGCGTGGTGCCGGTGGGGCACTGGCAACGGCCCGCGGCGCACACCTGGCCGGAGGGGCACACCATCCCGCAGGATCCGCAGTTGGAGGTGTCGGTGGCGGTGTTGACGCAGCGGGTGGCGCAGTACGTCTGGCCCGTCGAGCACCCGCACACGCCCGCGACGCAGCCCTGGCCCGCGGGGCACACGCGCCCGCACATGCCGCAGTTGTTGGTGTCGCTCGCGGTGCTGACGCAGCGCCCGCCGCACACCGTCTGTCCGGTCGGGCACGCGCAGGTGCCCGCGATGCACGACTGGCCCATCGCGCAGACGTTGCCGCAGGTGCCGCAGTTGTTGATGTCGGTGCCAGTCGCCACGCAGCGCAAGAGCGACGCGCAGTAGGAGGTGCCCGTCGGGCAGCCGCAGACGCCCGCGGTACACGACTGGCCGGTCGGGCACACGTTGCCGCAGCGGCCGCAGTTGTTCGTGTCGGTGGAGGTGTTGACGCAGCGGTTGGTGCAGTACGTCTGTCCCGTCGCGCAGCCGCAGACGCCCGCGAGGCAGAGCTGGCCCGTCGGGCACACGTTGCCGCACGAGCCGCAGTTGGCGGTGTCGCTGCTGGTGTTGACGCAGCGCAAGGTGGCCATGCAGTACGTGGTGCCGCCGGGGCAGCCGCAGACGCCGCCCACGCACGACTGGCCCGTCGGGCACACGCGCCCGCAGGAGCCGCAGTTGTTGACGTCGGCGCTGGTGTTGATGCACCGCGAGAGCGCCGCGCAGTAGGTGAGGCCGGCGCCGCAGCCGCAGACGCCCGCGATGCACGACTGGCCCGTGAGGCAGGCGCGGCCGCACATGCCGCAGTGGGCGGTGCTGGTGGCCGTGTTGACGCAGGCGCCGCCGCAGAAGGTCTGGCCCGTCGGGCACACGCAGGCGCCGGCGACGCACGACTGACCCGTGCCGCAGACGCGGCCGCAGGCGCCGCAGTTGTTGCGATCGGTGGTGGGGTTGACGCACACCGTCCCGCAGAGCGTCTGGCCGGTGGCGCAGCCGCAGCGGCCCATGGTGCACACCTGCGTGGCCGGGCACATCGTCCCCGTCCCGCACGACGGGCCGCCGGGGCACACGTTGGGGATGTTGGTCCCGCACGCGACGGTGGTCGGTGAGGTCGTGGGGCACCGCGGGGCGCACTCACACATGAACGTCGTCGCGTTGCACTGCTGCCCCACCGGGCAGAGCGTCCCGCGACCCGGGCACGTCATCCCCGGGCACACGTTGGGAATCGCCGCACCGCAGGTGATCGCCGTCGCCGCCGCGCACGACGGGATGCACTCGCACGTGCGCGTGGTGGTGTTGCACCGCTGGCCCGCGGCGCAGCGCGTCCCCACGCCCGAGCAGCTCATCCCGCCGCAGGTGTCGCGCAGGGGCATGCCGCAGTCGATGGCCGTGGCCGCCGGGCACGACGGGACGCACTCGCAGCGCCGCATCGTGGTGTTGCAGCGCTGGCCCGGCGCGCACAGCGTCCCCATCCCGCACGAGGGGCCGCCCGCGCACACGTTGGGGAGGTCGGTGCCGCACGCCACGGTGCTCGGCGAGGTGCCCGGGCAGCGCGGGACGCACTGGCACGTACCGCCGGTGCAGGCCTGACCCGTCGGGCACACGGTGCCGGTGCCAGGGCACGTCTGGCCCGGGCAGTTGCTCGGAATCACCGCGCCGCACGTCACGGTGGTGGCCGACGGGCAGTTGAGGATGCACTCGCAGCGACGGAGCGCGGCGTTGCAACGCTGCCCCGACGGGCACTGGGTGCCGACGCCGCAGACCGGGCCGCCGGGGCAGTTGTTGGGGATGTCGGTGCCGCACGCGACCGTACCGGGCGTGGTGGGCGGGCACGAGGGGACGCACTCGCAGCGGCCCATGGCGTTGCAGCGCTCGCCGGGGTTGCAGCGCGTGCCGACGCCGGGGCACGACGCGCCCGAGCAGGCGTTGCGGACGGGCTGCCCGCAGTCGACGGTGCTCACCGGCGGGCACATCGGGATGCACTCGCAGACGCCCGCCACGCAGCGGTTGCCCGAAGCGCAGCGCGTGCCCGTGCCGCAGGAGGGGCCGCCGGCGCAGACGTTGGGGACGGGCGCGCCGCAGTCGACGCCATCGGCCGCGGAGGCCGGCGGGCAGCGCGGGGCGCACTCGCAGAGGCGCGCGTCGGTGTTGCACTGCTCGCCCGGACCGCAGCCCGTGTTGCAGCGCCCGCCGCAGCCGTCGTCCGAGCCGCAAGGCGCATCAGCCGCGCAGTGCGGGGTGCACGAGCAGGTGCCCGCCACCGGGTCGCAGGTCTGCCGCGGGTCGGCGCAGGTGCCCATGCAGCGGCCGCCGCAGCCGTCGTCGGCGCCGCAGGCCGCGTCGGCCGGGCAGCGGGGCTCGCACACGCAGCGACCGAAGACGCAGCGGTCGTTCGCGCCGCGGTTGCAGGGCGTCGCGCAGCCGCAGGTGTCGATGCAGGTGCCGTTCGAGCAGATCTGGCCGTCGGGGCAACGCACGCCCGCGCAGGGGTTGGCGACGCACATCCCGCGGACGCACACCTCACCCATCGCGCAGGTGACGCCGTCGCAGGGGGAGGGGGCGAAGCACGAGACGTGGCAGGCGAAGCCCTCGGGGCACGGCGCCGCGCAGCGCTGGAGGGCCTCGCACCGGCCCGACGAACGCGAGCAGTACTCGCCCTCCGCGCACACGACCCCGGCGCACGGCGCGGGGAAGCAGCCCGCCACGCAGCGGCCCTCGAGGCAGGTCTCGTTGTTGTTGCAACGGACGCCGCCGCAGGGGTCGCGCACCGGCACACACTGCGAGAAGCAGCGGTCCATGCCGCAGACGTTGTCGATCGTGGAGCACGGGTCGGTGGCGCAGCGGCCGCCGATGCAGCGCTGACCCGCCGCACAGTAGCGGTCGTCCGCGCACTCCCGCCCGGGGACCGCCACCTCGCCGCCGTCGGCGACGTCCGCGCCCGTCTCGTTGATCGGCACCGCGTCGAGGCCCACGTCGGGCGCGTCGATGTCGACCACGTCGATCCCGACCTCGGAGGAGCCATCGACCACGTCCGCCGCGCCCCCGCCGTCGGGGGTGGCCGGTGGAGATTCGCTACAGGCCGCGAGGAACGCGGTCAGCGCGAGGAGCCAGAGGGATGCGCGTCTCATGATCGGTAAGGTCCTCCAATGGGGGGTGGGGCGAGGGCCGTGACAGAAGCGTAAGGGATGACCCTTCTACCCTCCGACGCTATCGCGACGGGACGCGCTCGGTAAACCCATTTCCCCGTCAACTTCGCGTCAATCGGGGGGCGGACGTCGAGTCGCTATGGTTGCCTGCCAGCGCGTTTGGTACCGTCCGCGCGCCATGCGCCCGAACGACCCCCGGATCGAAGAGATCGCCGCACTCGTCGTCGACCGTTTGAAGAAGCAAGGCGTCCGCGCCGAGGGGCTCAGCGCCGCCGTCGCCGAGGCGCTCAGCCCCGTCGTGCACGTGCGCCGACGGGGCGTGTTCGACGACGTCGACAGCGCCGTCGCCGCCGCCCGCAAGGCCTACGAGCAGTACAACGAGATGCCCCTGGAGACGCGTCGCACCGTGGTGCGGGCGATGCGCGAGGCGGCCCTCGGGGTGCTCGAAGAGATGTGCCAGCGGGCCGTGGCAGAGACGAAGCTCGGGCGCGTCGACGACAAGCGCATCAAAAACCGCGCGGCCATCACGCAGACGCCGGGCGTGGAGTTTCTGGAGCCGATCTCGCGCTCGGGCGATCACGGGCTCATGGTCACCGAGCGGGCGCCCTACGGCGTCATCGCGTCGATCACCCCGTGCACCAACCCCACCGAGACCATCATCAACAACGGGATCGGGATGGTGGCGGGCGGCAACGCCGTCGTCTTCAACACCCACCCCCTCGCGAAGAAGACCAGCGCGTGGTTCGTCTCCCTCCTCTGCGACGCCATCGTCGCTGCGGGCGGGCCGGAGAACCTCCTCTGCTGCGTCGCCGAGCCCACCATCGCCAGCGCCCAGGCCGTGATGACCCACAAGGGGATCCGCCTCGTGGTGGTGACCGGCGGCGGCGCGGTGGTGGAGCAGGCGATGCGCTCGGGCAAGCGGGCCATCAGCGCGGGGCCCGGCAACCCCCCGGCCGTGGTCGATGAGACCGCCCACCTGGAGGAGGCCGCCCGCGGCATCGTGTCGGGGGCGGGCTTCGACAACAACGTCATCTGCACGTGCGAGAAGGAGATCGTCGTCGTCTCCTCCGTGGCCGACCGCTTCAAGAAGGCCCTCCGCGACGCGCCCACGCACGAACTCACGGCCGGGGAGCTCCGGGCGCTGGAGAAGGTGCTCATCACCCCCGACAACCACGTCAACCGGGAGTTTGTGGGCAAGAACGCCAACGTGCTCCTGCGCGCGGCGGGGCGGAGCGCGCCCGACGACCTGCGCCTCCTCTGGGCCGAGGTCGACGAGAGCCACCCCTTCGTGCAGCATGAGATGCTGATGCCCGTGCTCGGGGTCGTGCGCGTGAAGGACGTGAACGAGGCCATCGCCTGCGCGAAGCGCGTCGAGCACGGGTACGGCCACACCGCCACGATGTGGAGCACCAACATCGACAACCTCTCGCGCATGGCCCGCGCCATCAACACCTCGATCTTCGTGAAGAACGGCCCCAACTATGCGGGCATCGGCGTCGGCGGCGAGGGCTGGACCTCCTGGACCATCGCGTCCCCGACCGGCGAGGGCCTCACCACCTGCCGCACCTTCACCCGCGAACGCCGCTGCACGCTCAAAGACTCGTTCCGCATCGTCTGACCGTCCCCTTCGCTGAGGTTAAGCCGTGACCACCGCCCACGCTGACGGCATCGACCGTCTCGCCGTCGACACCATCAAGTTCCTCTCCATCGACGCCATCGAGGCCGCGAAGAGCGGGCACCCGGGGCTCCCGATGGGCGCCGCGGATTTCGCCTACGTGCTCTGGGCGCGGTACCTCCGCCACGACCCGCGCGACCCCCACTGGCTCGACCGCGACCGCTTCATCCTGTCGGCGGGCCACGGCTCGATGCTCCTCTACTCGCTCCTCCACCTCACGGGCTACGACCTCCCCCTCGACGAGATCAAGCGCTTCCGCCAATGGGGATCGAAGACCCCGGGCCACCCCGAGGTGCACCACACCGCCGGCGTCGAGGTCACCACCGGCCCGCTCGGCCAGGGCTTCGCCAACGGCGTCGGCATGGCCCTCGCTGCGAAGATGGCCAACGCGCGCTTCCCGGGCCTCTTCAAGCACCGCATCTGGGCCCTCGTGTCCGACGGCGATGTGCAGGAAGGCATCACCCACGAGGCCGCCTCCCTCGCCGGTCACCTCAAGCTCGACAACCTCGTCTACGTCTACGACGACAACAAGATCACCCTCGACGGCCCCCTCGACGAGGCGATGAGCGAGGACGTCGGCAAGCGCTTCGAGGCCTACGGCTGGCACGTCCTCCACATCGACGGCCACGACCACGCGCAGATCGCCGCCGCCTACGACGCCGCCGTCGCGGGCGTGGGCAAGCCCGTCCTCATCTGCGCCCGCACCACCATCGGCCACGGCTCCCCCAGCAAGCAGGGGAGTCACAAGGCCCACGGCGAACCGCTCGGCAAGGACGAGGCCCTCGCCACGAAGCGGGCCGCGGGCTGGCCCGAAGACAAGACCTTCTACGTCCCCGACGCGGTGCGCGCGCACTTCGCCGCGCGCGCCGAGGCGCTCGCCCAGGAGCACGCCGCGTGGCGCGAGCACGAAGCCCAGTGGCTCGCCGCCCACCCGAGCGAAGCTGCGCTTTACCGCTCGCTCAACGACCGCTCCTTCCCCGTCGACCTCGCGGCCCAGCTCGCGGCGGCGGCGCCCGCGGCCACCGACGCGACGCGCTCCCTCGCCGGCACCATCGAGCAGAAGGTGGCGGCGCTCATGCCCTCGCTGGTGGGCGGCGACGCCGACCTCGGCGGCTCGACCAAGACGGCCATCAAGGACTCGCCCAAGGTGCTCCCCGGCCGCTTCGAAGGCCGCAACCTCCGCTTCGGCATCCGCGAGCACGCGATGGGCGCCATCGCCAACGGCTTCGCGCTCTACGGGATGTTCATCCCGTTCACCGCCACGTTTCTCACCTTCAGCGACTACATGCGCCCGGCGATCCGCCTCGCGGCGCTCTGCGATCTCCCGGTGATCCACGTGTTCACGCACGACTCCATCTTCCTCGGCGAAGACGGCCCGACGCACCAGTCGGTGGAGCACGTGAGCGCGCTCCGTCTCATCCCCAACGTGCACGGGTGGCGGCCCGCCAGCGCGGTGGAGTGCGCGGCGGCGTGGGCGGCGGCGGCCTCACGACGCGACGGCCCGAGCGAGCTCGTCCTCACGCGGCAGAAGGTCGACGTGCTCGCCCCGCACACCGTCGACGACGCGCTCCGCGGCGCCTACGTGCTCGTCCGCGAGGAGGGCGGCGCCCCCGACGTCACCTTCCTCGCCACCGGCAGCGAAGTGGGCGTGGCGGTCGACGCCGCCAAGGCGCTCATCGCCGACGGCAAGCGCGTCCGCGTGGTGTCGATGCCCTGCGTCGAGGTCTTCGAACGGCAGGACGCCGCCTACCGCGCGTCGGTGCTCCCGACGACGGGGCGCCGCGTGTCGATCGAGGCGGGCGTCACGCACCTGTGGCGGGGATGGGTGGGCGCCGACGGGCTCTGCATCGGCGTCGACCGCTTCGGCGCCTCGGCGCCCGCGCCCGTCCTCGCGGAGGAGTACGGCCTGTCGCCGAGCAAGGTCATCGCGCGGGTGCGCGCCTGGCTCACGGCGTGAAGAGCGAAGGAGAACCCATGAGCGACCTCTTCAACCCCACCCCCGAGCACCGCGCGCTCCGTCAGATGGTGCGCTCCTTCGCCGAGGCCGAGGTCGAGCCGCAGGCCGAGGCGCACGACCGCGACGAGCGCTTCAACCTCCCGCTCTTCCGCCGCCTCGGCGAGCTCGGCGTGCTCGGGCTCACCGTCCCCGAAGCTTACGGTGGCACCGGGATGGACGCCCCCGCCGTGGCCGCCGTCCACGAGGAGCTCGCCGCCAGCGACCCGGGCTTCACCCTCGCGTACCTCGCCCACGCGCTCCTCTTCGCCAACAACCTCGCCGTCAACGGGAGCGACGCGCAGCGCCAGCGCTACCTCCCCGGCGCGTGCTCGGGCGCGCTCGTCGGCGGCATGTGCATGAGCGAGCCGGGCGCGGGCACGGACGTCCTCGGGATGCGCACGATGGCCGTCCGCAACGGCGATCGCTACGTGCTCAACGGCGCCAAGATGTGGATCACCAACGGCGCGGTGAGCGACACCGAGCTCGGCGACGTCTTCCTCGTCTACGCGCGCGTCGAGGGGGCGCCGCGGAGCAAGCTCTCGATGTTCATCGTCGAGAAGGGCTTCAAGGGCTTCTCCCTCGGGCAGAAGATCAAGGACAAGCTCGGGATGCGGGCGTCGACCACCGCCGAGCTCGTCTTCGAAGACTGCGAAGTGCCCGCGGACAACCGCGTCGGCGAGGAGGGAGACGCCACCCTCCACATGATGCGCAACCTGGAGATCGAGCGCCTCGGCCTCGCCGCCATGAGCCTCGGCATCGCCCGCCGCTGCGTCGAGGTGATGAACCGCTACGCCTCCGAGCGGAAGTCCTTCGGCCAGCCCCTGCGCGACCACGGCCAGGTGCAGCGCCACCTCGCCGAGTCGTACGCGGAGTACATGGCCGGCCGCGCCTACGTGTACCAGGTGGCATCGGAACTCCGCCTGCTCGAGCCCGGCCACCGCCTCGACTCCGACGGCGTGAAGCTCTACTGCTCGACGATGGCGAAGAACGTCGCCGACCGCGCGATCCAGGTGCTCGGCGGCTACGGCTACGTCGGCGAGTACAAGGTCGAGCGACTGTGGCGCGACGCGAAGCTCCTCGAGATCGGCGGCGGCACCCTCGAGGCCCACCAGAAGAACATGACCCGCGACCTCGCCCGCACCGAGCGCCTCCCGTAACCCACGCTTCCGCGCTACGGTGACGCCCGACGATGTCGCGCCGCCACCTCCCCTCCATCGCCGTCCCGATCACCTTCGGGGCCGTCACCGTCCCCATCACGGTGGCGCTCCTCGCGGGCTGGACGGTGCTCCTCGGGCGACGCATCGCGGTGTCTCCTGCCGCGGGCGACCTCTGGCTCCTCGGGCTCGGCGCCCTGGCCTTCGCCGCCATCATCACCATCCTCGTCCTCTTCAGCGTCTTCCTCGCCCGTGAGATCCGCGAGGTGCGCACGCAGGACAGCTTCATCGACTCGGTGACCCACGAGCTCAAGAGCCCCCTCGCGTCGCTCTCCCTCGGGCTCGACACGCTCGGCCGCCACGACCTCGACGCCAGCCAGCGCGAGCGCGTCCGCACCATGATGCGCGCCGACGTCGACCGGCTCTCGTGCTTCATCGACGACGTCCTCCAGGCGAGCCGCCTCGCCCACGCGCCCGCGCCGGTCGACCTCGCCGAGGTCGACGTGGGCGAGCTCGTCGCCCGCTGCGCCGCCGCGGTGTCGGCCCGTCACGATGTTCCTGACGGCGCCATCGCCCTCGCCGTCGAGCCCGGCCTCACCGTCGCCACCGACCGCGCCGCCCTGGAGATCGTCGTGAAGAACCTCCTCGACAACGCGGTGAAGTACTCCGACGGCGACGTGGCCGTGCGCGTGTCGGCGCGGCGCAACGAGTCCGGCGAGCTCGCGCTGGAGGTGACCGACCGCGGCGTGGGCATCGACGCCGCCGACCTGCGGAAGGTGTTTCGACGTTTCTACCGCAGCGATCGGGAGGCCGTGCGATCGCGCCACGGGACGGGCATCGGGCTCTTCGTGGTGTCGTGCCTCGTGCGCAACCTCGACGGCCGCGTCACCGCCCACTCCGAAGGACGTGGGCTGGGTGCGACGCTGCGGGTGACGCTCCCGCTGGGGGCCGCGTGACCGAGGCGCGTCAGCGACTCCTGGTGGTGGAAGACGAGCAGCACCTCGCGGCTGGGCTCAAGCTCAACCTCGACCTCGACGGGTACGACGCCGACATCGCCCGCAACGCCCGCGAGGCCGGTCAGCGCCTGGTCTCCGGGGAGCCCTACGACGCCATCATCCTCGACGTGATGCTCCCCGACCTCGACGGCTTCGAACTCTGCCGACGGCTCCGCGACGCAGGCAATTTTGTCCCCGTCATCATGCTCACGGCGCGCTCGTCGCCCGACGACCGCGTGCTCGGGCTGGAGGCCGGCGCCGACGACTACATGGTGAAGCCCTTCGCCCTCGGCGAGCTCCTCGCGCGCGTCCGCTCGCTCCTCCGTCGTCGTCGCTGGGAGCGCGGGGAGCTGCAAGGCCGCGCGGGGCAGGCGATGGTGATCGGCGACGCGCGCGTCGACTTCGACACCCACGAGGCCACGGTGCGCGGCGCCGTCGAGCGCCTCACGCAACTGGAGGTCGACCTCCTGCGGTACTTCGCGGCCAACGCGGGCCGCGTGGTGACGCGCGAC
>JBILLV010000639.1:0-2864 GCA_044375895.1 Polyangiales bacterium | reverse complement strand
AGGTTGGTGTGGTAACCCCTCCCTGCTCGCAGAAGGCCGTGTCTGCAAGCTCAACCTGGAGCTCCTACGCAGCCGGACAGATGTTCAGCCATGGCGAAGTTGGGCGCGTAGCCCCCGCCGCGGCGGCACATCGGCAGGCCGTTGGGCAGCGTCGAGGCGGCAGGAATGAGAACGCGATTCGTGCATCTCCATCGTCAAGATGCAGGCCGCAACAACGAAAACGGACGGTGAGTGATTGTCTCCAATGATGCGGGAAGCGATCGACGAACGACGGCCGACAAGGGGCACCCCACGGGGAGCAGGCTCCGGGGTGTGGCCTTCGCGGGAGGAAAAGCATGCGACAGGCCACCGGGCGCCCCGCGACGAGCGACGAGGGCGTTGCGACGAGAGAGAGCCCATCGGAATCTCGTCACGAGGGTCTTCGTGGTGTTGGATCCTTGCGCTCGCGTTCGGTGTGTCCTGCGCGGAGCCCGTACCGAGTGAAGGTCCCCCGTCGCCGGTCGCGCTCGCCGATTTCTGGGCGCAGTTCGACGCCGCAAGACGAGACGCAGAGCGCCTCGGACCCCGTCCGGACCTCGTGGTACCGCGCACGTGGGAGTTCGACGGGAACTACCGCTTCAATGTGCGCGCGCTCCGCGAGGGGGTTGCCGCTGGCACGATTCGCTATGATCCCGCGGCGGCGGGGTGCTTCTTGCACCGCCTGCGTACGGCATCCGATGTCGCCTTTTTCGAGCTATGGCGGGGGTGTGCGCCGGTATTGATCGGCGTTCGCGTGGAGGGAGAGCCGTGCCACACCGCGTTCGAGTGCCAAGGAGGCATGATTTGCAACCACGGGGCAGGTGACCGACCTTCATGCCCAGGAGTATGTCGCGGTGTTCTGAGCATCGCAGAACCGGGGGAAGATTGCAGTTGGGACGGAGCGTGTCGACCCACTTCGGGGTACGCGACTCGTTGTGCGACGTTCAACCTTCAACCGTCTCCGGGAGCTCCATTCAACCCTAGGAACTTTAGGAGCGTCTGTCTCCGGACGGAGATCCAACCTGCGGTGACGGAGGAAGGTGGGGAGTGCATTCGCCCCTGGCCGCCGGAGGCATTCAATGCGAGGACGAACGTCGGGGCGTTTGCGGTGTGGCGCCCTTGCGCCCGAGGAATGAATTGTGTGGTCCACTATGGGGCCACACCTGGAGCGGAGTTTGGGAATTGTCGAAGGGAGGTTCCGATCGGCGGACGATGCAGTCGGGATGCTCCGTGCAGGGAAGGTCTGTCCTGCCGCGAGAACACGGCGGGCGCATTGACCTGTATGACCGACTTTCGCGCCGAACGGGCGTGCACCACGGACACGGAGTGTTTGGGGTGGACGTGTCGGAGCGGGCGCTGCGTTGAACTCGGTCACAACGAAGGGTCGTTTTGTATCAACGACCGTACGTGCTACCGCGACCTTCGCTGCGACCAGGAACTCCTCACCTGCGTCCCAAGGCTCGCCGACGGCTCGCCATGCACGCAGGACCTCGATTGCCAGAGTCGCACGTGCACGCTCACAACGGGGGCCACGGGTTCGTGCAGTCACCGTATCTGTTTGTAGACCGTTTCGGTCTCAGTGTAATGTGGCCGGAACCGAGCCCCAACAAGCCGTTGGTGCCGACCGCCCACACTTCACCCAGTAACTACCCTCCTGGCCCGCTGCGGCGGCACATCGGCCATCCGTTGGACGGACGCGCTCACAGGGAGAGCCTGGTCGGCGATGATCTGGATGCAACTTACGTGTGAGGTCCAATGAACCAGTTAGAGCAGCCGGGGGTTCGGCCTGAGCCGCTCGCCGAGCAGCACGCCTACGACGAACTGCAAGGTTACACGCTCAGTCGTGGTGACCCCACGTTCGTTCATCAACACATCGTGGACGCCTGGGCAGCGCAGCACGCGGACTCGAGTTCCAAGCCAATGGAGCTGGCGTTCGCCCTTGTCGGCCTATACCTCCATGTCGACCGTGGATTCACGGGGCGGCAAGTACAGCGGATTCATACGGTGCTGAGCCAGCGCAGTCGAAACTGGCCGTCTTTCCCGTTGCCGAGCGAGCGAGGTGCCGTAACGGCACTGGACGTGGTGGCGGCTCCCGCTGGCCCTCGGCGCGACCAGGCCATCGATGCCTGGTGCGCATCCGTCTGGAACGCATTCAGCGTAAGCCATCGTCCCGTGGCCGAGTTGCTGGACCAGCATGGAATCGGATGAGGAGGCATGGGAGCCCTCTCCCTTCGTCGAGGCGCTTTCCAGCGCGCGAAAACGACATCCAGCGGACGGCGCTACGCGTCGAGCAGAGCGGGTGACGAGTGAAAACCGAAGGCCTCATCCTGCTGATCCCTGACACTGTGGACGTCGAGCGCGAGGGCGTGGCCGCGGCCTGGGAACGCCTGGGCGGCACCGTGGTCCGGCTCGGTCGATTCTGGGACCCGCCCGCCTTGGACGCTGATCGAGTCCGTGTCTACGGCACGGCCACGTTCTGCCTCGTGCTTCAGCAGAAGCTCAACCTCGACCTGATCGACCCACCGAACGACCTCATCTTCTCGGTGGCTGCTGCCGGGCTCCGGCGCGTTCTGACCCGGCAGACGCTCGGCGGTGCCCCGACGCTCACCTATCCCGTGTTCGTGAAGCCCCTGGCGCCGAAGGCGTTTCGCGCGCGAGTCTATGCGTCGCCGGAGGAGCTGGCCGCCGAGTGCAGGGGGCTGTCCGCCGACAGCGCGATCCTTGTCTCGGAGATCGTCGAGTTTGTCGCCGAGGCTCGTTGCTTCGTGATGGATGGCCGGGTGCTCGACTGCTCCGTCTACGAGGGCGACGCCGACGCGGAGGCCGCCGCCGCCTTCGCCCGCGAG
>JBILLV010000284.1:0-11888 GCA_044375895.1 Polyangiales bacterium | reverse complement strand
GGGCTGGCGCGCCTCGTAGCGCACCACACCCCGCAGCGTGCGCGTCGGCAGCGCGGCGACGGGCGTGACGACGGGGGTGACGACGCGCGGGGCGGTGGCGCACGCGGTGAGGACGAGCGGGAGGATGACGGCGCGCAGGGGGAGCATCAGGGAGAGCGATCGTAAACCACGTCCGCGCCCGGGCGCGTTGCGATATCGTCGGGGGTATGCGCGCGTCTCGTACCCTCGGCCTCGCCCTCGTCCTCGCCCCCACGGTCGCGTGGGGCAACAGCATGGTGACGCACGTCTGGGTGGCCGAGCAGGCCGCTGAACGTCAGGCGCCGGGGCCGTTGCGTGACATCGTCACCGACCCGACGCTCCTCCCGGCGCTGCGCAACGGGGCCATCTACCAGGACTCGGGCTACTCGGTGCGGGCGGAGTACGGCGAGTGGGCGCACTGGGAGAGCTTCATCGAGCCCTACGCGCGCTGGATCCGCGGGCGGTGGGGCGCGGAGATGTACCGCTCGCCCGACGCGCGCCGCCACGTGGCCTTCCTCATGGGCCTCGCCGCCCACTCGATGACCGACCAGACCTTCGACCAGTACTTCATGGCGCGCGCCGAGCAATACGACCGCTCGATCGATCAGTTGGACGTGGGCTCGGACGCGTGGCTCATCGTGGAGCACGGCGTGTCGAGCGCGGCGGACGGGCAGTTCTGGTTCGACGAGATGCCCTCGGTTCACGTCGCGGTGGGAGGCCCTGCGGTGACGCCCGACCTCTTGCGCCGCGCGTCGAACCTCACCGCCGGCGCCACGCAGTTTCTGGCCCGCTACGGCTGGTCGCTCTACCCCATGCACTGGCGCGCGATGCCCTGGTCGGCCTCGCACTACTGGGACCGCGGCACTCCCGGCAGCTACCCCCACCTCGTGGAGGTCACCGCGGCTTACCAGGCCTTCCTCTGGCAGCGCCTCCTGGGTACGGCGCCCGACGACGCGGCGCCGTTGTACTCCTGGCCCGCCCCCGCACAGACCAACTACCCCGTCGCCCGCGCCGACATCGAGAGCCGCGTGGTGATCACCACCCCGTGGGGGCTCGACGACGCGACCGTCAACACGACGACGGTGCGGGTGGTGACGGAGGCAGGCGTGGCGGTGCCCGTGCGGGTGTCGCGCTACGGCGACCACGGCAACACGGTGATGGTGCGGGCGGAGGCGGACTACGCGTTCAACACGGCGTACCGGGTGGAGCTCGACGCGCGCATTCGAACGCTCGCGGGGAGGGCCATCGGCCGCACGCTCACCATCCCGTTTCGGACGCAGTGCGCGCCCGATCGGCTGAGCGAGTGTCCGCCGCTGGTGGCGCCGCTGCCGACGCTCGCGGAGCCGCCCGTGCGCGACCCGCGGCCGCCGCCTGGCGGGACGCCGCCGGGGCCCGTGGTGATGGTCGACGACGGCGGGCTCATGGGGAGCGATGCGGGCGGTGATGCGACCGCGGATGCGAGCGTGGCGCCGGGCGGGGAAGGGGAGGGCTGCGGGTGCCGCGCGCGCGGGGGCAGTGGGGGCGGTGGGTGGATGGCGCTGGTGGTGGCGGCGATCGCGCGGCGACGGGCGAAGCGAGATGTCAGCCGTCGTCGATCAGGGCGGTCCCCGGCGCGGTGACCTCGAGGGTGCCGCTCCACGCGCACAGGCACTTGGAGTCGGCAGTGAGCGCCTTGACGTCGTTGAGGGTGACCACCGGCGAGCCTGGTGACCACGGCGCCGAAGTCACCGGCACGCAGGGCTGCGGGGTGAGGACGCCCTGCGCGGCGGCGGTCGCGGCGGCCACCTGCGGGTTCGCGGGGGAGTTGCACATGCCGAAGGGGGCGATGTTCACGATGGGGAGGTGGTCCATCACCGTCGCCATGGGCCGCTCGTCGCCCGTCGCAGGACCCGTCGGCAACACCGTGAGCGCCGCCGGCGTTGTGCCGTGGCTGCACTGCAGGGACGCGCCGTCGACCACCAGCTTGCTCATCGTGGGCCTCGCATCGGGGTCGAGGCTCTGGCATCGAGGGGCGGGGTGTCAACCCACCGCATGGCCCGTGGGCGCTTCTCGCCTCCCGATGCTGGTCGCCATCACCGGGCGCCACTGTTCTTCACCCGTCGTAGCTCCCGCCCAGGCGACCATCGTCTTCCGCCTCCGCCAGCGCCCCCTGACATTCCCCGACCATCGTCGGCGCCGGCCGCTTGCGCGGGTGACGTTCGCGCAGTAGTCCCCCGCGGATGAGCACGGAGAAGACGGCGTGGCACCCACCGTTCATCGGGTTGCTCGACGAGTTCGGGCCGCGCTGGGCGCACGTTGCAGGGGAGGTTCGGGTGGCCGCGGAGCTGCGTGCCGACGGCCTCATCGAGGTGGTCGCCGACACGGTTCGCGACCCGAACGATCACGGTCAGGTGCTGCGCGGGATGTGGCCGCTCATCGAGTGGGTGGCGCTGGTGGAGTTCAAGAGCATCTCGCGCACCTTCCGCCGCGGCGACCTCTGGCGGCTCTTCGCCTACGGCTTCGCCTGGCTCGCGGCGCACACGGGCAACGACGCGCTGCGGGTGAGTCCCGACGTGCGTCGCGCAGCGTGCGTCGACGACCTCACGCTCTTCCTGGTGGTGCCCAAGCGCAACCCCGCGCTCGACGCCGAGCTCGCGGAGCTACGGTTCACGCTCGCCCCCGTCTCGCCGGGCTACCACGCTGTGACGGGCGCTGCCCTGCGCGCGGTGGTGGTCGAGCTGGGGGCGGCAGGGGCCGCGGAGCGTGACGAGCTGATGCAGTGGTTCGCGGGCCTGCGGGCGCGCTGCTCGCTGGCCACGCGCCGCTGGATCGGGCAACATACCGTCGGAAAGGGAGCCATGAACGCGACCCCCGCACTCGAAGGATGGGAAGACTGGCTGGCGCAGTATCTCCAGACGCTCACCCCCGAAGAGCGTGTGGTCGGCCTCGCCCCGGAAGAAATCGCCGCCCTGCTCGCGCCCCGAGAGCGTGTCGCGGGCCTCGCCCCGCAGGATCGTGTCGCGGGCCTCGCCCCGCAGGATCGTGTCGCAGGCCTCGCCCCGCAGGATCGTGTCGCGGGCCTCGCCCCGCAGGATCGTGTCGCGGGGCTGAGCCACGAGGAGCTCATCCTCGCACTTCCCGACGACCTGCTTCGTCAGCAGCCCGAATCGGTGATCGCATCGCTCTCGCCGGAAGCACAGTCCCACGTCCGAACCCGCCTCGCGCGGTGAGCACGCCGACCCATGACTGACACGCTCTCCGCTGCGTGGGACCGTCACGCCGACACCTACGCCCGACTCTTTCACCCGCTCACCAGCTTCGCCGCCCGCGCGATGGTGAGCATCGCTGCGCCGCACCTGCCGGCGGACGCGAGCGTCCTCGACGTCGCCTGCGGGGTCGGCGCGGCCACGCTTCCCTCGGTCGAACGCGCGCTGCGCCTCGGGGCGGGCCGCGTGACGGCCACGGACTTCTCCCCGACGATGGTCGAGCGCACGCGCCAGGCCGTCGCCGCGCTCGGCGTCGGTGAGCCCACGGTGCGCTGCGAGGTGCACGACGGCGAGGCGCTCGGCTTCGAAGACGCGTCCTTCGATGCGGTGTTCTCGTGCTTCGGCATCTTCCTCTTCCGCGACCGCCGCGCCGGCTGGCGGGAGGCCGCACGTGTACTCCGCCCCGGTGGAACCTTCGCGACCGCCGTGTGGATGGGCCCTCCCGACAACCCGATGCTCCGCCATCAGATGGAGCCCGTCGGGCGCGCGCTCCCGCCGCGGCTCCAGCAGCCGCCGCCCAAGGGGACGTGGCTGGAGATCGCGACCGCCGATGCGCTCGCCGCCGAGGTGATGGAGGCCGGCACCCTCCGCGACGCCCGCGTCTACCCGGTGCGGATGACCTTCGCCGTCGGCGCATGGGCCGAGCTGTGGGACGCGATGCGCGACAACCCCGTGATGGGCGCGGTCCTCGCTCACTGTGACGACGACGAGCTCGCGACCATCCGCGCGAGCGTGTTCGGTCGCTTCCGCGAGCTCGCGGGGGGCGATGCGGAGCCGCTGCTGATGGAGGCCGCCTGCAACGTCCTGGTGGCGACCCGCGCCTGAGGCCCCGCGAGGGGTCAGGGCCCCCCCGGAGCTCCGCCCGCACCCGTGCGCGCCAGCCTCCGCGGGGCCCCGCCGAGATGCAAACCCCCGCGCGCTCTGATAGGGTCGGCGCCCCTCTCGGGACCTCCCTCGCGCCCTCATGAAGATTCGTAAACTCGAGCTCCAGGGCTTCAAGTCCTTCGTCGACCGGACGGTGCTCACCTTCGACCACGACATGACCGCCGTCGTGGGGCCCAATGGCTGCGGGAAGAGCAACACCGTCGACGCCATCCGCTGGTGCATGGGCGAGCAGTCGGCCAAGCACCTCCGCGGCCGCTCGATGGAAGACGTGATCTTCAACGGCTCGGACAACCGTCCACCGCACGGCTTCGCCGAGGTGACCCTCACCTTCGACAACAGCGACGGGATGGCCCCCCCCGAGTACGCCGCCTTCCACGAGATCGCCGTCACCCGACGGCTCGGGCGCGACGGGTCGAGCGACTACTCCATCAACAAGACGCCCGTTCGTCTCATGGACGTGACGGGGCTCTTCCTCGGTTCGGGCGCGGGCACCAAGGCATACTCGATCGTCGAGCAGGGCCGCGTCGGCCTCATCGTCACGTCGAAGCCCGAAGACCGCCGCGGCTTCTTCGAAGAGGCCGCCGGCATCACCCGCTTCAAGGCCCGGAAGAAGCAGGCCGAGAAGAAGATCGAGCTCACCCGGCAGAACCTCCTCCGCGTCAGCGACCTCCTCGCCGAGATCGACAAGAGCCTCGTCTCCCTCAAGCGTCAGGCGCAGAAGGCCGAGCGCTACAAGGCCCTGCGCGCCGAGCTCCGCGACCTCGAGCTGTACCTCGCCGCCCACCGCTTCCTCGAGCTCACGGCGGTGCACGGCGCCACCCGCGTCGAGCACGCGCGGGCCGAGGCGACGCTCGAAGGGGTCAACGCCGCGCTCGTCCGCGTCGACGTCGAGTGCGAGTCGGTGCGGAGCGCCCTCTTCGAAGCGGAGACGACCCTCGAAGGCGCCCAGACCCGCGCCTACGCCGCCGACAACGAGGCGCGTCGGCTCGAGGCCGAGCTCCAGCGTTTGCGCGATGGGCTCGTCAACAACCGCCGCCGCGCGGGCGACGCCAACCGCGAGCTCGGCGAGGTGCGCGACAGCCGAGGGACGCTCATCTCCGAGCGCGACCTCCTCGCCCGCGAGCTCGAAGCCGCCGCCCAGGTGGAGGCCGAGGAGATCGAGCGCCTCGCCGTCACCGAGGAGCGCTTGAAGGAGGTTCGCGAGCACCTCGCGGGCATCGACGCCGACCTGCGCGAGCACCGCGACGCGTCCATGGCGGCGGAGAAATCCCTCGCCAGCGCGGAGGCCACGCGGCTCGCGGTGGGGCGGCGCCTGCGCGACACCGAAGAGCGCATGGCGAAGGTGAAGGGCGAGGCGCGGGCGATCGAGCGGCGCCAGGCGGACATCCACCGCGACCGCGAGGGCGTCGCCGAGACCTTCGAACGACTCCGCCGCGAGCGCGACGAGATCGCAGCCCGCAAGGGCGCCCTGGAGGCCGAGCAGGGGCCCCTCCGCGCCGAGCGCGAGCGCACCGAGCAGCGCCTCACCGAGACGCGCCGTGATCGTGAGCGCCACGCGGCGAGGCTCCAGGCGCTCCGCGAGGTGGCGAAGCGGCACGAGGGCGTGGGGCAGGGGACGCGCGCGCTCCTCGACGGCAAGGACAACGCCGTGCGGGGCCTCGTGTCCGATGGCCTCGCGGTGCGTGAAGACCTCGCGAAGGCCGTCGCCGCCGTCCTCGCCGACCGCTGGCAGGACGTGCTGGTGAGCTCCCTCGACGACGGGATTCGCCTCGTGGAGAAGCTCCGCAACGACAAGCGGGGCCGGGCCGCCCTCATGGCCGACGGCACCCGCGGGCGCAGCGCCACCATCGCCGATCACCCCGCGGGCGATGGCGTCGTGGGGATGCTCTTCACAATGGTGGGCGGCGAGCGCGAGGTGCCCGACGCCCTGTGGGACGCGATGCGGGCGGTGGTCCTCGTCGAGTCGCTCACGGACGCGCGGCGGCAGTGGGAGCGGCACCGCGACGGGGCGACCCGTTACCGCTACGTGACCCGCGACGGACAGGTGCTCGAAGGCGACGGGCGCGTGGTGGGCGGCGTCCCCGAGGCCGCGGGGGCGGGGCTCCTGGCGACGCACGCGGAGATCAAGGCGCTGGAGCCCAAGGTGGAGGCGCTCGACGGGATGGTCGAGGAGCTCACCGAGGCGCTCGACATGGTTCGGCTGCGGGCGAAGAAGTCGGCGGAGGCCCTCGACGCTTCGAAGGCCGACCTGCACGCGCAGGAGCTCGCGCTCGTCACGGTGGAGCGCGACGTGCGGGCCCACGAGGCCGAGCTCGCGCAGGGCACCGTCCGGCTCAACGCGTTGCAGAAAGACCTCGCCGAGGCCGAGGCCGCGCTGTCCGAGGCGCTGCGCGAAGACACCGGGCTCGACCGGGCGATCGAAGAGGCGCGGCAGAAGCGCGACCGGGCCCGCGAGGGCTTGATGACGGGCGAGGCGCAGGGGCAGGCGTGGCGCTCGGAGGTCGATCGGGCGGGGGCGAAGGTCACCGACGCGAAGGTGATCGCGGCGCGCGCGAAGGAGCGGGCGACGGCGGCGCGCAACGCGGTGCACCGCCTGGAGCGGAGCGTCGAGGAGCTGAAGACCCGCGGCGATCGCCTGGAGGCTGAGCTCGCGGCGCTGGACAAGGCCGAGAAGGACGCGTCGTCGCGCGAGGAGGGGCTGCGCGAGGCCCTCACGAAGGCCGTCGGCGGCGCCGAGGGGCTGCAGGAGGCCGTCACGGCCGCGCGCTCGCGCTACGAGTCGCTGAAGAACGAGCTCGGCGCGCTGGAGGGGCAGGTGCGCACCATCCGCCAGCGCAAGGAGGCGGTGACGAAGCAGGTGTCGGCGGCGGAGATGAAGGCCCGCGAGGAGACGCTCGCGATGGAGCACCTCGTCACGGGCGTGGCGGAGAAGCACAACGTGGCGCTCCCGTCGGTGGTGGACGAGTACCGCGAGCGCCCGAGGCCCACCGACGCCGACCGGCGCCGCGCCGACGAGGCGGTGAAGTCCATCGAGCGCCTCGGCGAGGTGAACCTCACGGCCATCGACGAGTACGCCGAGCAGGAGCGCCGCTCGACCTTCTTCTCCGAGCAG
This sequence comes from Polyangiales bacterium, assembly GCA_044375895.1. Lineage (GTDB taxonomy): Bacteria > Myxococcota_A > Polyangia > Polyangiales > CAISKJ01. The sequence goes on along the minus strand of JBILLV010000284.1, from coordinate 4,628 downwards.
AAGGCCGACATCGAGCGCGGCCTCTCCCAGCTCGAGGCCGCCATCGCGCAGATGAACCGCGAGTCGCGCAAGCGCTTCCGCGAGACCTTCGACGCGGTGAACGAGCACTTCCAGGCGCTCTTCCCGCGGCTGTTCCGCGGGGGCCGTGGGATGCTCCAGCTCACCGAGGCCGATGACATCCTCGACGCGGGCGTGGAGATCATCGCGCAGCCGCCGGGCAAGAAGCTCATCAACCTGGAGGCCATGTCGGGCGGCGAGAAGACGATGACGGCGGTGACGCTGCTCTTCGCCCTCTTCATGCACAAGCCCTCGCCCTTCTGCCTCCTCGACGAGATCGAGGCCGCCCTCGACGAGGCCAACGTCATCCGCCTCGTCGAGCTGGTGCGCGACCTCACCGACCGCTCGCAGTTCATCATGATCACGCACAACAAGCGGACGATGGCGCTCGCCGACGTGCTGTACGGCGTGACGATGCAGGAGCCCGGCGTGTCGAAGCTCGTGAGCGTGAAGATCCGCAAGGACGTCGACGCCGTCGCCCCCGCGCCCGCCGCGGCCTCGGTCGCCTGACGGTTTCAATCGCGGGCGGTGTGGTGTAGGGTCCCGCGCCCCACATACCCCATGACTACCTTTCACATCGGATGCGCAGGGTTTCTCGCGCCGCGCGAGCGGTACCTCTCCCGGCTGTCGTACGTCGAGTTTCAGCTCCGTCCGCCGCTGCCTTCCCCGAAGGTGCTGGCGGGGTGGAAGAAGCACCGCCCGGCGACCTTCACCTACGGCCTCGCGGCGCCCGCGAGCTTCTACGGCGACCCCTCGTGGCCCCTCCGCGACGCCGACGCCACCCGCTCGGAGACCGACCGGCTGCTCAACCTCGTCGACGCGCTCGATGCGCAGACGCTGGTGTTTCGCACCCCCCTCGCGGTGTCGCCGGGCAGCGTGGCGCTCACCCGCATGGCCCCCGTGTTCGAGCGCGCCCGCAAGGCCCTCGACACCGTGGTGTGGGATCCGATGGGCCTCTGGGAGCACGAGGACGCGGTGAAGCACGCGGAGAAGTTTGGCGTCACCGTGGTGTGCGACCCCCTGCACGACGAGGTCACCGACCGCGTGGTGTATGCCCGCATGCGCGGCCTCGGCTTCGACCACAAGTACCACGCGGGCCGTCTCGAAGAGCTCGCGGAGAAGCTCGCGGACTGTGAAGAAGCCTACGTGGTCTTCGAGTCGGGGCAGGCGTGGCGCGAGGCGCTGAAGTTCGCCGGCGTGGCCGCGGGCCTCGGCGTGAAGGCCTACCTCAACGAGGAGGAGAGCGAGGCCGACGACGAGGAAGAGGACGAGGACGGAGACGAGGACGGCGAAGGGGACGACGAGGAGGCCGACTGATGCGCAACGCGGTGATCGCGCGCGACCCCGTGGCGCAGGCCGCCGGGCAGTTGCTCGTGGCCGCTGGGGGCGGGGCGGTCGACATGGCGCTCGCGGCGCTCCTCGCGGGGGCCGTGCGAAGCTCGCCGGCGTCGCTGCTGGGGGCGTGCGGCATCCTCGTGGCGGGGACGGGCGCGGGGGCTCACTTCATCGACGGGCGCGCCCGGGCTCCGGGCCTCGGCGATCGACGACCGCGGACGCCCGATCCGACGCCCGACGCGTGGACGGCCGCGGTGCCTGGCCTCCTCGAAGCGGTGCTCGCGGCGCACGCGCGCTTCGGTGGGGTTCCGTTCGGTGAGGTGGTGCGCGCGGCGGTGGCGGCGGTGCGCGAGGGCGACGTCGACGACGGGCTCCGCGCGCGGCTGAAGCTCCTCTTGCAGCTCCCCCGCACGGGCATCCACGCGCTCGACCGCATGGGCATCCTCCAGGGCGTGATGAACACCGTCGGCCCCGTGGTGGGCGGCGTGTTCACGAAGGAAGACCTCGTCCCCGTGCCCGCTCCCGTGATCGCGCGGGCGTCGTGCTTTGTGGGCGACCACGAGGTGCTGCTCCCGCCGCGACGCTCTGGGCGCTATGGCCCCAACCCCCCGGACGCGCTCCCCGAGGTCACCGTGGAGAGCGTGGTCACCATGGACATGCACGGCGTCGTCGCGGCGGCCTCGTGGGTGGTGTGTCCGAGCGCGGCGAACATCGCTGGCGTCGAGGGCCTCGCGCTGGCCGGGCTGCTGCCGAAGGCGCGCAAGGGCGTCGCGCGGTGGCGGCCGGGCGAGGCGCTGCCGGTGCCGCTGCCGGTGGCGGTGCTGATGCACGAGCGCAGCGCGTGGGCCGCGATGGGCGTGGCGGGCCGCGGCGACGTGACGGCGGCGCGCGACGGCGCGGTGCAGGCGCGGCTGGCGGCGGGCGGCATCACCATGGCGCTCGGCGAAGACGGGGCGACCGGCGCGCGCGACGCGGTGGCGCTGTGGGCGATGCGCGAGGGCGACGGGGACGACGTGCGGACGGTGGCGGTCGACGCGTCGGGGACGTAGCGGGCGGCGCATCGGGCCCGTCGGTCCAGGCCTCGTACACCCCTGCGATCCTGCGCCTTCGCGCCTTGCGCGGCCTGCGCCAATGGCCGAGCTTGGACGCACCTCAGGAGGCGACGACCGCGATGCGCATGTTTCTCACCAACGACGAATCGGCCGCGATGCCCGAAGACGCTCCCCTCTCCACGGCGCCTTTCCCCGCGGCGACCACCCCCGCGCGCCGCGCGGCCCCGCGCCTGGTGCCGAGCGACGTCGACCAGCTCCTCTGGCTCCCCGACAGCATCGTGCGGGGCCTCGCCGAGGACTTCGTCGCCACGCTCCCCGCCAACGTCCAGCGCGTCGTCCGCGCGCGCCGCGCGGGCTGACGCTCACCGCGTCAGCAGCTCGCACACCTCCCACGCGTAGCCCCATGAGCGGAGCCCCGGCACGTCGAGCCGCTTCGGCAGCAGCGCGCGGTCGAGGACGCGGGAGTTGTGGCGCAGGAAGAGGTGGTCCTGGCGCCAGCCGAGCGTGTAGCGGACGCCGCGCCGACGCGCGTAGCCGATGAGGTCGCGGCCCACCATGGCCTCGTAGGCGGGGCCGCTCACGACGCCGTCGAGGTTCACCACGCGGAGGTCGCGGGCGTAGTACGCGAGGGCGCCCGACTGACCCGCGCCAACGACCGTCCCCGCCGGGAAGTAGCGCGCCGCCCAGAGGCCGACGTCGCGGTAGCCCAGCGCGCTGTCGACGTTGCGGGCCAGCATCCGTGACGTGAGCGGGTGCGTGAGGTTGGCGGCGAGCGCCGTCGCCGTCACGGTGAGGGCGACGGCGGCGGCGTGCCACGCGCGGCGAGGGGCGCCGACGAGCGCCGTCATCGCGCCGGCGAAGGTCCACGCGAGCCCGAGCTGCAGCGGGAAGAAGTACCGCCGGAAGAACCACGGCGCGAAGAAGTACCCCACGTACGCCGCCACCAGCGCGAGGGCGAAGAGCCACACCGTGCCCCCCGCCCGTCGCCGCAGCTCGGGCACCCACGCGCGCCGCGCGGCCGGCACCGCGAGCGTCGCCAGCGCGACCGCGGCCAGCAGCCACACCGAGGGGCCGGCGTAGTGGCGCGTCCACGTCTGCCACGCGAAGTCAGCCATCGACGCGTAGAAGTCCCCGTCCGGCGCGCGCGGCCCGCCCAACGAGCACACCCGCACGGCCCGCCCGCTCACCGGAAACCAGCGGCCCGTCGCCGCGTGCGACCAGAGCCACCACGGCGCCGTCACCAGGGTCGCGACCGCCGTGGTCTGCGCGAGCCGTACGACCGAGGGGACGCTGCGCGCGCGGGCCGCTTGCGCGAGCCAGACGACCCCGAGGCCGAGCGCGAGCAGCCCGACGTCGACGCGCGCGAGCACCCCGAGGCCGAGCAGCACCCCAAGGACGCAGGCGCGGCGCGGCGACATTGCGCCAAAAGGGACGCCGTCGAGCGGGCGGAGCGCCGTGAGGACGGCCGTGACGGCGAGCAGCGCGAGGGAGGTCTCCATCGCGTTGAGCGCGTTTTGCACCACCGCCGCGCTCGGAAACCAGAAGGCCGCGAGGGGAATCACCCACGCCTCCGGCCGCGGCCGATCGCGAAACCACCCCGCCAGCAGCACGAAGGTGAGGGTCGCGCAGACCGCGCCGAGGAGAAACGCCGCGTGGACGAAGCTGTCCGGGGCGGCGCGCGGAAACAGGCCGAACATCGGCGCGAGGATCAGCACCCACAGCGGTTGAAAGCCGTTGGTGGCGAGGCCCGCGAAGGTGGCGCCGCGGCCCGTGCCGAGGTTGCGCGCGAGCTCCAGGCAGATGTATCCGTCGTCGGGGATGCAGAGGCCATCCACCGCGGAGAGCGGTCGCATCGCGCAGAAGGCGAGAAAGCTGGCGCCAACGCTTGCGGCGATCCACCGCAGCGCCGCGAAGTGTCGCGGCGCCTGCTGGGGCGGGTCCATCAACACCTCACGACATCTCAAGCGCGAGGGTGCGCTGTCAAGTGATCACTGCGGCGCTGAGGTTCGGAGTAGCGCTTCGGAGCGACGAGAAATCACGGCCGATCGCTTCCGCGATACGGTCCGTCGTCCGTCGCCTGGAGCCATTCGGGCGCTTTCGAACGAGGCGTCGAGTCGATGCGCGTCGCTTCGTTGGGGGCGACCCTACGGCCCCCGACGACGGACGACGGACCGTATCGCGGAA
>JBILLV010000283.1:0-11902 GCA_044375895.1 Polyangiales bacterium | reverse complement strand
GGGGCGCTTGAACACCGGGCGGACGAGGTCCTCCGGGCGGACGATCCAGGGGGCCTCGGGGGCGTCGTGGAGCTCGTAGAAGCCGCCGCAGAAGACCGCGTGGGGGCACGGCCCGCAGACGGGCTTCCTCACCCGCTGGGCGGCGAGGTAGTCGGCGAGGTTCACGTCGTCGTTGTTGACGAACACCATGTGGCGCTGGAGCTTCTGCAGGTCGCCCGCCATGAAGCGCTCGTAGCCCGGCATGAAGCAGAAGGGCAGGTTGATCACCTGGAACTTCACCCGGTCGCTCCACTTATCGATGACGCGCATGGCGATGTCGGCCGCGGCCTGCGTGTCGGGCGCCACCCACGCGGTCGCCCGCCCGAAGGGGGTGAGAAACTGCAGGTTGACCCAGCGGAGCCCGAGCTCCCACGCGAGCGCCACGAGGGCGTCGAGCTCCGTGTGGTTCCCTTTGGTGATGGTGACGTTCATCCCGAGCTCGACGCCGGGGGGCGCGTGGCGGCGCGCGTGGCGGACGCCGCCGACGGTCTGTTCGAAGGCCTCGGCCACGCCCACCTGCTGCGCGTGCGAGCGGGCGTCGGCCCCGTGGATGCTGAAGAGCAGCGTCGTGAGCCCCGAGCGCACCAGCTTGCGGGCGTAGTCCTCGTAGAAGCACATGCGCCCGTTGGTGGTGACGTTGACCCGCTCGAAGCCCACCGCCCGCGCGTAGCGGACCAGCGGGATGAGCTCGGGGTTGAGCGTCGGCTCGCCGCCATCGAAGTCCACCATCCGAACGCCCATCGCCCGGTACTTGTCGAGGTGCTCGCGCTGCCGCTCGGGGTGCCCGTCCACCTGCGTGCGCGTGCCCACCGCACAGAAGGTGCAGCGGTTGTTGCACACGTAGGTGACGTTCATGATGAGCTTCTGCGGACCGCCCGCGGCGCGCAGGCGCTCCTCGAAGGTCCACCGGAAGCGCTCGAGGCCCGCGCGCAGGTAGCGCACCATGGGGGTCGCGCCGAGCCGCTCGTACAGCTCCACCGCGAAGCCGAGCGTGGCGTTGACCGCCTCCGCCGTCTCCCCCTCCGCCCCCACCGCGTAGTGCACCTCCAGCGCCTCGCCCGCCGCGCGCACCGCCTCGGCCGCCGCCGTCACCGCGTCGCGCCCGAAGCCCGCCGCCTCGTCGAACACCACCACGCGCGTCGGCCCGCTGGGCTCTGTCATCGCCCGCGAGTCCATCACACTTCGCCCGCGCCCTCCACCGTCACGGGACGAAACTCCTCGCCCCCGAAGCGATCGAGGTAGTCCGCCCGCAGGCCGCCGCAGCGCGGGCGGTACGCGCAGCCCGCGCAGCCCGGCAGGTACCTCCCCCCCTCCATCGGCGACTCCTCCAGCATGAACGCGTGCCCCCCGGGGTTCACCACCCGCAGCGCGAGCTCCCGCGCGAAGAAGAGGCAGGCCCGGTCGCCTGCGGGCACGACGCAGGGCGGCGTGTGGAGCGAGGTGATGAAGTCCGCCCGCGCCGAGAGCCCGAGCGCCATCGCCGCGGAGAGGTGCGGCACCACGTCGGCCATGCGCGGCACCTGCGCGGCGGCCTCGGGGTCGTCGACCGCCGTCAGCAGCCACACGCGCCAGTGGCCGACGCCGCGCGGCGTGTACGCGCTCACGATGTCGGGCAGCTCGTGGGCGGTGTCGCGGTACACGAGCACGTCGCCCTCCATCGCCAGGCCCGCCGCGCGCACTGCGTCCATCGCGTCGAGGAGCAGCGCGTGGGCGCCGGGGGTGCGGGTGAAGCGGTCGTGCGTGGCGGCGGTGGCGCCCTTGATGGCGAAGGCCACCTCGGTGACGCCCGCGGCGGCGGCGCGCGCGGCGTTGCCCGGCGCGGCGAGGAGCATCCCGTTGGTCTGGAGCTTCACCCGCGTGTAGCCCATGCGCCGCGCGGCCGAGGCGGTGGCCAGCGCGTCGCGGCGGAGCGTGGGCTCGCCGCCGCCGAGCCAGAGCGAGCGGGCCCCGTCGCGGTAGCCGCGGAGGAGCGCGTCGGCCACCTCGCGCGAGCTCATCGACGGCCCGTCGGGCTGGAGGGAGAAGCAGCCCAGGCAGCGCTGGTTGCAGCGGTAGTCCGCGGTGATCTCGAGCCAGCGGGTCATGGGCGCGGCCCACTGTCCGCTCGCCGCCACGCGGACGCAAGCGACACCCTCACGGCAGCGCGCGCAGCTCGCCGTCGCCGTAGCGCTCGGCGTAGCGCCGCCGGAGCCCGTAGCAGCGCCCCCGCAGCCCGCACCCGCCGCAGGCCTCCCCGCGCACGAACTCCCCCGCGTCCCAGCCCTCGGGGATCGCCCCGAGGTCACCCTCCCCCGGCCGGTGCCGCTCGCTCACCAGGCACAGCGGGACGCCGCACATCGACGCGAAGCCCGTCACCGCGAGCCCGAGCGCCCGCGCCCGGTCGAGCGCCGCCTCCAGCGCGGGCATCACGTCCGTGTAGCGCGGCATCACGTCGCCGTCATCCGGCACCACGTCCGTCGACAGGGCCGCGAAGGACACGTTCACCAGCGCCCGCGGCCAGCGCGCCGCCACGAGCTCGACAAAGCCCCCGAGGTCGCCGACGTTGCGCCGCACGATCACGTAGTTGATCACCAGCGTCACGGCCGCGTGGCGCGCGAGGTGGTCGAGGCCCTTCAAGGTGCGCGCGAAGGTGCCCGGCGCCTGCGTGATGGCGTCGCTCAGCGCGGCGTGCGCGGCGTGGAGCGACACCTGGACGAGCGTGACGCCCTCCGCCACCAGCGCGTCGGTGAGGGAGGCGTCGTCGAGGCGCACCGCGTTGGTCTGGAGCGCCACGCCGAGACCCGCGACGTCGTGCTCGCGGGCCGCGCGAACGAACTCCACGAGGCGCGGGTGGAGCGTGGGCTCGCCGCCGGTGAGGGTCACCAGGTGCCCCGCGCGGGCCTCCGCGACGATGGCCTCACGCACCCGCGCGTCGCCCGCCGGCGGCAGGTGCGTCGACACGTAGCAGAACGAGCAGGCCTGGTTGCAGTGGAAGTACACCCGCACCAGCGCCTCGGTCACCACGCGCCCCGTCCCCGGGATCACCGCGAGGTTGCGCTGGACGAACTCCCGCTCCACCTGCTGGGCCACGGGACCCGCGAGCGTGAGCCGTCGGCGCGTGCGCTCCTCGGTGACCGGCGCCGCCCCCACGGGCTCGCCGAAGCGAGCGAGCGCCTCGCGCGAGAAGCCCGGACACGCCGCGCGCACCCCGCAGCCCTCGCACACCGCCAGATGCACCCGGTCGTCGCGCGGACGCCCACCCCGCGAGAGCGAGAACAGGTGAGCCGCCCGCGAGGCCGACGGGAAGAGGCACGGCGTCAGGGAGGTGTCGGGCGCCAGCGCCACCGCGAGCCCCACGCGCCGCGCGGTCGCGTCCACCGCCGCGACCACCGCCGCCGCCTCCCGCGGGTCGATGAGCTCGGTCTCGTCGGGCGAGCGATCGGGCGCCGTGAGCCACAGGAGCGCGACCCCCTCGGGCCAGCGCGCGCGCACCCGCGCTGGCAGCTCGACGAGCCCCGGCGCCGTCGAGCGGACCACCGCCGCCCGCAGCTCCACGCGGACGCCCGCGGCGAGGAGCGCGTCGATGCCGGCGAGCGTGCGCGCGAAGCCCCCCTCGTCGGCGGTCACCTGGTCGAGCGCGTCGCCCCAGCCCGAGAGGTTCACCACCGCGCGGGCGAGGCCGGCGTCGCGCAGCGCCACGGCGCGGGCGCGGTCGAGCAGCGTCCCGTTGGTCTCCAGCGCCACCTCCCGCGCGCCGCGCGAGCGCGCGTAGGCCACCAGCGACGGGAGGTCGCCCCGCTGCGTCGGCTCGCCCCCCGTGAACACCAGCTCCTCCGCCCCCTCGGCCAGCGCCGCGTCCACCCGCGCGCGCACCGCCGCGGCCTGGATCCAGGCGAGGTCGTCCTCCGCGCGCCGCGCCACGCAGTACGAGCACCGCTGGTTGCAGCGGTAGTGCGTGATGACCACCTGGGAGCGCATCGGGTCGGTGGAGTCTACGCCCGAACGCGCGACGCGCGCGGCGACGTGTTCTAGAGTCCCGCGCCGTGACGCGCGTCGTCGACCTCCGCCTCGGCCGCTGCGAGCTCCGCTGTCCGCTCTGCGGCGACGGGCACGGCGACCCCGCGGACATCGCGCGAGCGCTCGCCACCCGCCCCGACCGCGTGGTCCTGCGCGGCGCGGCGTCGGCCCTCGCGGACGCCCTCCAGCGCGTCCGCGCGCTCGGGGTCGGCGAGGTCGTCGTCCGCACCCACGCCCTCGACGCGATGACCCCCGAGCGGGCCCGCGCCTTCGCCGCGCGGGGCGCCCACACCGCCCTCGTCCCCCTCTTCTCGTCCGTCAGCGCCGTCCACGACCGCATCGTCGGCCTCCCCGGCGCCCTCGCCTCGTCCCTCGCGGGGCTGCGCGCCCTCGCCGACGCCGGGCTCGCCGTCGAGGTCGAGGTCCCCCTCCTCTCCCCGCGCCTCCAATCGCTCGAAGCCCTCGTCTCCCTCGCGCACCGCGCCGTCCCCTCGCTCCGCGCGGCGCGCTTCTACGTGCCCGACCACGCGCTCCCTCCCCCGCTCGCCACCCCCGCCTGGAGCGAGCTGCGCGAAGGGCTCGTCGGCGCCGTCAGCCGGTGCCGCGCGCTCGGGGTCGAGGTCCGCTTCACCGGCGCCGAGGCCATCCCCCTCTGCGCCCTCCGCGACGCGCCCGAGCTCTGGGATGTCTACCGCTTCCAGCCGCGACGTCCCGCGCGCCGCGCCCTCGGCTGGTCGCTCGCTCCCATCTGCTCGGGCTGCGCCGCCCGTGCGCAGTGTCCGGGCCTCTCGCCGCGCGCCCTCGCCGCGCACGGCGACGCGGGCCTCAGCCCCTTCGCGAAGCGCCCCCCGTTGATGTACGCGCAGCGCACGCCCGGCGCGCCCGCCTTCACCGCGGAGCACCGTCGGCTCGCGGCGAAGGTCGGGATGCTGGTGCTCCGGCCGACGGTCCACTGCAACCAGGACTGCACCTTCTGCAGCGCCAACGAGACCTCGGGCAACGTCTGGGAGCGCCCCGACGCGATGCTCCGCGCCCTCGCCCGCGCGGCCCGGCGCGGCGTCCGGCGCGTGTCCTTCGGCGGCGGCGAGCCCACCCTGTCGCGCGACCTCGTCCACTACGTGAAGGCCGCGTCGCGCCTCGGCGTCGAGGTGATCGAGCTCGTCACCAACGCCGTCCTCCTCGACCGCGAGGCGCGCGTCGCGGCCCTGCGCGCGGCCGGGCTCACGCACGCCTTCGTGTCGCTCCACGCGCACGACGAGGCCCTCTCCCAGTCCCTCACCCGCAAGGTCGGCGACCACGCCCGCACCGTCCGCGGCGTCCAGCACCTCCTCGCCGCCGGCGTCGACACCGCCCTCAACCACGTCGTCACCGCGCGCAACGCCCCGCACCTCACGCGCTTCGTGGAGTTCGCGCGCGAAGCCTTCGGGGGGCGGTGCCTCGTCTCGATCGCGTTCGTCACGCCGCAGTACAAGGCCCTCGAAGACCTCTCCCAGGTGCCCCGCCTCACGGACGTCGCCCCCCACCTGCGGCGCGCGCTCTACCGCGCGATGGAGCTCGGTCAGCCCGTGCAGGTGGGCTCGCGCCAGGGCGTCCCCCCGTGCCTCCTCGGGGAGTTTCGCGCGTGGTCTGACGTGCTCGGCTACGCCGGCGAGCCCGCCGCCGAAGACGCCCCCCAGAAGGTGCGCGCCCCGGGCTGCGACGCCTGCCGCTACACCCGCGTCTGCACCGGCGTCTGGCGCCCCTACGCCGAGCGCTACGGCACCGACGAGCTCACCCCCCTCCCGGGCGCTCCCTTCACCGACGACGAGCGCCGCGACCTCGACGCCCACGCCCGCGCGCGCCCCCACGGCTGGCCCGTCCCCTTGTCCTTCGACGAGGTCCACCCGCTGCTCCGCGAGCGCGACCGCGAGCTCCCGCCCGGCGCGTGGCGCGACCTCCCCCTCCCCGCGCCCGCGCCGCTGCGACGCGCGCTGCCGGTGCTCGCGCGCGCCCACGGCCGCCCGCTCCGCGCCCTGATGGTGGGAGCCGGCCGACGCGCCCGCGCCCTCGCGCAGGAGGCCCGCGCGGTGCCCGGCCTCGCGATCGAAGCGGTCGTCTCACCCCACGCGCACCAGAGCCTCGCGGCGGAGTTAGGCGGCTGCCCGGGCTTCGCCTCCCTCGACGAGGCGCTCGACGCGCTGCGCCCCGAGGCCCTCGTCCTCGCCTCACCCACCGCCGCGCACCACCGCCTCGCCCGCGCCGCCGTCGCCGCGGGGATCCCCTGCCTCGTCGAGCGTCCCCTCACCCGCACGCTCGCCGAAGCCGACGACCTCGCCGACGCGGCGGGCGTCTTCCCCGCGTGCGCCGCCCTCTACGCCCCAGGGCTCGACGGGTTCCTCGCCGCGCGCCCGCTTCCGTCGCTCACCCTCACCCGTCGCCTGCCCGCGGCGCACCCCGACGCGCCGCGCGCGTGGAGCCGTGACGCGCTCGCCGCCGCGCTGCACGACGCGATCGCGCTCGCCCTCTACGCCGCGGGCGGCGGCCGTCCCCGCGTGCGCGCGACGCTCGTCGTCGGCGAGCGCGCGCCCGAGCGGATCCGCCTCCAGCTCACCTGGGACGCCGCCGAGGCCGCCGTGGAGCTCGACTTCACCGCCCGCACGGAAGAGACGTCGCTCGCGCACGGCGCGGCGACGTGGCGACGGGTGGGCGCGAGCACCGGCGACGCGGCGCGGATGCTCGCTCACTTCCGCGACGTGGCCCGCGGCGAGGCCGCACCGCAGCTCACGGCCGCCGACGCGCGCGACCACCTCGCCGCCACGCTCGACGCGCTCGACGCGCTCGACGCCGCGGGCGCCCCCTTCGCGCGCCCCGACGCGCCCCGCCACGCGCGCTCGCCCGCGCTCGGTTAGCGCTTCCCAGCTTCTCTGTTCGGGGCGAGCGCGCGTCCAGTAGTCGCCGACTTCCACGGCTTTCGGCGCGCACAAATTGTCGAGGAACCTGCGGTGACGGCGGAACTCATCATCTTCATTTGCAAATCATTTAGAAGATGATTTCATCAGGAAGATGACAAAGCCCGCTTCGCCTACCCCGATCGACTCGTACATCGAGCAGCTGGCGAAGCTCCCCTTCTGGCTTCCAGACACGCCTCCGCGCGATCCGCCGCGACCCGCCACGCGCGCAAAGAGAGGCGTGTCCCCTGGGGTGATCCGGTTCCCGACCCCTGACAAGCAAGAGCATGCGCTCGACATCGTGCTCCAGCGTACGAACCTCGACCCCGTCGCCGCGGAGCGCCTCGCAACGGAGCAGACCGCCCACCGCGCCGCTCGCATCGTCATGGCCCCGTACATCGGTGAAGGCCCGGGAGAAATTCTGGAGCGGGCGAAGGTCAACTTCGTCGATCTCCTCGGCAATTGCTCGCTCCGGCTCGGGGATCGCTACGTCGCGCGCATCCAACGCCACCGCCCGCCGCCGCGAGAGACGCAGGCGAAAGGCACTCGCGCCGCCGGCTACCAGGTGATCATGGCGCTCCTGATCGATCCGACGCTCCTCACCGCGCCGTTGGAGGCGATCGCGAAGGCCGCTGGGACGAGTCGTCAGGCTCCTTTCGCCATGCTGCGTCGGCTCCACCTCGAAGGGTTCATCGTGAAGGCGAAGCGGCGGACGCTCTGGGTCCCCGAGCAGCGAGCCGCGCTGATCGACCGCTTCTTCATCGGCTACCGCGACGTGCTGCGCCCGAAGCTCATGCAGAGCACCTGGCGCACGAAGACGCAGGACCCCTTTCAACTGGAGGCGCAGCTCCGCGACGTGCTCGGCCCGGTCGAGGCATGGCGCTACGGGGGGGCCGCGGGCGGATACCGCCTCGACCCGTACTACCGAAGCCCGAACACGGTGGTGCATCTCACCGCGCTCCCCCCGGATTTCGCCCGTCGCATCTTCGCCGCCACCTCCCGCGACGGCAACCTTCGAGTGCTCGGCGTCCCCGGTCCCATCGCGTGGACCGGTCCGCACCCCGAATCGGTTCACCCGCTGCTCGTCTGCGCGGAGCTTCTCGCCCTCCCCGATGACCGCGGCCATGAGACCGCCCATCTCCTCCGTGAGAGGTTTCTCCTGTGACCCCTCCGCCCGACCGCACGCGGGGAGACACACCGTGGGCCGTTCGCGCGTCTCTTGCGACGGGCCGCGGTATCTCCCCCACCTCCCACAGGCGGCGACGACTGAACGCACGCTCATCCCGAACAGAATACTTGGAAGCCCTTAGCGCCAATGCCGGTCAGTTAGCGCGCGTCCAGTGTTCCCAGGGTTCGCAGGAGCTCACGCCTGGGCTCGCATTGGATCGCCCGCAGAGCCGGGCTCATGGAGAACCATGGAGGGTCCGCGACGAGGGAGCCCGGCTTTGCGGGCGATCCGATTGGAGCCCAGGCGTGAGCTCCTGCGAACCCTGGGAACTCCCGAGGACGCTTGCCCCACGCTAACTGACCGGCATTGCCCTTAACGCGCCCGCAGCGCATCGAAGACCGCGCCGATGCCACGGCGGAGCGCGTCCTCGCGGCCCTCACCGCGCAGCGCGTAGCCCACCTCGGGGGCCGCGCTCGCGAGCCACAAGACGGCGCCTCTCCCCTCCCCCGCGTCGAGCTCCAGCTCCACCCGCGCGCCGTCGTCGCGCACGCGAACGCCCGCCCAGCGCAGCGGCGCGAACGGCGCCACCGCGCGCAGCCGACGGAGCCGCGCCGCGACGCGCGGGGCGAGGTCGACGTCGGCGTCGTCGCCGAGGGGGTGGAGCTCGTCGCCGCCGTGCGCCGCGAGCGCTTCCCAGAGCGCCGCGAGGCAGCGCCGCCCGTCCGCGCGGTCGCTCGCGCGCGAAGGCACCTCCAGCGCGAAGAGCTCGCGCCCCGCGACGCCTCCGCCGGGCGGTGTGAGCCTCACCGCGAGCCCCGCAGGCGCCGCGAAGACCACGTCGAGCGAGCCGTTGCGGCGCGTGACGGAGGCGAGCGCGAAGGGGGCGGGCGGCGACCACACGGCGAGGGCGGCCTCGAGCATCGGCGCGACGTGGGCGTCGAAGAGCGGGGCCGCGGGGGCGCTCTCGCGGAGGCGCCGCGGGGTGAGCGGGACGAGCTCGCCGGCGCCGTAGAAATCGAGGTAGGGGCGCGGCACGCCGGCGCAGCGCGCATCGAGGACGCACGACGCGCAGGCGGGCACCTTGGCGCGCTTGTCGCCGCGCACCTCGTACTTGTCGCAGGCTTCGACGCGGCCGTCGGCTCCCTGCGCGACGAGGGTGGTCGACTCGCCGTCGTGGCGGGTGACGTGGGCGAGGCGCGGCTCGACGCAGAAGGGGAAGTTGCCGACGTTGACGTCGAAGCCCTCGGGGAAGCCGCGCACCATCGCGACGAGCGCCGGGGCGACGTCCGAGAAGCGGGGCGTGATCGCGCGCAGCGCCTCGGGGCTGAGGTCGCCCGGGTCGCGCAGCGCGTCGACGTGCACCTGCGTCACCCCGTGGCCCGCGAACAGCGCCGGGAAGCGCGCCAGCGAGGCGAAATTGGACGCGACCACGCAGGTGTTGACGCTCACCGGGACGCCGCGGCGCGCGGCCGCGTCGAGCGTGCGGACGAGGCGCTCGAAGGACCCGTCGCGCCCGGTGGTGCGGTCGTGGCTCTCGCGGTCGCCTCCCTGGAAGGAGAGACGCAGCCGCAGGCGCCCGGGGCCCGCCGCCTCGATCAGCTCGTCGACGAACTCCCCCCGCGCGGTCTTCGCCCCGTTGGAGAACACCACCACCTCTTCGAAGCCCATCGCGGCCGCGGCGCGCACGAAATCCGTGAGGCCCCGCGCGAGCGTGGGCTCGCCGCCGACGAGGGTCACCTTGCGATGCCCCGCCGCGAAGGCCGCGCGCAGCTCGGCGAGGTGCGGGTCGAGCGGCTGCGGGCGCGCCAGGCCGAGCGCGGTCAGCCGCCCGCTGACGCAGAACGAGCAGCGGTTGTTGCACATGTGACCGAGCTGAATCTCACACTGCTGGTTCGGCTCCATGGTCAGGTGTCACCCCGGGCGATGAGCACCCGCGGCGGGTACGCGCCGGGCTCGTCGGGGACGACGACGGCGTGCCAGCAGCCGCAGGCGAACACCTGGAGCCGCCCGTCACGGACGCGGAGCATCTCGACCTCGGAGTCCAGGAAGCCCCGCTGCGAGTCGACCGGCACGCCGCGCGCGGCCTCGCGGGGGCCGAGGCTCAGCTCCGGCGCGGGGTCGACGTTGAACTCCGCCACCACCACCTCGTCGCCGTCCGGCGTCCCGATCGCCTGGAAGGGGATGATGCGGTCGCTCGGGAAGACCACCGCCGACGCGGCCAGCGCCCGCTTCACCGGCGCGCCCGCGGCGCCGGGGCAGAGCGCCTGGAGGGCCTTGTTCACGAGGGCGACGGTGGCGTCACAGCGGGCGCCGCAGGGCGCGTGGATGAGCACCGGGAGCGGGAGGTAGCAGGTCATCGGGTAGTTGAGCTGCCAGGGGATGGGGCGCAGGTGGACGTCCGCCCGCTCGACCCACGCGTAGTAGTCAGCGTAGGGCGTGGTGCGGCGCGTCTCGCGGCCGTAGAGGCGGGTGCAGCACGCGGGGAAGCCGAGGAGACGTCCGAGCTCGTCCTGCACGGCGCAGAACTCCGCCTCGGGCATGTCGGGCCGGAGGTAGAGGCTCTCCTCGAGATCGCGCAGCCGCTCGACCCACGCCGCGTCGCGCCCGACGTAGAGCATGCGTCGTCCGTCGCCCACCTTGGTGACGACGAGGTTCCCGAGCGCGTCGCGCTTGAAATAGAGCCGCGAGGTCACCTTGGCGGGGAGGTCGTCGAGGCCGGCGAAGGGATCCGCCTGCTCGGCCTCGAGGAGCGTCGCCGCGGGCTTGACGTTCAGCCGGACGAGGTCGACGACCGACCCCCGCAGCGGCGATCCGGTCGGCGCCGCAGCGCCCGCCTCGCCGAGCGCCGCCGCGTTCTCGACAAACCACCGGGAGAGGAGCGCCACGCACACGAGCGGGAGCGCCGCGCGCAGCCACCACGGCTCGGCGCCGCGGGCCGTGTACCAGAACGCCAGCGGCCCGCGGACCTTGAACGCGCGCAGGTCGGGCCGCGCCCGCTCGACGACGAAGCGGCACGCCCCCTCCGGCGACGAGACCACGCACGTGACCCGGCCCTGCTCCGGCGGCCCCGCCTCCACCGTCAGCGAAGCCGACACCACCGCGCGCACCGCCGCGAGCGCGCGGCCGCGGAACACCTCCATCGGCCCCTCGCGCCGGGTTTGTCCTTCGCGCGCGAGGAGCGACGCGATGGCGTTGACGTCCGGCGGCGACCCCGGCGTCTGGCGCACCCACGTGAGCAGGCTCGCGTAGGCCTCCGCCTTCGTGGGGAAGCGCCGCGAGAGGGCGAACACCTGCGCGGGCCGCGTCGCCCCCAGGCCCAGCACGCGGCGGCCCTCGCGCCACGCCGCGCGCAGCTCGTGCTCGGACGTGCGCAGCGTCTGCTCGCGCTCCTCCCAGGTGAGCGCCTCCTCGTCGTACGCGACGGGCGCGTGGGCCTTGCGGAAGCGGTGGTCGCCCTCGACGTCGTCGCGCACCTCGCGGACGCGGACGCCCCAGCGCGCGGGGTTCTCCCCGACGGGCGAGGTGAGCGTCATGTAGAAGGCCGACGGGGCGACGTCGTCGATGGCGTAGGCGTTGTCGCGCACCCAGCGCTCGGTGAGCGCGAAGTCCTCGGGCGTCTCGCCGGGGAAGCACGGCAGGAGGTTGACCCGGGTGTAGATGCCGAGGGCGTGGGCGTCTTGCACGGTGGCCGTCGCCATCGCCGCGGTGTGCCCCTTCACCATGCGCTTGAGCATCCGGTCGGAGCCGCTCTCGACGCCGAAGGTGAGCTGGT
>JBILLV010000282.1:0-11913 GCA_044375895.1 Polyangiales bacterium | reverse complement strand
AATAGCGTACGAAAGACCCAGCGCGCTGACGGCCGCGCTCACTCGCAGCGAAGGCGAAACGACGCGGGCGGATCGAGCGCGGCGACGCGAAGCAGCTCGCTCGGCGGATGGCACCCCCAGCCCTCGATCGCGGCGGCCTGATCGTTGGAGGGGGGGACGGTCGCCGCCTCGATGGCGCGCACGGTCTCGGCGGCGCTGAGGCCCCAGAAGCGCGCGCAGCCGACGCGGACCAGCGGTGAAGCGAGGCGCGCCTCGTCGCCCGCGATGCGCAGCGGCGGCGGCCGATCGCGGCACTGCTCCGCGAGGAACGACTGCGCCACGGCGTCATCGTCGGAGAAGACCCCGCCCGGGAGCGCGTGTCGGAGCAGCAGCGGTCCGCTCAAGAACACGTCGTCGTTGATGCCGCAGGTGCCCGCCTGGCTGAACCACGGGCTCTTCACGATGACGTCGGGGCGACCGTCGCCGTCGACGTCGCGCACCTCGTCGGTCTGCGGCCCGAGGTCACCGAACTCGCGCACCGCGCTCGGGGTCGCCGTGAACATCCAGTAGCGATTCGCGACGCGCGCGCCGTCCATGCCCTCCTCGGCCTCGTGAAGGGTATAGGGCATCCGATGGCCCGGACCGTCAGGCACCCCCACAGCGCCCGTCCCATGTCCCGCGGGTGTGCTCGCTCGGGACCGTGTGTGTACAGCCCAGCGGCACGTCGTGCAGTGTTGCTGTCGTGGCAGTGGGTCGACCTGAGCCTCGACGCCGACGGCGACCTCGCGTCCTTCGCCGCGCGCGTGCGCTCCGGGGCCGCGCTCGGCCATGGCGTCACCCCGTGAGCGGAGCGGAGCGCGCGGTCGGCGCCGCGTCGCGGGGCGTCGCGCGCGGAGCCGAAGGGGGGCGTCACTCCTCGGGCGCGAAGAGCATCACGTGGTGGCAGCTGGCGCACTTGCGGGCGCGCAGACCCCAGCCCACCGCGAAGGCGCGGCTGAGGAGCCCCGCGTCTTCGGGCACGAAGGTGAGCCCCTGGCCCTTCACCTCGCCCTCGACGAACACGTTCGAGTGGCACAGCGGACAGGCCATGCTCGGGAGATCGCGGTATGCGCTGCTCATGGCGCGCGAGGCTAGCACGGCCCCTCTCCCGCGCTCGCGATCGCCGCCTGCACCGCCTCGTCGAGCGCGGCGCGGTCGCTCCGCATGCGCTGCGTGGCCCACCACCACGCGAGCGGCGCGAAGGCCGACCCCGTTACGGCCACCAGCGCGATGGGCACCCCGAGCAGGAGCGCGCCCGGCAGCACCGCGACGAGCGCCGCTACGCCCACCGCCTTGAAGCCCGCGAGCACGCCGCTGCGGCCCGCGTCGGTGACCGCCAGCTGCCACGTGTACCGCCACCCCAGGAACGCGAGCACGAGGTGGCAGTGCCCCACGACCATGAGCGACGTGCGCATCCACTCGCTGAAGTAGTCGTACCGAAGCACATACGACGTGTGTTGCGTGATCGTCGCGTACGCGAGGTGCAGCGTGAGCGGCGCCAGGAGCGACACGCCCGCGAGCACCAGCCCCTCGGCCCGCCCGTCGTGCACGCCGGCCTCGGCGAAGGCGGCGCTCACGCGCGCCCGCGTCGCCGCCTCTCCATCGCCGGTGAGCGCATCGCCGCGCATCGCGCGTTCTCCCGCCGACCGCAGCGCCGTCGTCGCGCGAGCGCTCGCGACGATCCACGCGACGAGCGCGACGGCGGGCGCGGCCTCCCACGCGGCCAGGAGCACGCGCGTCGCGTAGGCGCCCCACGCGAACGCGCTGAGGGCCATCGCCGCAGAGCCCGCGATGAGCCACCCGCCCACCGCCGCGCGCACGCGGCGCCGCACGTACACCGCGCGCACGCGATCGTCGGCCAGCGCCGCGAGCACCTTGCGCAGCGCCTCTTGCCGCGTGAGCGCGTGAACGTACTGGTCGTCGCGGTACCCTCGCGCGACGGGGTCGTCGTGGTCGCTCATGGGCCCATCGTGAGGGTCTTCGCGTGTGCGGGTCAACGGTCGGCCCTCGCGTGCGCCTGCACAGCCGCGTCGAGCGCCGCGCGGTCGCGCCGGATGCGCCGCGTAGCCCACCACCACGCGAGCGGAACAAACACCGCCCCCGTCGCCGCCACCACGGCGTTGGCGAAGAAGAACCCCCACCCGAGCAGGAGCACCGGCGGAAACACCGCGAGGACCGAGCTCACGACCAGGGCCTTGATGCCCGCCCACAGCCCGCTGCGGCCCGCGTCGGCGAGGGCCACGCGTCGCACGTGGCGCCACCCCAGGAGCGCGAGCGCGAGGTGGCAGTGCCCGACGAACATCACGCCCACACGAATCCACTCGTTGAAGCTGTGGAAGATCGAAATCGGAATCTCGCCCGTGACCATTCGGTACGCGAGGTGGATCGACAGGGGCGCCATGAGCGACAGCGCCACGAGCATCGCGCCCTCGGCCCGCCCGCGGTTCAGCCCCGCCGCGGCGAAGGCCGCGCCCGCCAGCGCGCGCCGGTCTGCAACGTCGTCGCCCGTCGTCGACACGGCGTCGAGCGCCCGCTCGCTCGCGGCCCGCAGCGCCGTCGGCGCGCGCCGGTGCGCGACGAGCCGCCCGACGAGGGCCACGACGGGCGCCATACCCCACGCGCCCACGATCACGCGCGACGCCTCGGCGCGCCACGCGAACGCGCCGTAGGTCATCACCGCGAAGCCCCCGACGAGCCACGCGGCCACGGCGGTGAGCGCGCCGCTCCGCGCGTACACCTCGCGCACGCGGTCGTCGGACAGCACCGCGCGCACGTTGCGCAGGGCGCCCTCGCGCGCCGCGTGCTGGCCGAAGCGTTCGTCGCGGTAGCCTCGCGCGACGGGGTCGTCGTGGTCGCTCATGGGCGCCATCGTGAGCGACAGCGCGCGCCCCGGTCAACGCGCCGCCGGGCGGGTGTTTCACCGAACGGTCGCGGCCCGCGCGTGAACGGTCGCAGCGGGCGTGCACCCACGGCAAACCGTGCCACCCTCCGCTCTCGCATGAGGGGACCGTCGATGATGCTGTGCCTGCCCTGCCGATCGTTTCGGTCTGCGTCGCTCGAGGTGTGCGACGTCTGTGAGGGCGCGCTCGTCGAGGCCGACGACGAGCACCTCGCGCGCCTCGGCGACCTGCTCGCCCGCGACCGCATGAGCGCGCTCCTCGCCGCGTGGACGCGCGCGGGCCTCGTGACGCCGAAGCTCGCGCGCAAGCTCTCGGCGACGCTCGCGCGCGACCTCGCCGCCGACGCCCCCACGCCCCCCGAAGCGCCGCCGCCCGCAGCACCCGAAGCGCTCCCCGCGCCCGTCGCGCACGTCGTCGAGCACCACCACGGCGACGACGCACAACACGCCGGCGACGCGGCCGCCGCGCTCTTCGAGGCCCCGTCGGCCACGCACGGAGCGCTCGACGCGCTTGCCTCCCTCGACGCCCCGACGCACCACGCCGCGCCGCACCTCGAGGCGCCGCACGGGCCCTCGCGCTGGGAGTCCGAGGTGCGTCCGCTCCTCTACGAGAACGTCGGCTGGTTCATCGGAACGCTCTTCGTGCTCGCGGGCTCGGTCTACGGCGTGCGCGAGGCGTGGCGCACCCTCGGCGGCGTGCCCCGGCACCTGCTCGTCGCGTCGGCGCTGCTCGCCTACCACGCGGGCTTCGTCGGGCTCGCGCGCCTGCTCGCGCCGCGCTCGGCCTCCACGGGGCGCGTGCTCGGCGGCATCGCGCTGGCGCTGCTCCCGGTGGTCTTCGTCGCCCTCTCGTCGCTCACCGCGCTCGACGCCGCGGCGGGTGTCGGCGCCTCCCTCGCGGCCCTCGTCGTCGCGGCGCTCACCCTCCGCAGCGTAACGGCGCGCTTCGAAGCATCGCCGGGCCTCGCGCGCGCCGCGCTCCCGCTCCTCGCCGCGGAGGGTATAGGGCATCCGATGGCCCTGCCCGTCACGCACCCCCGCAGCGCCCGTCCCACGCCCCGCGGGTGTGCTCGCTCCGGACCGTGTGTGTACAGCCCAGCGGCCCGTCGTGCAGTGTTGCTGTCGTGGCTACGGCGCGGGGATCAGCCCGATGGCGTCGATCTCGTTCCAGCCTGCGACGCGGCGGGTGTCGAGCACGATGCGCACGGCCGTGATCATCCGCGGGGTGAGCAGGGTGAGCTCAGGGGCCGACACCGACTCGGTGGGAGCGGGCATCACGCCGCGCCAGAGCGTGGTGGCGCCGCCGTCGGACACGTCATCGATGCGGCTCACGGCGCCCGGGTTGAAGGTCTCGAGCCACACGATGGACGCCGCGCGCACGGGGCTTGGGAAGCGCACGGTGACCCACTCCTCGCCGCCGTCGGTGGCGGCCGAGGCCCACGCGCCGTCGCGGTCACCGCTGAGCGGGAACACATCGGGCGGGCCGAGCACGTCGCTGGCCGCGTTGCGCGTGGCGGAGTACTCCGACGAGTGATCCACCATCGCGCTGGCCCAGACCACCCCGCGGGACGCGAACGACGTCACGGGGTCCGGGGAGAACGACAGCGTGCCGTCGGGCAGCGCCGACTGCGCCACCGGCAACCCCGTGCGCGCAGGGCCCGAGCTTGACGGGCGCGCGAGGAGATACCCCGCGACGCCCATGGCCAGGACCACCCCGAACGCGGCGACAGAGACGAGCGCGCAGCCCGACGCGCGTTGGGGCGGCATCGCCACCTGTTGCGTCGGCGCGAGGGGCGTGACGGTGACCAGCCCGAGGGTGTCGATCTCGGTCCATCCGCGGTTGACCACGTAGACCCGCACGGCGGTGATCACCCGGGGAGGATCCACAAGCACCTCCAGCACCCGGGCGCCTCCCTCGTGGGTCAACGGCCCTGAGAAGAGCAGGGTCTCGTCGTGGGAGACGTCCACCACGGCGAAGGTGGATCCGGCGTGGTTGGTCTCGAAGACCCGCACCGCGCGCACCGGCAGCGGGTTCGCGAAGCGCGCCTCGACCCACTCCACGGGGCTCTCCCGCGGCGCCGGGGCCCACGCGCCGCCGATATCGCCGTGGCGCGGAAAGACCCGCGGCGGACCCAGCATCGCCGACGGGGACCACGACCCCCCGAAGGTGGTCGACGCCTCGGCGCCCGAGGGCCACAGCGCGTGCGCGACGCTCGCGGGATCTGACAGCGAGACCTGTCCGGCCTGGAGCCGCTGGGCGCGCCCCGCGGACTCTGCGAGGGGACCCTGGAGCAGCCGCGCGTGCAGGCCCTGGGGAGACGGAACCCCTTGTGTCGCAACGGGATGGGTCGGGATGGCGCGGGTGTTGTGGCGCGTCGGCGCGAGCCAGGTGGTCTGCTCGCAGTAGGTGCAGGTGATGCTCTCCGCGCCGGGGTTGCGTTGCAGTGTGGCCCCGCAGTTGCCGCAGCGGGTGACGGTGGTCTCGACGGGCACGCCGCGAGGCTACGCCCGCGCGACGCGTGGCGCGAGGGTCATCGCGCGTTCGGGGCGCGCGCGCAGCCGGGGGTGGTGTCGTTGTCGTCCCAGTCGAGCGGGACCTCGGCGGGGACCTGCGCGGCGAGGCCCGGCGGGACCGCCACCCGCAGCGCGCCGAAGGGCGTCGGGACGCTCCACGTGGAGGCTCCGCGCGCGGGGCGGGCGTGGTTCACTGCGACCTGAAGCCCGAGAACATCATGGTGGGCGGGGTATAGGGCATCCGATGGCCCTGCCCGTCAAGCACCCCCGCAGCGCCCGTCCCACGCCCCGCGGGTGTGCTCGCTCGGGACCGTGTGTGTACAGCCCAGCGGCACGTCGTGCAGTGTTGCTGTCGGCGAGTCCGCCGTGCACGGCGGCGCGCCTGCCACACGGGTGTCCGTAGAGGGGCCCTCTCCCGACACGTTTTTGCCCGATGCGGGCGCTCCCGATGTGATCTCGCGTGAAAATCCCGACGCTTCATACGGGTTGTCTACGGACACGGCGCCAACTCAAGACGCATCGCGGCACAATGGCGCAGACGCTGTGGCGCGGGGCGACGACGCCGCGGCAATCGGCGACGATGCCTCGTCGGTCGATGGGGGTTCCGCCAGCGACGCGGCGACGGTCGTGGCTCCTTTGTTCAGCCGCGGGCCCTCGTCCTCGTGCCAGTCGGGGCTGCAGTGCGGGCTCTCGAGCGCTCGCGGATCGTGCTGCGAGGCTCTGGTGGTGCCTGAGGGCACGGTGCTCATGGGTCGCTCCGTCGATGGCGTCGATCAGTTTCCCGTGCCCAACCCCGAAGAGCTCCCCGAGCACCCGCTGGTGGTGCCGGCGTTCTCGCTCGACCGCTACGAGGTCACCGTGGGGCGCTACCGCGCCTTTCTCGACGAGTGGAGCGGGGCGCGGCCGCTCGAGGGCGACGGCGCAAACCGCTCCGTGCCCGGGAGCGGCTGGCAGGCCGCGTGGAACGAAGAGCTGCCGCAGACGCGCGCCGACGCGATGCGCCTCCTGCACTGCGACGGCGGCAACGAGAGCTGGACCGACGCGCCGGGCCCCAACGAGGAGCGCCCGATGGGGTGCCTCAACTGGTACGAGGCCTTCGCGTTCTGCATCTGGGACGGCGGACGCCTCGCCACCGAGGCCGAGTGGGAGCGCGCCGCCGCGGGCGGCGACGAGAACCGCGTGTACCCCTGGGGCAACGCCGAACCCGACTGCGCCCGCGTCGCACCGTGGCACGAGTGCCGCGAGATGAGCGACGCCTTCGCCCCCGTGGGATCGCACCCGACGGGCCGCGGGCGTTGGGGTCACGAGGACTTCGCGGGCGGCGCCGAAGAGTGGACGCTCGACTACTGGGGTTACTACCACGCCCCCTACCCCCTCGCGCAGCTCACGCCCGAGTTTGCCGTCGACAACCCGCGTTCGCTCCGCGGGTTGAGCTTCTACGGCGGCATGGGTGACATGCGCGCGGCCGATCGCGGCACCGCGCCGCCTCGCAATCGCTACGTGCGCTTCGGCGTGCGGTGCGCCCACGACCTCGCGCGTTGAAGCGTGCGCCTGCGATGCGCGGCGCCGCCACGCGCCGCCTCGGTTGAGCCTTGGCAGGGTGAGCGGCCCGCGCGCTACGGCGCGACGAGTTGGAGTGCGGCCAGCAGAGACTTTCGCCGTCGCCGCGACCGCCGCCCCGGCCCGCACCCGCGCGTAGAGCCGCTCCACTGCGTCCTCCTCCGAAGCCTCGGCCGTGCGATACATCCCCGTTCGCCCCCTCTCCCGCAGGCTCAGCGCGTCCAAGCTCGATGCGCACCGCCGTGTTGTGCTGCGATGCGCCGCAAGCTCCTCGCATTCTCGCTCCTGCTCGCCGCGTGCGAGCCCCCCGTGCAGTCTCGCCACACACCTACCACGCCGCCGCGCGCCGACGTGTCGTCCCCGCGCATCGACGCTGCAACGCAGACCGTCGGCGCGGAGGGTGTGCTGCGCTTCTGCGCGTACGGGGGGCAGGGCGTGATCGCCGTCGACGCCAACCCCGACGCACTGTACCGCGCGGTGGCGGTGGTCACGGTGCCGCCCCTCCTCTCCACCGAGCCTTCGACGCTCGTGCTCCGCGAGCTCGTGCTGCGCGACGGCGGCGGAGCGATCGTGAGCCAGATGCGCTCGCTGATCTCGGTGACGCGGGTTGACCTCCCGCCCGGCGAGCTCACCTGGGCGGCAGCGCTGAACGCGCAGGGAACGCCGTGGCGCGGCGTCGTCGAGCCCGGCGGCGTCACCGTTCGCATCGAGGCGTGGCTCACGACGCGCCCGCGCGCGCTCGCCACGCGCGCCGAGGTCACGCTGACGGGCTCGGGCATCACCGTTCGCGCGCTGGGCGCGGTCGCGGGCGAGTGGCCCACGGGCTGAGCGGCGCCGCCTTACGCGCGGACTGCGCTCAGCCGCGCTTCGCGAGCTCGGCGCGCAGGCGCTCGATCTCGGCCATCGCGGACTCCTTCGCAGCGCGCTCGGCCTCCTTCGCGGCGCGCTCGGACTCTTCTCCGGTGAGCCAGAGGCCGCCGCCGTCTTCGCGCTCCGCGAGCCGCAGGCGCAGACCGTCGTTGGTGACCACGAGCCACGCGCCCAGCTCCTCGCTGCGCGCCGGGCCGTCGCCCGCGTACACGCGCCGAAACCCGCCGCGACCGCCGCGCCGCCACACCTGGAGACGAATCGGCGCGCCGCCCCGCGGGCCGCGCAGCAGCGGGTCGAACACCCACAGCTCGCGCGTGCCGCTCGCGGCGTATTTCAACGGCTTCTCGTGGTAGTCGTCGTCGGCCGTCGCGTCGCTCACGACCTCGACGGCCACGCGCGGCGCGCGGTGCCCCTCGACCCACGTGCGCAGGCTCTTGTCGCGCAGCCCCAGCGGCGGAGCAGGCTCGACGAGGTACACGTCGGGGTCGACGCCCGCCTTGGGGTGCGACGCGTCCCACCGCACGGCCACGTTGCCACTCACCAGCGCGTCGGCCCCGCGCCGCGCGCACCACGCCGACAAGATGAGCTTGAGCAGGTCGCAGATGGCCACCTGCAAGGGGTTTTCGGGCATGCGAGGCTCGTCGTCGGAGAGGGCCCAGCGATCGCTCGCGACGGGCACATCGAAGCGAATCTCGACGCGCTTCGCAGGTGCAGACGCCATGCGCGCGTTCTACCACGGCCGCACGCCCCCGAAGAGGGGTGAGCAGCCCTCGCGCTACGGCGCGACGAGCTGGAGTGCGGCCAGCAGAGACTTTCGCCGTCGCCCCGCCTCGCGCGCGTCTTCCGAGAGGTGAACGGAGCGCTGGAGCAGCGGCGCCGCCCCGCCGCCAAAGCACTCGACCAGGTCGAACGCGAGGCCATGGAGGGTCGTATACGTGCCCACGCACCACGGGAGCACCGGCGCCGCGGCGGCGACCGTGGGCGCCGCGAGCAGAAGGAGCTGCGTCGCCAGGTAGTAGTGCGGGATGCGGGGGTCGAAGCCCGAATGGGGGGCGGCGACCTCGAAGCGCGAGAGCTCGTCGAGCGCGTGGGCGGGGTCGCGGCGGAACGCGAAGGCCACCGCAGCGCGGCCCACGGCGTCGCCCGCTGGGAGGCTTGCGCGCGCCGTGTGAGCCGCGCGCGTGGCCTCGGCGAAGGCGGCTTCGTCGAGGGCGTCGACGTAGACGCGAAGGGCCGCCCACACGGCCAGCTGTCGCACGTCGCCGCCGGCGCGAAAGTCGAAGGGCTGCGCCCCCGACCAGGAGCCCGGAGCGTCGAGAAAGGTCAGCGTCGAGGTGCTCGCGGTGACGCCACCGCGAAGCGTCGTGGTGCCCGTCTCTTCGAGCCAGAAGGTGCCGTGCGCGAGGAGCACCGCGAGGGCCTTCTCGACGCCGCCCGCGACGGCCCAGAAGCGTACGAGCACGCGCTCGGGGGCCCAGTCGTCCCACTCGCACCAGTCGCGGCCGTTGCGGTGACCGAGCACCAACGCCGCGCGGTACAGCTCGACGGAGACGTCGACCGCGGGGGCCTCGGCCGCGGCGAGCTCGGCCGCGACGCGCTTCACCGTCGCCGCGTGCGCCGCGACGGGGGCGATCGTCACGTCTCGCTCGGCGAGCAGACGCAGCGCCGCCCACGCCTCGGCCGCGGAGGGGACCATGCGCGCATCGGTCGGATCGAACGCGGTCTTCGTCACGAAGCCGTGGAGGTTCTTGCGGGTCTTGCGCGTCCAGGCGATGGGCCCCGCGGCGGGCTTCGCGGCCGCGATGAGCGCCGCCGCGTCGAAGGGGCCCGCGGCGCGCGGCGGGTACCGCTTGTCGAAGGCCTCGCGGGTGAACACCAGCGCCTTGCCCTTGCGCGGCGGCGCGGGCGGGAGCCTCGCGACGATCGCCGCGCGCAGCGCGTCGGTGATGAACACGGGGTCGTGCTGGGCATCGACCAGCGCGATGCGTGCGGCATCGGCGAGGCGATCCGTGGCGAGGTCTTCGCTCCACCCGACGACCTCGTCGCCCGCGAGCGCGACGAGGCTCACCGACACGTACTCGACCTCCTTCGCCGCGTGGCGGCCCGCGGCCGTGCCGTTGATGCGCAGGCGATACTCGCTCACCGTCGCGGGGGTGCTCGTTGCGCAGTACGAGAGGCTCGCGCCGATCGGCTCGGTGGAGGCTGCGAGGCCCGGCAGCGCGAGGGCGGCGCTCACGGCCTCACACACCGTTCGCTCGCGGGTGATGTGATCGCCCTCGTCGGCCTGTGCGACAGGGCGCACGGTGATCGGAAAGCTCGCGAAGTCTACGACCGGCACCGTCATGAGCGTGCGAGATAACGTTGTCGCAGGCCGCGTGTCAATCGCCACACCGCGCACCGCCCAACCTCGGAGGCGGCGCCGCCCAGGGGGGGTCGCCGGGTTCAGCCGCCGAGGCCGTGCTCCTTCGCCACCGCGGCGTTGCGAGCGTCGGCGCGCTGCAGCGCGGGGCGCGCCCCGAGGCGCTCGACGTAGGCCACGAGGGCCGGGCGCTTCTCGACCATGTTGAAGCGGAGCATGTACCGGAGCGTTCCGCCGAAGACCACGTCGGCCATCGAGAAGGTGTCGCCGAGGATGTACGCGCGATCGGCGATGGCCGACTCCATCGCGGTGAGCATCGCGTCGTAGGTGCCCCAGCCGGCCTGGCCAGGCTTGGCCTCCCAGTTGAGCATTTTGGCCATGCTGCCCGGCTCGATCACCGAGGGCGCGAAGAACGACCAGCGCAGGTACGTGGCCCGCGCGGGGTCGTCGACCTTCGGCGCGAGCGTGCCGTACGCGTAGCGATCGGCGAGGTAGAGCGCGATCGCCGCCACCTCCGTCACCACCTGATCGCCGTCGGTGAGGAGCGGGAGCTTGCCCATGGGGTTGAGCGCGACGATCTCGGGCGCCTTCTGCGCGCCCGCCAACATGTCGACCCAGCGGAGCTCATAGTCGACGCCGACCTCTTCGAGCGCCCAGAGCGAACCGGCCGCGCGCGAGAAGGGATGGTGATAGAGCGTGATCATGGGGATTGCTTCTCCTGACGTTGCAGTGACGAAGGGTCGCGCGAGCGCGACGGGCGCGGGAGCCCACCAGATCTGGTGAGCCTTGTCGATACCCGAGGGCAACGCGCACGCAGCGCCCACCGTGCGGCGCGCGACGCCCGCGGCGCGCGGCACAATCCGTTGACAACCGAGGCGGTGATTCGAGACACAGTCGCCGCGATGTTCTCGATGAGCGTGCTCTGGCGCCGCACCGACCCCTTCGTGCCACCGTCGATCGTGGCCGAGGGTGGCCTCGCGCTCCTGCGCGCGCGGATGCTCGTCACGTTCTGCTGGCTCTTCGCGCTCACGGCGGTGGCGGCCCTCGTGCCGAGCGCGCTGCGCCCCGAGACGGCCCCCATCGAGCTCGCCTTCTTCGGCAGCTTCGCCCTCGTCGCCGCCGCGGGCCCGTGGGTGCTGCGACGCACCGGTGCGACGCGCGTCATCGGCATCGCTGTGACGATGATCGGGGTCGTCGCAGCCGTGAGCGGCGCCGTGTGGATGGAGGGCATCTACTCGGCCTCGGTGGTGTGGGTCGCCGCGCTCCCGCTGCTCAGCGCCTTTCTCCTCGGCAGCGGCACGACGCTGTGGGCCATCGCGGTGTCGGCGCTCACCTTCGTCGCCGTGGGGGCGATGCACGCCGCGGGTGTGCTGGCGCCGTCGCCCCTCGCGCTCGTCGCGCATCGGGTGGTCAACCTCACGTCGTTCGCGGTGTTCTGCGCGATCATCGCGCGGCTCCACGAGTGGTCGGCGAGCCAGGCGCGCGCGTCAGAGCGCGAGGCGCAGCAGCTCTTTCAGGTGGTGTCGCGGCACATGAACGTGGGCACGGTGCTCGTTGTCGACGGCAGGGTATAGGGCATCCGATGGCCCGGACCGTCAGGCACCCCCGCAGCGCCCGTCCCATGTCCCGCGGGTGTGCTCGCTCGGGACCGTGTGTGTACAGCCCAGCGGCACGTCGTGCAGTGTTGCTGTCG
>JBILLV010000044.1:0-41485 GCA_044375895.1 Polyangiales bacterium | reverse complement strand
GGGGACCCATGGAGGGTCCGCGACGAGGGAGCCCGGCTTTGCGGGCGATCCGAACCGGCGCCCAGGCGTGAGCTCCTGCGAACCCTGGGAACGCTCCTGGGACTCGGAGTAGGTCTCGAAGCGACGAGGATCAGCAATCGATCGCTTCCGCGATACGGTCCGTCGTCCGTCGCTGGCAGCCTTTCGGTCGCCTTCGAAGAGGGGCGTTGGAAGCGGCGTTCTTCGTCTCGTTGGGAGCGCCCGGAAGGCCGCCAGCGACGGACGACGGACCGCATCGCGGAAGCGATCGGTTGCTGATCCTCGTCGCTTCGAGACCTACTCCGAACTTCAGAACGCTCGACGACGCTGGCCCCCCGCGAACGGACCGGCACTGGGCCCCAGCGCACTACAGCATGGGGTCGACCCCGCGGAACCACCTGGTCCGCTCCGTCCCCCCACGTGGCTGACCCCATCCCCCCACGTGGCTGACCCCGTCCCCCCACGTGGCTGACCCCATCCCCCCCACGTGGTCAACCCCGTCTCCGGGCGGGGTGCGCCCCATCGGCGGGTGGGGCTGACCCCACGCGTCCATGGAGTCGACCCCACCCGTCCGTGGGGTCAACCACCGCCCCCCACCTGGAGAAAATGGGTTCAGGCCCTCAAGGTGTCGCGGCGGGCTGCCGTTCGTGAAGAGCAACAGGACGACGCGACGCACTCGCGCGCCGCCGGGTGCCTGGAAGCGCATCGGAGGGCACATGCCCAAGAATTCTGAAGCGGTCGAGCAGGTCCCCGTTGGGACCAACGCCGACCAGACGGGGCCGCAGAAGGTCGTTCTCTCGAACGACACCATCGCGCGGACCCGCATGTTCCCGCTCCTGTCGATGGAGCAGATCCCCGAAGCCCCCGCGGGCTACGTCTCGCCCACGATGGACGAGCGGCGGCGCGAGCTCCGCTCCCTCGACGACGAGCTCACCGCGGAGACCGTGCTCAGTCTGCAAGAGCTCGCGGCGATGGACCCCAAGGAGCTCGCCGACGACCTCGGCGACGCCCGTGACGACGTCCAGGACCCCGGCAAGCTCGCCGCGGAGCTGGTCTCGATCGACAAGCTCATCGTCAAGGTCGGCGACCTGATGGAGTTCCTCACGACGCGCCGGGCGATCGCGGCGAGCGACGCGGTGGTGATGCTCGAGGCCGTCGTCGCGGAGATCGACCACCGCGCCCGCCGCAACCCGAAGATCCGCAACCGCTACGCCGCCACCTACAAAGTGATGGCCACGCGGAGCGCGAAGATCTCCGAGGGACTCGCCGCCGCCCGCGCCGCCAAGGCCGCGAAGAAGCCCGCCTGATCGCCGCCGCGCGACCAGGATCGATCGCGATCCCTGGGCGATGCGCACCATTCGCAGCACCAGCCCGTCGTAGTCCTCGCCGCGCTCGAGCGCGCAGAGGAAGTCCCGCGGCCCATCCTTCGTGTCGAGCGCACAGCGGCGGAGGTCACCCGGCGGTCAGCGCGGGTCGGCGTAGAGCCGCGCGACGTCCGCCGCCGAGAGGGCCGCGCGGAAGACGGTGAACTCGTCGATGGCGCCGGCGAAGGTGTTGTCGCCGTCGCCGCTCCGCGTGCCGATGATGAGCTCGGTGACCTCGGCGATCCTCAGCCGGGGCGGGGTCCATCGCTTCGCCTCCTGGCCGTTGCGGTAGACGGTCGCGGTGGTGCCGTCCCACGTGAACGCGAGGTGCGTCCAGGCGTTGAGGGGGACCTCCCCGGGCTCGCCGCGCGCGTCGAATTCGTAGGGGTTGCCGAAGTTGCCGACCCACCACCGGCCGTCCGGGGTGACCGCAACGTGGAAGCCCTGCCCCCACACGCCCCAGTGGAGCACGTAGGCCGACGAGTTGTTGTTGTTCGCGCCGAGGTAGTTCGTGGGGTTGACCCACACCGACGCCGAGAACGCCTGCCCCGTCGTCGGCAGGGCGTTGACGATCGCGCCGTACGCCCGCACCCGCGAGGTGTTGCCGTTGAGGCCCGCGGCCTTGCCCGAGCGCCCGGTCACGAAGTCGATGTTCACGGGGTCGCCGTCGAAGCCGTTGCCCGAGGAGTCCTTCGCGTCGCCATCGAAGCGGTAGCGGACGATCACCGGCGCCGACGGCACGGTGGTGTCCGTGGCGACGAGGCGCGCGACCTCGGCGTCGGACAGCGCGCGGCTGTAGACGCGCAGATCTTCCATGGCCCACGTCCCGGTCGACCCCGCGCCCACCATGAAGGGCCCGGCGGCGCTGGTGTCGAGCGGCGTCGGGAGCCCGGCGGTGAAGGCGACCTTCCCATCGATGTAGCCGCGGATGGTGACGTCCCCGTCGTACACGACCGCGTAGTGGTGCCAGCCACCGTCCGGCACGAGGCCGCCGCCGACATCCCCGCGGGCCCAGTAGCTCACCTTGAAGAAGGTGTTGCCGAAGTTCGGCACCAGCGCGCCGGACGGCTTGTTGAATTCGCCGTACTGGAGCCAGTTGATGTTCACGTTCTGACCGCCGTGGTCGAGCTGGGCCCAGAGGCAGAAGCTCCGGGGCGCCCTCCCCGTCGGCAGCCCCGTCGTCCGCTCCGCGCGCAGGAAGCCCTGCGTCCCGTGCGGGTGCCCCGTGACCTGCGCGGCCATCCCCGCCTCACCGTGCCGGTTGGCGACGTACCGGACGCCCGCCCCGGCGGGCGAGAGGTTCATTCCCTCGGTCGTCGTCGCGGCGGACTCCGTCGCGTCTCCCCGAAACTTGTACTGCAGCGTGAGGCCCGGCTCTGCGTGTCGTTCGTCCATCGGATACCACCCTTCTTGTGTCGTTGGCGGGGTCGGCCGGAAGCGTCGCGGCGTCGACCACCGCCTGCGACCCTAACCGCCCTCCCCCCGCGCTCCGATCACGCCGCGATCACAGCGCGATCACACGTCGATCACCCCCGCGACGTCGAGGGGCGTGCGGCGATCGGCCGCCGCGATGCCTTCGACCGACCCCGCCGACAGCCTCCTCGCCGCGCGGCAAGACAAGCGGTAGCGGCGATGTGGGCGACCCTTCTGGCGTCAGAAGGACCTCTCACCGCGTGGGACGGCGGGTCAGGGCGGGAGCTTCGCGCCGCGCGTCTGCTCTTCGAGTGTTGCGACGAGGATCGGGAGGGCCATGCGGTCCTTCGGGCGACCCGCCCTGGTCTTCAGCTCGATGAGCGTGGGGAGGTCGACGACCAGGATCGATCGCGATCCCTGGGCGATGCGCACCGATCGCGGCGCCAGCCAGTCGTAGTCCTCGCCGGGCTCGAACTCGCACAGCACATCCAACGGCCCGTCCTTCGTGTCCAGCAGGATGTGCCCACGCCCCAGGAACCACGACGAGGTCGGCCGGAGCTGGCGCGAGTCTGCGCGCTTGATGGCATCGACCGTACGCAGCACGGCGAGGAGGCGCTCGATGTTCTCGGGCGTACGGCGGTGGACGATGTCGAGGTCCTTCGTGACGAGCGGGGCGCCATGTAGGACGGCGGCGGTCCCCCCGACGATGATGAACTCGACCTCGGCCTCCGCGAGGCGCGTGATCAGCGCTTCGATGAGGCCGTCAGACACGCCCGAAGCCCCTGCAGGTACGTCGCGTTGGCGGCGCTCTCGCGGACTCGGACCCAGGGGTCCTTCCTCAGCTCCGCGACGATGAGCGTCCGGTCGACGTCGTCGACGGCGGCGAGCGCCTCCGGGTCGAGCGCCGCCAGCATCGCGCGCACCTTCGCCACCGTCGGGTCACGTCGAATCGGGTCGTCGACCGGGGCAGCAGCGCGCATGGGTCGACACTACCACGGGTTGCTCCGTTCGAAGCTGTGCACGCGCAGGCTGCGACCCCGTGGCCTGCGGCTGCCCCACGCTCCGATCACACCGCGATCACACACCCTTCCCAACGCTCCCTCGATCGACGAATACTCGTCGCGAGGGAGCCCACCGCTGTCCACGCTTCGCCACCCATTGCGCCTCGCGCACATCGCACTCGTGTGCGCGCTGTGGGTCGCGGCGTGCCTCCCCGACCCGTGGTCGCCCCCGGTCACCGTGTGCACGGGCCCGCGCTGCGCCCCGACGGACGGCGGCGCCACCGACGCGCGCGGCGACGCGCCCCCCGACGTCGCGACCGACGCGCCACCGGCCTCCTGCCGCGGTCAGAGCCTGCGCGGCCTTGCGAGCGGCATCGGGGAGTTCGGGTGCGCGATCCGCTGCGACGGAGCGGTCTGGTGCTGGGGGGCCAACCGGTACGGCACGCTCGGCGACGGCACGATCACCAGCCGCGCGACGCCCGCGCCCGTCCGCGACCTCGGCGGCCCGGCGACCACGCTCGCCGTGGGCTTCCATCACGCCTGCGCGGTGGTGGGCGGGGCCGTGCGCTGCTGGGGGCGCAACGACGACGGCCAGGTGGGCGGCGGCGCGGGTCCCGACCAGCCCACCCCGAGAACCATCGCGGGCCTCGCGCGCCCGGCGGTCGGCCTGGCCGGAGGCGGCACCCACACCTGCGCGCTCCTCGACGACGGGAGCGTGTGGTGTTGGGGGGGCAACCGCAACGGGCAGCTCGGCGACGGGACCAACGTCTCGCGGCTCGCGCCGGGCGCGGTGCGCCAGCTCGGCGGGCCGGCCGCGGCGCTGGTGGCGGGGCAGTATCACAGCTGCGCGAGGATGGTCGACGGCGACGTGCGCTGCTGGGGCTCCAACTACCTGGGCGCGCTCGGTGACGGCAGCGGGAGCGACCAGACCCGCCCCGTCACGGTGCCCCTCGACGACGCCGCCGTCTCCCTCGCGGCGATCTCGAACCACGGCTGCGCCGTCCTCGCGGGGGGTGAGCTCTGGTGCTGGGGCTTCAACGGCGACGGCGCCGTCGATCGATCGCTCGTCAACCGAACCCGCCCCGTGCTCGTGGAGGCCCTGGGCACCTCCGTCCGCGGGGTGATGACGGGCAACCGCCACACCTGCGCGCAGCTCGAAGGCGGCGCGCTCCGATGTTGGGGAAGCAACGCGCTCGGCCAGCTCGGCGACGGCACGACGACGCGCCGGTTGATGCCAGTGGCCGTTCAAGACCTCGACGGCACGGCGATGCTCCTGAGCGCGGGGGACTTCCACACCTGCGCGGCGCTCCCCGACGGCCGCGCGCGCTGCTGGGGCGCCGGGAGCACCGGCCAGCTCGGGACCGGCGCCTTCGAGGACAGCCCCGTCCCCGCGACGGTGCTCCTCCCGCCCTGAGCGTCGCAGGCATCGCGGAAAATGCGGAGTCATGAGAGACTCTGCCCATGGACGTGGAAGGAACGTTCGAGCGCCTGATCGGGCGAACCCTGGAGGTTCGCTTCACGCTCGATCGTGTCGTCGCCCGCGGAGGGAGCGGGGTGGTGTTCCGCGGCACGCAGCTCGCGCTCGGGTGCCCGGTGGCGATCAAGCTGCTCGCGGTGTCGGAGCACGAGGGCCACGTCTCGCCGCGGCGCTTCGTCGAGGCCTTCGAACGGGAGGCGCGCATCGTGGCGACCCTCCGTCACCCGGCCGTCGTGCGCGTGATCGACTCGGGGGTCACCGACGCGGCGGGTGAGCCGAGGCCCTTCGTCGTCTTCGAGTGGATCGAGGGCGAGACGCTGGAGGCCCACCTGCATGCCCGCCCGGGCCAGCGGCGCTCGCCGCGCGAGGCGCTCGCCCTGCTGCGTCCCGTGCTCGAGGCCATCGCCTGCGCCCACGAGGCGGGCGTGGTCCACCGCGACCTCAAGCCCTCCAACGTCATGGTGGCGTCCCCCGACGGGGGCGCGATCCTCGTGCGGGTGCTCGATTTCGGCGTCGCCAAGGCCATCCGCCCCGACGACGCGCCCTCCGACGCGGGCGAGTACACGACCGACGAGTTCGCGGCGTACACCCTCTCTCACGCGGCGCCCGAGCAGGTGGGGCGCCTCCGCACCGGCCCCTGGACGGACGTCCACGCCCTCGCCCTCCTCCTCGTCGAGCTGCTGGTCGGCGAGCGCGCCTATCGCGGCGCGAACACCGTCGAGCTCTTCTCGCGCATCACCGCGCACGAGCGCCCGACGCCCGGCGCCTTCGGCGTCGACGTGGGCCCGTGGGAGCCTGCGCTCCGCGACGCCCTCGCGCTCGACCCCAAAGCGCGCCAGCCCGACGCCGCCGCGCTGCTCCGCGACCTCGCGGGCAGCCTCGACGCCGCGCAACGGGCGTGGGAGCGACCCGCCGCCCCCGCCCACACACCCACCCCTGCCCCCGTGAGCGCCACGCGCCGCCGCGCGCCGGTCGTCGCGCTGGCCGCATTCGTCGCCTGCGCCGCCGTCGCGACCTGGCGACTCGCCGGGAAGCACACGCCCGCCAGGAGCGCAGCGCCTCACCCCGTCGTGGGGGCGCCCGCGCGGCCAGTGGCCCTCGGCTCGCCGCGCGCGATCGATGCCCGCCCCGCGGTCGCACCTGCGGTGACTCCCGCCGAGACGCCCCCTGCGCCGATGGTCGCGCCACCGCCCGTCGTCCGCGCGGCGCCGCGGCCCACCCTGGCCCGCAGCGCCTCGCGTCGTATGCCCCACGAGCGGGAGCTCGCCATCGAATGACCCGCGTGGCGATGCGACGGAGGCCCGCGTGAGTCGCGCCCGGTACTGGCTGGAGACGCCGGGCGCGCGCCTGCCGCTGCACGCCGGGGGCGCGCTGCTCGGTCGCAGCGTCGACTGCGACGTCGTGATCGCCGACGAGCGCGTGAGCCGCCACCACGCGATCGTGCGGGTGGTGGAGGACGGCATCGAGGTGGTCCCCCTCGGCGGAGCGGTCACGCGCGACGGCGCGCTGGTGGAGGGCGTCGCCCGGTTGATCGAGGGCGACGCCTTCGGGGTGTTCGAACACCGCTTCGTCCTGCGGAGCGCGCCGGAGCCGCCCGCCGAGCCCGCGGTGATGTGGTTCATCGAGCGCGACCGGGGCGTGCTCGTCCCGCTGGGCGACGGGCGCTTCACCGTCGGCGGCGGCGCGGACGACCGGCTCCAGCTCCCGACCTGGGAGCCCGGGGCGGTGGCGCTCGAGCGCATGGGCGAGACCCTCGTGGCGGAGGTGATCGTCGACGACGTCACCACCGACCGGCCGCGCGCCCTGGGCGACGTCGTCACCCTCGCGAGCGGGGCGACCGTGACCCACCGCGGCGTCTCCATCCGCGTCCTGGCGCTGCCGACCTCGCCGTCGAAGCCGACCCACCGCACGATCGTCGACGAGCTCCCGACGGCGGTGTCGCTGGCGCTGCTCCCGCGCGGCGGCCGCCTCACCGTCACCGTTGGCGCTCGCAGCGCGCGGGTCTACCTCGCGGACAAGCGCTGCGACCTCCTCGCGATCCTGCTTCAGCCACCGACCCCCTACGTCGTGGGCGAGCTCCTCCCGGACGAGACGATCGTGGCGCGCCTCTGGCCCGGCGGTCGCGGCGATCGCACGGACATCAACACGCTCGTCTGGCGCATCCGCAAAGACCTCGCCGCCGCCGAACTCGGGGGCGCGCCCCTCCTCGACCGCTCGAACGGCGGCCTGACGGTCCGGCTCGCGGCGCGGGCGCAGGTGTCGATCAGCTGAAGGTCACCAGCGCACCACAACGCCGCTGGGCGCGTAGGACACGTGGGCGGCCGGGCGGCGCGTGACGCGGGCGACCACCCACCACGCGACACCGCCGAGCACGAGCGCCCCGCCGACACCCACGGCGAGGTTCGCGCCGAGCGCGAGGTCGCGGTAGCGCCCGTCGTGCCCCGTGGCGGCGACCGGGTCGCAGTCGGTCGCCGAGGGGCAGGCGGCGTCTCGCTCCGCCCGCGCATCGCTCGCGACGGCCGCGAGCACGCCGCCGCCGATGAGCCCGGCGAGGCCCACGCCCCCGAGGATCCACGGGCCCGCGCCGATGGAGGTGGGCGGCGGCGGGACGATGAGCGGCACCACGGGCGGCGGGGGCGTCGGGACCGGCGGCGGCTCGATCACCGGAAGCGCGGGGAGTTCCACGGCGACTTCCTCACGCGCTCCCGCGACGAGGGTGGGGTTCGTGCGGAAGGGGCTCCGGCCGGTGGCGGTCGCGACGATCTCGACCGCGCCCGGCGTTCGCGGGACGGCGAGGCCGTAGAGCGCGGGGGCCAGCAGATCGCCCCCTATGGTGACGCGGAGCCCTTCTGGCGCGGGCGTCGGGACGCGCATGGTGAGCCGCGCGACGCCCCGCTCGGCCTCCTGCGCGAGGGACTCGCAGCGCGCGATGAGCTCCTCCCGGTCGGGCACGGTGGCGTCGTCGCGCACCCGCGCCGCGCACTCGCCCGCGAGCGCGAGCGCCTCGACGGCGTGGCCCAGGCTGAGGTGCTCCTGCGCGAGGAAGTGACGGAGCGAGGGCGTGGCGCGGAGGGCCTCGGCGCGGGTCGCCAGCTCGACGGCGCGCGCGTGGTCGCCCGCATGGGAGGCCGCCCGTGCGTCGGTGATGAGCGCGCGGCGCGCCGCGTCGGCGCCGCCGCCCTGCGCGCCGGCGACGCGCGGGAGCGAGAGGACGGCGACGAGGAGGAGGGAGGACGACGCACACCAGCGAGCCATGACGGGCCGCGAGCGTAGCGAAGAGGGCGCGGCGGGCGCAACGGCGCCGCGGTCTCGCGCGGGTGTTCGGAGGTCGGTGCGCCGGGTGGCTACTCGAGCTCGCTGACGATCCCCAGGCCCATGTCGTGGAGATCACCGTCGGTCTGGATCAGGCAGAAGCGATGGAAGGTCGACTGGGTTCCGTCGCCGTCGAGGTCTCCCACCGCCATGACCCGAAACTGGTTGCCGATCCCTCCGCCCGTCGCGGGGCTCTGGTAGGCGTAGTAGTGCGCGCTGTCCAGCGAGAAGCCGAGCGCCGCCCAGTGGGTGTGGCTATTCCACACGGCGACGTTGGCGGGGAACTTGGCGGACCCTGGCGTCCCCGGGTGGAGGGCGTTGGCGTTGACGAAGGCCGCGACCCCCCGGTCCAGGAACGCGTTGTGGTAGACGATCTGGGCCTGGTAGATCTTCGAGATGTTGGTCTGCGCCTCGGCGGTCTTCGAACGCTTCACATAGCGTGTGAACGCGGGGATCGCCACCGCCGCGAGGATGCCGAGGATGACCACCACGATCATCAGCTCCACCAGCGTGAACGCCGCCATCGGACGCTTCGTTGAACGGTTCATGACGAGACTCTCCTCGGGAAATGAGGGGACGCGGCCGCCGTCCCTTTCGGAGGCAGAGACCGCGATCACCCAACGCATCGGCCGCATCGAGGGATGCCATGGTGCAACGTGCGCGGGCAATCACGCCGCGATCACACCGCGATCACACCGCGATCACACCGCCGAGGACCCGCCGCCGCGCATCACCGCGTCGTGAAGGGCGGGACGGAGCGAGCGAATCCCGCCGTTCTCGCGGGTGGGATGGACGCGGTTCGTGACGAGCGCGACGGCCACGCCCGCGTCGGGATCGCACCAGAGGGAGGTCCCCGTGAAGCCGAGGTGCCCGAAGGTGCGCGGCCCCATGCGCGTCCCCGACGAGGGTGCGTTCTCGCCGCGCGCGTCCCACCCCAGGCGATGAGCGCCGCCGGGGCGCGGGGCGATCATCGCGGCCATTCGTTCGGGGCCGAACCAGGTGTTGTCGCCGCCGAGGCAGTCGAGGGCGCGGGCGCCGAGGGTGAGCACGTCGCGGGCGGTGCCGAAGAGCCCGGCGTGGCCGCACACGCCCCCGAGGGCGAAGGCGTTCTCGTCGTGCACCTCCCCCTGCACCACGCGGCCGCGCCAGGGGCAGCGCTCGGTGGGGGCGATGGCATCGTTCGGCCACGAACCACCGACGCCCCGGTAGCGCGCGCCGAGCCCGAGGGGAGCGATCACCTCGCGCGTGACGACCGCGTCGAGGGACGCAGCGGAGAGGGCCGCGAGCGACTCGCCGAGGAGCATGTAGCCGAGGTCGCTGTAGCGGACGGTGCCGGTGGGGCCGAGGGCTTCGCCGGCGACGGCGTCGAGGACGGCGCGGCGGGCCGCGGGCGTCCCGGCGTCCGCGGGGTCGACCGCGCGGAAGAACGGCGCCCAGTGCAGTAGCCCTGCGCGGTGCGAGAGCAGCGCGTCGAGCGTGGCGACGCCCGCGGGGTAGGCGCGCGTCCAGGGGAGCACCGACGCGAGGGGTGCGTCGAGGGGAGCGCCGATGCGGACGAGCGAGAGCGCGGTGAAGAGCTTGGTGAGCGAGGCGAGGTCGTACACCGTGTCGAGGGTGACGGCGGGCGACGCGGGCTCGTAGGAGAGCGAGCCGACGCAGGTGTGCGCGACGTCGCCGTCGGCGAAGCGCACGGAGAGCTGAGCGCCGGGGGTGACGCCGTCGGCGACCGCGCGGCGGAGGAGTTCGTGCGCTTCAGCGAGCCGTGACACGACGGCGACGGTACCAGCGAGGGGACGCGAGCGGGAGGGCGATCAGGTGGCGTCGGGCGACGCGCGGACCTGCTGCTGGGACATCACGGCGGCGCCGCGGGGGGGTGCCACCACGCAGCTCCCGTCGGGGCGAAAGCGGACGCCCGCCACGCGCCAGAACTCGTTCTCGTCGGGCGAGCGGTTGCCGTGCAGGGCCCGTTCGAAGCGGGCCACCTGCTGCTCGCCGCAGTGGATGACGACGATCGCCGTGGTGGCGTCGCTGCTGCCGTGCGACGAGTAGAAGTGCACGCCGACGCGGTACTCCTCGTCGAGCTCGGGGACGTCGACGCGGATGTTCTCAGGGCCTTCGCCGTCGACGTCGTCGGTGTCGAGCCAGCGGCGGCGCGACTCGTCGGCGTTGGCGTCGTCGGGGCGGCGGTTGCCGTAGTAGCAGTCCTGCGGGGTCACCCACTGGGGCGAGCTCCCGCGCGTCATGTGGAGGTCGACGTCGGTGGCGTCGGTGTTCCAGGAGAGCTCGACGCGGAGGCCGTGGCCCGCCATGGTGACCTCCGTCTCGCACGACGAGGTGTTGCCGTCGGCGTCGCGCGCGTCGACCCGCACGGTGTAGTCCCCCACGATCACCGACGTGAACGGAACCTCCGCCCCGAGGGCCACGATGCCGTCGGAGTCGTTGGCGTCGAAGCGCTCGGAGAAGCGGTAGTAGCGGGCCTGCGGCGAGCGCGTCACCGACCACCGGTAGCGCAGCCCGGCGGGGCCTTCCGCGCGGAGATGGACGGGCGTCCCGGCGAGCGCCCGCTGCGGCGGTGAGCAGCGCAGCGAGCTCCCGTTGGTGGCCACCACGAGGGGAGCGCCCGGCGAGGCGACCGTGGCCACCGGGTCGGTGGCGACGACAACTTGCTGGCGGACGCCCACCGTCGTGACGGTGCGGGTCCCGGCGACCGAGGAACACGCGGCGAGTGAGGCGACGAGGAGCAGGTGGCGCATGGGGGTCTCGTTCACGGCGAGGGGGAAACGTCCGTCGCCGCCGGGGCTTACGGACGGGCGAACGATCGCGGTGGTTCAGCGCGTGACGCGGATCCAGCCGATCTCGGGCGGGCAGTTGAAGCGCACCCGCGGGGCCACCCCGCCGCGCATCCCGATGCCCCGCGACACGATGAACGGCGCCCCCTTCACGGTGTACCTCCCGCCGAAGAAGGGTCCCCGCGTGTGGGTCACGAGGGCGCCGAGGAAGGGGAGCACCACCTGGCCGCCGTGCGTGTGGCCGACGAGGGCGAGGTCGTGGCCTCCCTCCACCAGGGCCTCTTCGAGCGCGTCGGGGTGGTGCGCCATCACCACGCGGAGCCCGTCGGTGCCGCGCAGGTCGGGCACCACCGTCACCGGGTTGGGCCCGCCGCCACCGCCGCCGTAGATCGTCACGCGCCCGTCGGGGAGTTCGAAGGTCTCGCCGCGGTTGTAGAGCATGACGGCCTGCGTCCCTTCGAGGATGCGGCGCTCCCAGACGGGCCAGTCGTCGCCCCACGCGTCCCAGTCGCCGTACACCGCGAGGACGGCGTAGCGCGCGCGGAGCCCCCGCAGGAAGGTGTTGGCGGCGCGCACGCGGTCTTCGGCGTTGTCGTGGGGGCCGAGGCCGTTGGTGAGGTCGCCGGTGAAGAGCACGAAGTCGGGGAGCTGGCGGCCCGCGGCCTCGACGGCGAGCCGTTCGCGGCGACAGGGGCCGTCGGTCTGGAGGTCGGAGACGTGGAGGATCGTGAGGCCGCGGGCGGGGGCGCGCGGCGAGCGGACGGTGTAGCGGCGCTCCACGAGGCGCGATGGCTCGATCACCAGCGCGTCGAGCGAGAGCCCGAGGGCGGCGAGCGACCCGAGCGAGAGGGCGAGCGCGCGGGCGGGGGCCTTGGTGCGTACGCTCCACGCCGCGGCCGCGAGGGCGACGAGCGGGAGCGTCACGCCGAAGCCATGCGCCAGGAGCGACGCCAGCGTGAGGAGCCCGCGGTCGTCGTTGCGGGGGCGGTAGGGCCACACCGAGAGGTGCAGGCGGTGGAGCGCGAAGCCCGCCGCGGCGAGGGCCACGAAGAGCGCGGGCGCCGCGAGGAGCGCGCGCCACGATGGGGGTCGACGGCCGGCACGGAGCGCCGCCAGGCTCAGCGGGAGCGCCGACAGGAGCGCGAGTACGGCGGCCTCGAACACGCGGCGACGGTAAACCACAACCGCGCGGAGCTGTGATAGAGACCGCGGTCATCCATGGCCACCCGTCGCCCCGCCCTCACTGAAGTCCAGTGGCGCGCCCTCGCGCGTCAGGCCGAGAAGGCCCGCACCCGCGCGCACGCCCCGTACTCCAACTACCGCGTCGGCGCGGCGCTGCTCACCACGCGCGGCGTCATCCACGGGTGCAACGTCGAGAACGCCTCGTACCCCCTGTGCATCTGCGCGGAGGCCTCGGCGGTGGCCTGCGCGGTGAGCAAGGGGTGGAAGAAGTGGAAGGCCCTTGCCGTCGCGACCCAGGGGCCCATCCCGGGCTCGCCCTGCGGCGCGTGTCGGCAGATCCTCGCGGAG
Source organism: Polyangiales bacterium (assembly GCA_044375895.1). Classification (GTDB taxonomy): domain Bacteria; phylum Myxococcota_A; class Polyangia; order Polyangiales; genus CAISKJ01. The sequence continues at coordinate 28,581 of JBILLV010000044.1, read as the reverse complement.
TTTGGCAAAGACCTCCCGGTGGGCCTCGTGGTCGACGGGAAGGTCGAGCGGGTGGTGACGGTGAGCGAGCTGCTCCCCTTCGCCTTCGACGCCCACGTGCTCGAAGAGGGCACCAAGAAGACGCGCAAGGCGAAGGCATGAGGCGCCTCGGCGTGACGCTCGCGGGGGCGCTCGTCGGAGCGCTCGGGTGCGCCGACGAGGTCGCGGCGCCGCCGCCTGCGCCGGTGGCGATCCCCGCGACGCCGCAGGGGACGGGCGACGCGGCGGCGGGCTACGACTACCTGCGCTACGGGGGTTTCGTCGGGTCGGGCGTGCCGCTGGAGGTGTTTCGGCAGTTTTTCACCGGCGTGATGCTGTCCAACGACCTCGAACGGACGGGCGACAACGCCAACCTCCCGCGCGCCTTCAACGCCTTCGACGTGACGGTGGGCGGGCGCACGGTGCGGGTCGCGGGCGGCACGACGTGCTTCGGCTGCCACGCCGCGACGCTCAACGGGCGCTTCATCCCGGGCCTCGGCAACCACGCGTCCAACTACACCGCCGACTCCAGCGCGCGCGTCCGCCTGCTCGATCAGCTCGTGCGGGCGATGTACGGCGCGACCTCGCCCGAGTACGAGGCCTTCGTGCCGTTCGGGCGTGGCGCCCTCGCGGTGGGGCCGCTGTCGGTGGTGCCCTTCCAGGGGCCCAACGGCGCGTTTCTGTTGGAGGATGCGGCCGCCTCGCACCGCGACCCGGCGACGCTCGCGTGGCGCGACGAGGCCGCGTGGACGACGACGCCCGCGGAGCGCCTCGCCTCGGACGTCCCCGCGTGGTGGCTCCTCCGCAAGAAGAACGCGCTCTATTACAACGGCATGGGCCGCGGCGATTTCGCCCGGATGCTGATGCAGGTGTCGGTGGTGGCGGTGCGCGACGCGGCGCAGGCGGCGGAGATGCTCCCGCACTTCGCCGACGTGCTGGCGTGGATCCGCGCGCTGGAGCCGCCGCGCTACCCGGCGACCGTCGACGGGGCGCTCGCCGCGCAGGGGCAGGCGCTGTTCACGTCGCGCTGCGCGGGCTGCCACGGGACGTACGGCGCGGGCGGGAGCTACCCCAACCTCCTCGTCCCTGCGGCCACGGTGGGCACCGACGCGCGCTACGCGGAGCAGTTCATGACGCCGGGTCGGCTCACCGACTGGTTCAACCGGAGCTGGTACGCGGGGAGCGGGACGTCGACGGCGCGGATGGTGCCGACGCGCGGCTACGTGGCGCCGCCGCTCGACGGCGTGTGGGCGACGGCGCCGTACCTGCACAACGGCTCGGTGCCAACGCTCACGGCCCTGCTCGACTCGCGGCAGCGCCCGGCGCGGTGGCGGCGCGACCACGCCAGCGACGTCTACGACCTCCGCGCGGTGGGCTGGCCGTACACCGCGGGGACGGCGGGCGACGCGCAGACCTACGACACCACGCTCCCGGGCTACGGGGCCGGCGGGCACACCTTCGGCGACGCGCTCGACGCCGCGCAACGGAGCGCGCTGCTGGAGTACCTCAAGACGCTGTAGCGACGCGCCGCCGTGACGCTACAGCGCCTCGCCCGGGCCGTAGCGGTAGGGGTGCCCGGTGACGAAGGTGTTGTTCCCCAGGAAGCGCACCTTGTACATCGCCGGGCGGTAGAGCACCTCGGGGCGGTTGTCCTCCACGCCGAAGCGCGCGAAGTGCTCCCGCGCGACGAAGAACGCGTTGTTGCCCTGGCGGTCGCAGCACAGCAGCTCGTAGCCCTTCTCGCGCCCGAGCTGCGCGAGCGACTCCAGGCTCGCGCCGTAGTACGTCGTCCCGTCCCACGCGTGCTCGGGGTTGTACTTCATCACCCAGCGCTTCGGCGGCTCGTAGTAGGGGTTGTACTCGATCACCACCACCTGCGGGCGGTAGCGCTCGATCGCGCGCCACACGTGGTAGTCGTTGCCGTCGATGTCGATCGAGAGGAGGTCGAGGTCGTCGGGGACGCCGGCCGCTTCGAACACGCCCTCCACGGTGTCGGGCAGCACCTTCGCCTGGACGATGCGCGCCCGCGCGTCACCGCCCCAGTGGGCGCGGAGCTGCGCGAAGCGGTAGTCCGAGGCCTCGATCATCACGCCCTGCCAGCCGTCCTCGCGGAGGAGGCGCGCGGTGTTGCTGTTGCGCAGCCCGTCGCCCGCGCCAAACTCCACGCAGAAGCGTCGGCGGGGCGCCACGCGTTCGAAGACGCGCTGGAGCATCGCCTCCTCGGCGCCCTGGGCGTAGACGCTCTTCGCGAGCACGTCGAAATCGATGGGGGGCTGGCGCGGCGGCATCGTGCGCCGCGGACTCTACACGAGCTTCAGCGGTCGTCGTCGGCGGGGCTGAGGGTGGGGTCGCCCGACTCGACGTCGACCCGGCGCTGGATGCGGCGGAAGTTGCTGCGGTCGAGCCCCGCGAGGCGGGCCGCCTGCGAGATGTTGCCCCCCGCCGCGTCGAGGACGGCCTTCACGTAGGCCCGCTCGAAGTCGGCCACCGAGCGGCGCCGCGCCTCCGCGTAGTCGAGGCTCGTGATGATCACGGGCGGCACAAACGCGACGGGCACGGCCGCGGGCACCACGACGGCCGCGGCCGCAGGGGTGGCGGCGCCCGGCGGGATGATCTGGACGGCCCGCAGCTCGGCGGGCAGCCCATCGAGCTCGATGGTGTCGCCCGGCGCGGCGCCGAGCCCGACGTAGATGGCGCTCTCCAGCTCGCGGACGTTGCCCGGCCAGTCGTACGACTCCAGCGCGCGCAGGGCGATGGGCGAGATGCGGTGCACGCGCGGGTTGAGCACGGGCCCGTGCTTCTGGAGAAAGTGGTAGGCGAGGAGCTGGATGTCCTCGCGGCGCTCGCGCAGCGTCGGGAGCTGGATGGCCTGGACGCGCAGGCGGAAGAAGAGGTCTTGACGGAAGCGCCCGTCGGCCACCGCGGCCTTGATGTCGACGTTGGTGGCCGCGATGACGCGGGCGTTGACCTCGCGCTCCCGCGACTCGCCCACGCGGGTCACCTTGCGCTCCTGGAGGACGCGGAGAAATTTCACCTGCTGGGCCTTCGGGAGCTCGCCGATCTCGTCGAGGAAGATGGTCCCCGCGTTGGCGGCTTCGAAGTGCCCCTGACGGTCTTCGGCGCCCGAGTACGTGCCGCGCGCCGACCCGAAGAGCAGCGTCTCCACCAGGGTCTCCGGGAGCGCGCCGCAGTTGACGGCGATGAAGGGCCCCCGCGACCGGCTCGAGCGCGCGTGGATCTCCCGCGCGATCACCTCCTTGCCCGTGCCGCACTCCCCCGTGATGAGCACCGACGACTGCTGCGTCGCCACGCGCTGGACAAACTCCCGCACCTCGCGCATCGCCCGGGAGGTGCCCAGGGCGCGCGTGACGGGGCGCGTCCCGTCGAGCTCGGCCTCGAGCTGGCGGGTGCGCGCGAGGATGCGCTGGCGCTCGCTCGCGCGCAGCACGTGGAGGCGGAGTTCCTCCGTGGTGAAGGGCTTCTTGAGGAAGTGGAAGGCCCCCGCCTGGACGGCCTCGAAGGCCAGCGACAGGTCGTTGTGGGCCGTCATCATGATCACCTCCACGTCGATGCCGCGCTCGCGCACGCGACGAAGGAGGTCCATCCCGCTGGTGCGCGGCATCACCACGTCGGCGAGCACCACGTCGAACTCACGGGCCGCGAGCAGCTCCAGGGCCTCCTCGCCGTCGCCCGCCTCGATCACTTCGAAGTCGGGGTCGCGGAGCTGGCGCAACACCGCCCGACGGACGGCGGCGTCGTCCTCGACCACGAGCACGTGGACGGGACCCCCCGGCGGCGGGGTCGAGCGAGGCGGGGACGGCGTCGAGGCGCGCAGGCCGCGATCGTTCGTCGGATCAGGTGTCATCCGGTGGCTCCGTGGCGCGTCAGGGGATTAGGGTGGGTGACGCCGCGCGGGCGGAGCATCGCGAAGGGCGCGGGGACGCGCAAGCGGGGCGCCGACGTCGTGGCGGCCGATCGGACACGAAGAGCCTCTGGTGCCGCGGGGCGTTACCCGTTAGGGTCGCGCCCGTTGTGAGCGTCCTCCTCGTCGGTGTCGCCGGTGGCAGCGGATCGGGTAAATCCACGATCGCGCGTTCGATCGTCGAGTCCCTGCCCCCGCATCACGTGTCGTCCATCGAGCACGACGCGTACTACCGCGACCTGTCGCACCTCTCGTACGAGGAGCGGTCGCGGGTCAATTTCGACCACCCCGACTCGCTCGACAACGAGCTCTTCGCCGCCCACCTCGACGCGCTCCGCGAGGGCCGGGCGATCGAGAAGCCCCGCTACGATTTCGCGCGGCACGTGCGGGAGGCCGCGACGGCGCCGATGCAGCCGACGCCCATCATCGTCGTGGAGGGGATCCTCGTGCTCGCGCTCGAGCAGATCCGTCGGCGCCTCGACGTGAAGCTCTACGTCGACACCGACGCGGACATCCGGCTGATGCGCCGCGTCCGCCGCGACATGGAGCACCGCGGCCGGACCTTCGCGCAGATCCGGGCCCAGTACTACGAGACGGTGCGGCCGATGCACATCGCCTTCGTCGAGCCCTCCAAGCGCTTCGCCGACGTGATCATCCCCGAGGGCGGGCAGAACCGCGTGGCCCGCGAGATGATCCTCTCGCACCTGCAGAAGTTCGTGAGCGACCTCGACACGTCGCGGACGACGCCGCGCACGAGCTGGGCCCCGGGCGTAGACCCGTAGCGGCCCCGCGGGCCGGTGTGGTAGTGGCCACCGGGTCATGTCGAAGATCACGATCGTGGGCGCGGAGCGCGAGCTCGAGGCGCCCGCTGGCACCTCGCTCCTCGGCGCCCTCCAGCAAGCCGGGCACCCCGTCTCCACCTCCTGCGGCGGCGTCGCGACCTGCGCGCTCTGTCGGGTGACGGTGGTGGCGGGCCGCGAGCACCTCACACCCATCGTGGACAGCGAGATCACGCACCTCGGCTCGGTGGCGCGCATCGTGGGGCTCCGGCTGGCCTGTCAGGCGAAGCTCACGGGGACGGGGGACGTGCGGGTGGACGTTCCCCCGGTGGAGGACGTGGCCGCGCGCAAGGCGGCGAAGGCCGAGCGGCTGCGGGCGACGCGCAACCCCACGCGCGGTCGCTGACCGACGCGCGAATGCCGAGGGGTGGCGCGCGCAACGGACGGCGCATGATCCCTCGAGCCCTCGTGTGGGTGATCGGCGCGTCGCTGGCCGCGTGCGCGTCGTCGCCGCCCGCCTCTCCGCCGCCCACCGCCAGCGCTTCGGCCCACCGCCCGTCGCGCACCAACCCGTCGCCCGTGCTCACCAGCGCCGACCAGGCCCGCGAGCTCGCGGCGACGCAGCGGGCGGTGACCGCGATGCGCTGGGACGTGCAGCGCCAGCTGGCTCGCGCGCAGATCCGCGGCGACCGCGCGGAGTCCCGCTGCCTCGACGAGCGCCTGTCGGAGCTCGACGCCTCGCTGCGCATGCTGGACGAGCAGCAGGAGCGCTTCGAGACCGCCGCGGGCGCTGGAGATGAGCGCGTGCGCGAGCAGAGCTTCCGCCGCGCGATGACGGTGCGCGGCCGGGCGGGCGAGGTGGGCGAGGAGGCGCGGCGCTGCGCGCTGGGGGTGGTGACCGAGGGGACGGTCACCACGATGGTGGTTCAGGCGCCCTGACGGATCCTACAGCCCGAAGTGAACGAAGGCGCCGAGGTCGAGGGACACCGGCGTGCTCTCGGGCAGGACCCAGAGCGTGGGCGAGAGCAGGTCGACCTCGATGCGAACGCGGCGCGCGACCTGGAAGGCGACGCCCGCGGTGACGCGGAACACAGGGCCGTTGAGCGGGAGGTAGCCCACCTCGGCGCGCAACGGGATGAAGACCCGCGCGGAGGGGACGAGGTCGATCGCGGTCTCGACGCCGGCGGAGAAGAACACGTTGGAGGCGCGCCCCTCCCGGCCGTTGAGGTTGGCGTAGGCGAAGGTGGCGGAGATGCCGACGCGGTCGTGGGGAAACCACCCGAGCCGCACGGCGCCGAGCCCGTTGATGAACGAGTCGCGCCCCGGCCCGAAGGCAACGATGCCGCCCGCGCCGAGCTCCCACGTGCGGGGGTGCGCGCGGACGCGGCGCCGACGCGGGGTCTGGGTCGGCGGCACGGCCTGCCCCGGTGCGCCCGGCTGCCCGACCTGCGCGGCGGGTCCGGGCGGTGCGAGCCCCTCAGGCGGCGCCGTCGGGGCCGTCCCCGGAGGCGGTTCGTTGTCGGCGGACGGGGGCACGAGCAGGGCCGGGAGCGCCGCGCGCACGGCGTCTTCGAGCTGAAACTGCGTCGCCGACACGTCGCGCACGCGCTCGCGCCGCTCGGACGCGACGCGCACGCGCAGCCGCACCACGTAGAGCCCGCCGAGCGCGCGCACCTCCGCGGTCGCCGCCACCGGGGCCTGCAGCGCGCGCTCGAGCATCACCAGCCCCTCCTCCGGCACCGGGAACGGGAGCTGGATCCGCCGCGCGGCGTCGTGCAGCTCGGGCGTCGGGATCACGCTGAAGCCCGCTGCGCCGATGGCCGTGCGCAGTACGTTGGTGACAAACTGAGCCGCCGCGGGGTCGACGCCGATGGGCGCGGCATCGACCACCGCCATGCGCGGCCCCTGAGGCTGCGCCGGGGGCGGCGTGACCGCGGCCGCAGGATCGACCTGCGCAGGAGCCGTCGCCGGCGCCGCGGGCGGTGCAGGCGGGGTGGGCGGCGCAGGGGTCGCGGGCGGCGTCGCGGCAGGCGGAGTCGCGGCAGGCGGAGTGACCGCGGGCGCGGCGGGCACAGCGGGCGCGGGGCGCACACCCGCAGCGGGCCGCGGCGCAGGACGCGGGGCGGGCTGCGCGGCAGCGACGTGCGGGAGCGCGACGAGCAGCGCAGCGATCGAGAGCGACAGGGTGGGGCGAAGCGTCTTCACGGGCGCGGAGACTAGCAAACGATGTGCGCGACCTCTACGCGTTCGTCGGGCCGTATTTTGTTGCCCGGCGCTTCAGGGGGCGGGCTTGAGGGAGTCGACGTTGACGCCCGCGCGGACGAGAGCCTCACGCTGGGCGCTGGCGAGGCGTCGGATGCCGCCGAGGGCGAGCTCGACGAGGCCGTCGACGTGCTCGCGGGGGATGGGGGCGTCTTCGGCGGTGGCCTGGAGTTCGACGATGCCGCCGGTGGCGCTGGCGACGACGTTGAGGTCCATGTCGGCGTGGCTGTCCTCGTCGTAGGCGAGGTCGAGCATCGGCTCGCCGCGCACGATGCCCGCGCTGACGGCCGCGACCATGTCGCGCACCGGCGACGCGGTGAGCAACCCCTTCTTGCGGAGCCCGTCGAGCGCGATGACGAGGGCCACCATCGCGCCGGTGATGGAGGCGGTGCGCGTCCCGCCGTCGGCTTCGATCACGTCACAGTCGACGGTGATGGTGCGCTCGCCGAGGGCCTTGAGGTCGACGGCCGCGCGCAGCGAGCGGCCGATGAGCCGGGCGATCTCATGGGAGCGTCCGCCGAGCGGCTTGCCGTTGAACCCGTCGCGGTTCTGGCGGCGCGCGCCGGCCCGCGGGTGCATGAGGTATTCGGCGGTGACCCAGCCCTTCCCCTTGCCGCGGAGAAAGTCCTTCACGCCCTCATCGACGCTCGCCACGCAGAGCACGACGGTGCCCCCGGCGCGGTAGAGCACGCTCCCCTCCCCCTGGCGCTTCCAGCCCGGGAGAAGCTCCACCGGTCGCAGGTCGCCCACCGCTCGTCCGTCACTCCGCATCGCTCGTCTCCTCGTCGTCGCCGGGCGCCGCCGGCAGCCAGATCGTGAACCGCGCGCCGCCGCCATCATCGACGGGCGCCCGATCGACGCGGATCGTCCCGCCGTGCGCCGTGACGATCTCTCGCGTCAACGGCAGCCCGAGGCCCGAGCCGCGCTCCTTGGTCGTGTAGAACAGCTCGTAGAGGTGCGCCAGCGCTTGTTCGCTGAGGCCCGCCCCCGCGTCGCACACGTCGACCGCCGCGCCCCCCTGCTCCGCGCGCACCCGCAGCGTGATGGACGCGTCGTCGGCGCCGGCCACCTCCATCGCCTCGCGCGCGTTGCGCAGGAGGTTGAGCAGGCACTGGCGAAACTGGCCCTCGTCGAGGCGCACCGCGGGAACCTCCGGCTCGGCCACCACCCGCAGGCGCACCCGGGCGGTCTCCATCTCGCGGGCGACGAAGGTGGCCGCGTCGCTGACCACCGCCGCGAGGTCTTCGCGCTCCAGGCGGGGCTTCGGGAGGCGGGCCATGCGGAGGTACTCCTCGGTGAGCCCCGTGAGCCGGTCGACCTCCCGCTGGATGGCCCGCACCAGCCGGGCGGCCTCGGGGGCCCCATCGGCCACCTCGTCGTGGAGCATCTCGGCGTTGAGCGCGATGGACGAGAGGGGGTTGCGCACCTCATGGGTGACGTGGGCCGCCATGCGCCCGATGGCCGCGAGGCGCTCGGCCTGCACGACGTCTTCGTGGGCCTTGCGCAGCGCGGCGTCGCGGGCGGCCACGGCGCCGACCATGCGCTCGAACTCCGTGGCGAGCTCGCCGATCTCGTCGTTGTCGGCGTCGACGGCGACGGGCTGGAGGTCGCCCCGGGCGACGGCGAGGGCGCGGTCGCGGAGGCGCGTGAGGGGGCGCAGGGCGCGCAGCGCGGTGACGGCGCTGATGGCGCCGAGGACGCAGGCGACGGCGATGGCCGCGAGGGTGAGCTGGACGGCCTGACGCTGGCGGCGCTCGAGGCCGTCGGTGAGGCGGTGGACGCGGGCCTGCACCTCGCGGGTGAGCTGGTAGAGCCGGTCGGCGCAGGAGGACTCGCGCGCGAGGAGGTCGGCGCGGAGGCTGAGCGTCTCCGGCAGCGGCGTCGCGAGCGACGATTCGAAGAACTCCTCCAGCCGCGGCTCATCGATCGCATAGTCGGCGTCGATGCCCATGAGCGTGGCCGCGGCGCGCTGGAGGAAGGCCCGGTCGTCGGCGTCGTCGACCCGGGCGATGGCGCTCCGCACGAGGAGGAGGTTGGCCTGGATGTACACGCGGCGGGTGCGGCGCGTGGCGCCGAGCCAGGTGCGCGACACCACCCGATCGCCCGGCTCGGTGAGCGATTCGAGCCGGGTGATGAACATCGACTGCGCCACGCGAATCTCAACCAGCCGCAATGCGAGCAGCAGGTAGGTCTCGTTGGCCAGGCGCATCGACGCCACCGCCCGCCGCTGGCGCACGAGCGACCAGGTGGCGACGGCCCCGAAGGCCAGGATCACCGCCGCGAACCCCGCGACGATCTCCGTACGAACGCTGCGTCGTCGTGGTGCCATTCGGGTCGGTCGGCGGGCGCGGACCCTACCACACACGCTCGCCGTTGCCTCCACCCCTCAGATAAGCGACAAGCGCCGCTCCATCCACCCCATGAAGATCGTCGTCTTCCACCAGAACTACCTCGCCGCCGGCCAGCCCGGCGGCTCGCGCTTCAACGAGTTCGCGCGCCTCTGGGCCGACGCGGGCCACGACGTCACCGTGATCACGGGGACGCTCAACTACAGCACCGGGGAGATCCCCGAGCGCTTCCGGCGGCGCTGGCTCACCCGCGACGACGACGGCCCGGTGCGCGTGGTGCGCTGCTACGTCCCGTCGATCTACCACCGCGGTCGCGCCGGGCGCTCGGTGGCCTACTGGGCCTTCGCCACCTCGGCCGCCTCGGCCGCGCTCACCGTGGCGCGGCCCGACGTGGTGATCGCCACCTCGCCCCCGCTCAACATCGTGGTGCCCGGCTACCTCAGCGCCCGCTGGGTCTGGGGCGACGTCCCGTGGATCTTCGAGGTGCGCGACCTCTGGCCCGGCAGCGTGATCACGTCCGGGCTCATGGCCGAGGGCTCGCTCCTCGCGCGGCTGCTCTACTGGATGGAGCGCGCGGCCAGCGAGCGCGCGACGCTGATCAACGTACTCACGCCGGCCTTCCGCGACGACATCATCGCGCGCGGCCTCGCGCCGGCCGAGAAGATCGTGTTCGTCCCCAACGGGGCGGACGTGTCGATGTTCAACCCCGGGCCCCGCGACAACGACGCGCGGCGCGAGCTGGGCTGGGGCGACAAGACGGTGTTCCTCTACGCGGGGGCGCACGGCGTGGTGAACGCGCTCGACCAGCTCGTCGACGCGGCGGCGCTGCTCCGCGACCGCCCCGACATCCACTTCGCCTGCGTGGGTGACGGCACCGAGCGCGCCCGCCTCACGAAGCTCGCCAGCGACCGCGGCCTCGACAACATCTCCTTCCACGGCCCGGTGGCCAAGTCCCGCATGCCCGACCTCATCAACGCCGCCGACGTCGGCGTCGCCGCGCTGCAGGACAACCCCATGATGAAGACCGTCTACCCCAACAAGGTCTTCGACTACATGGCCTGCGCGCGCCCGACGCTCATCGCCATCGACGGCGTGGCGCGCAAGCTCGTGTGCGAAGAGGCCGGCGCGGGACGATTCGTCGCCCCGCAAGACCCGCGCGCCATCGCGGAGGGTGCGCGCGCGCTCGCCGACGACCCGGAGGAGCGCGAAAAAATGGGACAACGCGGGCGCGCCTGGGTGCTCGCGAATGCCACCCGTGAGAGTCTTGCACAGCGCTACCTCGACATCCTGACGCGCCTCGCGACACGCTGACCCACCACACGTCTCTGCCACGCGCGGCAACCCGCGCCATGCCCTGCGGAACGGTCACCTCGCGCAAACCTTCGCGCGGCGTGCTTCACTCGGGAAGTCGCAGCGCCACGCCTCCCGCGCGCGCCGTGCGACCTGGAGCACCTCTGTGGCCCGTACCGGCAAGCAGAAGCGCGCGAACGCACCGCGAACCCCCGCACGCGGCACGCCCGCTCGATCAACGTCGAAACCCTCCGCGCAACCTTCGAAAGCGGTCGATTCCGCGACCGATGCGGCTGCGACACCTCGCATGGCGATGGGGCTGGCCGCGTTGGTGACAGTCGTCGGCCTGGGCGCAGTGACGCTTCTGCGCGGACGAAATTCTCCAAGAGATGAACAGAACCCGCAGGAGAGCGGGCTCCTGCGTACGAGCGATGCGCACGCCGCGGAGGGTCCCGCGTGGCCGGGTGAGCTCGACGTGCGCGGCATCGAGCTGCAGATCCCCGCGGGCTACATCCGTGCGAGCGAGTGCATCACGACGCCGGAGGCCTGGCGCTTCCCGAACATGACGCACGAGCAGGTGGCCGCGCTCGCCCGCGACGCGCACCTGCCCGCCGTGGCCACGGAGTCGCTGCTGGCGGGCCTGCGGTGCGCGGGGGCGAGCTGCGAGTTCACCCCCACGCCGGAGCTGGTGGGCTCGCTCCCCCTGGGGCCCCGGAGCGCGCTCTATCGCTCGCTGCGCCGCCTGCCGGGCAACCGGCTCCAGGCCTTCGCCTTCCTGCGCCCCCGCGCCCTCGGCGCGTGGAGCGACCTGCCCGGCCTCTCCACCAACGTCCGCGTGACGCTGGCGCGGGCGACCTGGTCGCTCGACGACCACCACGCCTTCTCCGACCAGCCGTGGCTCTGCAGCCAGCTCACCACCGACGCGGAGCGCGTCGAGGCGCTCCACGCGCTCCGGATGCGGTACGGGCTCGACGTGTCGGTGCGCGTCCCGACGCAGGGCGACCTGGCGCCGCTCGTGCGCTACTGGAGCGTCGGCAACGACCCCGACGCGGTGCGCTCGGTGCTGGTCGACGCGCGCAACCACGGCGGCCTCGCGTCGGTCGCGGCGCTGCTGCCGCCGATGGCCCGGGCGCGCCTCAACCGCTTCCCCGCGCCAGACGCGCTCGAGTACGACTGCTTCTGGACGGCCGCGCGCTTCTTCGAGGGAACGACCCCCTCCGATCACTTCCCCGGCCCTCAGGGCATCGTCGACCTCGTGCGCAACGAGTACACGTCGGTGCCCTCCGCGGAGGCGCGGCTCGGCGACCTCGTGGCCTTCGTCGACGCGGACGGGACCTTCGCCCACACCGCCACGCAGGTGGCCGGCGACGTGCTCTTCACGAAGAACGGCCGCTCGCACCAGCGCCCGTGGGTGCTCATGCACCTCGACGAGGTGCGCGCGATGTACCCGCACCTCCGCGAGGTGCAATGGTACCGCCGCCGCGTGGCCCCGTAGCGCGCTTCACGGGCACGCGCGCAGCGACGTGACCCACGCATCGAAGAGTCCGACGCCCGCCGTGTCGACCACGCCGCTGGAGATCGGCGGCATGCGGTGGACGCCCGTCGCGCGCATCCGGAGCGACAGCACCGAACGCGCGGGAGCCCCAGGGAGCAGCAAGCGCGCACCCGTGACGCCGAGGTCGCCCGCGGTCGGAGCGACGTTGCACACACCCCACATCGCGGGCAGCGTGGTGTGGCGGAAGTCACCCGGCCCCCGACCCGTGCCGCCCGGCCGGTGGCACTGCGCGCAGTTGGTGTGGAGGTAGGCGCGGACGCGCTGCTCCGCCGGGCCGGATCCGTAGGGATTGGCGAGGCGCGGGAGCGACGCCGGGGCCGCCGGGAGGGGCGCCGCGAACATCCCGAGGTGCTCGAGGGTGGTGAGCTGGTTGGCCGTCCGCCCGGTCTGCGGGTAGCGCAGGTCGCCGTTGAGCTGCGCCGTCTCCAGGCCCAGCGTGCGCCCCGCCCCCGTGGTGTGGCACGCGAGGCACTCGGCGCGCGAGGGGTAGTACCAGCGGAGCCCGCCCGGGAGGTCGCGCGCGTCGCTCCCACGCACCAGGGCGGCGTCGGTCTGGGTGTCGTTCCAGCGGTAGGTGTAGCCGGCCCAGTCGCCGTCGGCGTGGCGCACCATCAGCCGCGTCTCGATGCGCCGCCCCATGTGCGAGAAGTTCTTCACGAGGACGGTGCCGATCGGGAAGCTCCAGTCGCCATCGGCTGCGACGGTGATGCGACCGCCGTCGGGGAGGGCCATGAAGCGATCCTTGTCGGCGCCGTCGGACCAGAAGGGCGCGTTGGGCGCGTAGGGGATGAGCCCCGTGGCCGGCAGCAGCGGGTCGGCGGCGCTCACGCAGCCCGTCGCGCGGATCGTGGCGGGGACGGTATCGACCGGCATGGTGGGTCCGGGGTCGACGCGGAAGATGCGCCCGTCGCTGTAGCTCACGACGTACACCTCGCCGTCGACGCCCTCGCCGAAGGTGCTGACGTTGACGCCCGACATCGCGATCTGTTGCGCGGATGACGTCCCCATCGCGTCGTAGGCCACACGCCAGACGCGACCCGACTGGAAGTCGGCGAAGAGGAACGACCCCACCAGCCACGGTACGCGCGACCCGCGGTACACGTAGCCCCCGGTGATGGAGACACCGAGCGAGCGGCCGTACTCCGCCACCGGGGGGATGAGGCCCGTCTGGTTGCAGGTCGCCGCGTTGTAGCAGCGAGTGCCTTCCATGATGTTCCAGCCGTAGTTGCCGCCGCGGCGGATGAGGTCGACCTCCTCGAGGGCGCCCTGCCCCACGTCGCCGGCCCAGAGGGCGCCGGTCGCGCGGTCGAAGCTCCAACGCCACGGGTTGCGAAGGCCCCAGGCGTAGATCTCCGGCGCCCCGCCGCCCGCGGCGAAGGGGTTGTCGGCGGGGATCGCGTACGCGCGGCCGGTGGAGGTGCGGTTGACGTCGAGGCGAAGAAACTTCCCGAGCAGGCTGTTGAGGTTCTGCCCGTAGCGCATCGGGTCACCGCCCGCGCCCCCGTCGCCCATCCCGAAGTAGAGGTAGCCGTCGGGGCCAAACGCGATGTGGCCGCCGTTGTGATTCGAGTACGGCTGGCTGATCTCGAGGAGGATCTCCTCGGAGGCCGGGTCGATCGTCGCGCCGCCATCGCGCGAGCGGAACCGGCTGAGCCGCGACACCGCCGCCTCGCTCATCCCCGTGCGGCGCGGCCCCGTGTAGGAGAGGAACACCTGCCCGTTGGTCGCGAAGTTCGGGTGGAAGGCCATCCCCAGGAGCCCCAGCTCGCCGCCCGAGAGCACCCGCGCGCGGAGGTCGACCACCCGCGTCCGCGCCGCCACGGTCGCGCTGTTGTCGAAGGCGAACACCTGCCCCGCCTGCTCGACGACGTACCACCGTCCCGCCGCGCCCGGCGCCTGCAGCAGCGCGACCACCGAGGTGCCAGCAGGCAGCGAAGGAAACACCCGCGTCAGCGCGATGCCGGTGCCCTCGGTCGGCCGCGCGAAGGCGACGCAGGTCGCGTTGCGCGGCCGCGTGTCGAGCCCCCACGCGGGGGGCGCGTCGGGCGCATCTGCCACGTCACGCACGTCCGCCGCATCACGCACGTCTGCGACGTCGGCGGCCACATCGGCGCCGACCTCGCGCACATCCACAACGTCGAGCCCAGCCTCGGCATCGAGCCCAGCCTCGGCATCGAGCCCAGCCTCGGCATCGAGCCCGGCCTCGGCATCGAACCCGGCCTCGGCGTCCTCTCCCGCCGCATCCAACGCGTCGGGAACATCCTCGCCCGGCGGTTCGTTGGACCCATCGAAGCCGTCGCTCTCCACCCGATCGATGGCGGTCTCGGCCACATCGAGCACGTCTGCGACGGGCGTCTGCCCCACCTGATCGCTGCACCCGAGTCCCGCCGCCGCGACGAGCAAAAGCGACACGCGCAGCGCCTGATTCCTGTTCCGAAGCATCGCAATCCTCCAGAGGTCATCCACCCATACCACCACCGTCTGGCGCCGTCGTCGGCCACCCGGAGGGGGTCTTGCCATTTCAAATCACGACACTATACTGAAAACATCCTCCACCGAGATGAACACCCGCCTTCTCCCGCTCTCGCCAGTCTTCGCAGCCCCAATGGGAATGTCTCCGGCGCCCCCATCGTTCGTCTGGATGAAGGAACTCTCCACCACACTGAAGCCTCTTCCAAGGAGCGACACACCATGCGCATCTCCCTCATCGGCGGCGTCGAACGCAACGAGCAGTCCCTCGAGGCCATCGCCTCCTCGCTCGGCCACAAGCTCGATTTCCACGGGGGCCACATGAAGGGTCGCGGCGTCGACGACATGCACCGGCAGATCGACCGGGCCGACCTCGTCGTGGTCGCGACCAACGTCAACAGCCACGGCGCGGCGCAGCTCGCCCGCAAGCTCGCCCGCAAGCGCGCGATCCCCTTCGTGATGACCACCTCGTGCAACCCCACCCGCTTCCGCGAGCTGCTCACCTCGCTCGACGGTCAGCGCAAGGCGGCGTAGCGCCCTCGGGGAGCAGGCGTGTAGCATCGGTCGCCCATGGCGGTATTCTCCCTGCTTCTGTTCGTTCTCTTCGGGGGGCTCTTCGTGGGCGGGCCCATCGCGATGTGGCGCAAGACCCTGCGCGTCGCCTTCGACGCCTGGCTCCCGCGTCCGGTGAGCGTCGAGCACGTGGGCGTCGGGGCCTTCCGCGAGACCGACCTGCGACGCCTGGCCGCGGAGGGGCCGCCGGGTGTGGTCCACGCCGCCGCCATCGGCTGCTGGATCCTCGGCGCTGCCTTCGTCCCTGGGCTCCTCGCGGGCCTCATCGGGCTGGTCGCCGGGGGCGTCGGGCTCGTCGCCATCCCGGGCCTCGTCCTCGCGTGGAAGCTCTTCTTCCTCGGCGCGCCGCTTCTCCGCGGCGACGCCGCCGCCGCGGAGCGCGCCACCGACGCGGCGGTGTTCGCGCGCATGCTCAACTACGTCGTGCTCGGCCTGTGCGCCGTCGCCGCCACCCTCGTCGGGCTGGAGTTCAGCAAGCGCGGGCAGTGGTCCGGCGACCTCCCCGGCACGCTCGGCCTCACCCTCTCCATCGCCTTCTACGCCTGCGTGTCGCTCGTCCACGCGCGCCTCCTGGTGCGCGCCGCCGAGGCCATCGACGCCGAGCAGGCCCGCCGCCACGCGCTCACCGGCGTGCGCGCCGACGCGACGGACAGCCCGGACGCGATGGCCGAAGAACTCCCGGTCGCCGAAGCAGCGCCCCAGCGCAGGCAGGGCTCGTCGTAGCATCCGCCCCATGCGCCGCGCCCGCCTCGCCCCCGCGTTCGTCACCACCGTGGTCTCTGGGGGCTGCGCGTGGGCGCTCTCGGGCTGCGCGTGGACGCTCGGCGGCGGCGCGCAGTACACCCACACCGCCCAGTCGCAGAACGCCCTCACCGCCGCGGGCCGCGTCGCCTGGGGCTTCGGCGGCGGCCGCAACGCGCTCGTGATCGCCACCGACCTCGCCCTGGGCGCCTCCCCCTCGCACGGCGGCTTCTGGGTGCAGACGTCCCCGCGGCTGGAGTACGCGTGGCTCCCGCGCCGTGGCCGCGTCGGGCTGCGGCTGGGCGCTGGCGGGCTCGTCGCCAGCGGCGTCAACGACCTCGTGGGCGGCCCCGCGGTGAGCGGCGAGGTGCTCTACGGCCTCAGCACCGACGACGAGGACGGCGCGGCCCGAGGCTACCGCGCGACGCTGCTCGGACTCGGCGTGCAGCTCGCGTACGACGCCGCGGGCGCCGAGAACGGCCCCGTGCTGGGCGTCGCCGCGTCGGTGACGTACGACGGCGTGCTCCCCTTCGGCAATCCCCCGCGGCCCGCGATGCCGACGGCGCCGCGGCCCGTGATGCAGGTGGCCACCGACCCGACGCCCTGAGCCCTCAACCGCCGCGCAGCACGCTCTCCACGGCCGCCGCCCGACGCCAACGCCGCGCCCGCTCGGCCACCACGATGGCCTCCAGCTCGGCGCTCGCCGCGTCGAGGTCGTCGTTCACCACCACGTAGTCGAACATCCCGTAGTGCGTGAGCTCCACGCGCGCGTCGCGCAGCCGCCGCGCCACCGACTCCTCGTTGTCGGTGCCGCGCCCCCGCAGGCGCCGCTCCAGCACGTCGAGCGACGGCGGCAGCACGAACACCCCCACCGCCTCGGGAACCCGCGCCTTGAACTGCCGCGCCCCCTGCTGGTCGATGACGAACACCATCCCCTTCACGCGCGAGCGCACCTCGCCCACCTTCTCCAGCGAGGTGCCGTAGCGCTGCCCATGCACCTCCGCCCACTCGGCGAAGGCCCCGCGGGCCACCATCTCGTCGAAGGTCGCCCGCGACACGAAGTGGTAGTCGCGCCCGTCCTCCTCGCCCGCGCGCGGCGACCGCGTCGTCACCGACACGCTCTGCGCGAGCTCGGGGTGCCGCGCGAGGAGCCGCCGCACCAGCGTGGTCTTGCCCGCGCCCGAAGGCGACGTGACGATCAGCGGGAGGAAATCTTCGTCGGCGTGGAGCATCACGGGCGGGGTCACTCGATGTTCTGCGCCTGCTCGCGCATGCGCTCGATCTCGGCCTTGAGCTCGATGACGGCGAGGCTCACCTCGCCCTCGCTCGACTTCGAGCCGATGGTGTTCACCTCGCGGGCCATCTCCTGCAGCAGGAAATCGATGCGCCGACCCACCGGCTCGGCCTCCGCGAACAGCCGGGCGAGCTGCACCCGGTGGCACTCCAGCCGCGTGAGCTCCTCCGCGATGTCCGCGTGGTCCGCGAGGATCGCCACCTCCTGCTCCAGGCGCGTCGCGTCGACCCGCGCCCCGTCGAGGAGCCGCTCCAGGCGCTCGCGGAAGCGCACCCGCAGGCGCTCCGACATCCCCTGCGCCCGATCGTGGACGACCCGCGCGAAGCCCTCGCACGCCTCCAGCCGGCGCCGCAGGTCGTGGGCGAGCGCCTCGCCCTCGCGGACCCGCATGCGCTCCAGGTCGTCGACGGCGCGGTCGATCGCGTCCCGCAGCGCCGCGCGCGTCCGGTCGGGGTCGCGGTCGGTCGCCTGCACGAACAGGTCGGGGACGGTCGACAGCAGCGACAGCGGCGCTGGCTCGCGCAGCCCCAGCTCATCGGCCACGGCCTGAAACTCCCGCATCGCCGCCAGCGCGCGGGCGCGGTCGAGCGCGAAGGGGCTCCGCCCGCAGCCCTCGCAGTGCACCGTGATGTCGACCCGGCCGCGGGAGAGCCGCCCCCGCGCGAGCTGCTCGACGTACACCTGGTGGTCGTTCATCTCGCGCGGCAGCTTCACCCGCACGTCGAGGAAGCGGTGGTTGACCGAGCGCGCCTCCGCGACCAGCCGCCCCGAGGGGCCGCTCGCCTCGCCGACGCCAAAGCCGGTCATGCTGCGCACGGGAGAGCTCCCTACTTCGTCGCGGCGGCGCGGTACCAGGCCGCGGTGATCTTCAGGCCCGCCGTGAGGTCGTGGAGCACCTCGTAGCCGAGCAGCGCCCGCGCCGCGGAGATGTCCGCCAGCGAGTGCCGCACGTCGCCCGCGCGCCCGGGGCCGTACTCGGGCGCGATGTCGGTGCCGAGCTCGGCGTTGATCATCCCGATGAGCTGGTTGAGCGTCACCCGCGCGCCGCAGGCCACGTTGACCACCTCGCCCGCGGTCTTCGCCTTGGCCGCGAGGAGGTTGGCGCTCACCACGTTCTCGATGAAGCAGAAGTCGCGCGACTGCTCGCCGTCGCCGTTCACCCGCGGGCGCTCGCCGCGCATCATCAGCGTGATGAAGCGCGGGATCACCGCGGCGTACTCGCTCTGCGGATCCTGCCGCGGGCCGAACACGTTGAAGTACCGCAGCGACACCGTCTCGATGCCGAAGAGCTTGCCGAACACCGTCACGTAGTGCTCGCCCGTGAGCTTCGACACCGCGTAGGGGCTCATCGGCCGCGGCGTCATCGTCTCCACCTTGGGGAGCACCTCGGTGTCGCCGTAGGCGCTGGAGCTGGCGGCGTACACCACCTTCTTCACGCCCGCCACGCGGCACGCCTGGAGCAGCGTCACCGTGCCGCCGACGTTGGCCCGGTCGCTCGCCACCGGGTCGACCACGCTCCGCGCCACCGACGGGATCGCCGCCTCGTGGAACACCGCGTCGACCCCCGCGACGGCCCGCGCCGCCGCCTCGGGGTCGCCCACGTCGCCCTCGATGAACTCGATGCGCCCCGCGACCCGCGCGATGTTCTCGCGGCGCCCCGTGGCGAAGTTGTCGATCGCGCGCACCGTGGCGCCGCGCGCGAGCAGCGCGTCGATGAGGTGCCCGCCGATAAAGCCGGCGCCGCCGGTGACCAGTGCCTTCACGGTGTGCTCGCTCCCGTCACTTCTTGGGGCCGAAGAGGTTGGCCAGCTTCGCCTTCGCCTTGAGCGCGGCGTCGTCCGTCCCGGGCTCGCCGTTCTTGAAGGTGAAGAAGGTGCAGTGGTTGGTGGCCTCGCGGTCGGGGATGTACTCGGTGATCTTCTCGCGGCACTGGTTGTGCGAGCCGATGTCCCAGTACTCGCAGTTCTTGCAGACGTGCAGGTCGGCGCCGCAGTGGGGGCACGCGTCGCGGCGCTGCATCTTCACCTCGAAGACCAGCTCGTTCTTGCACTTGTGGCAGAAGTGCTTCTTCTCTTCGACCTTCGGGATCCACATACGCGCCTCTCTACCCTCTCAACCCGTCACTCGTTGACGCCGTGCTTGCGCTTCACCTGGTCCATCACCCGCGCGTACTCGACCTCCCAGGTCTTGGTGCCCTCCTGGATGTTCTTGATCTTGTCGCGAACCTCCTGGTCGATCACCTCGTCCTCGTTCATGTGGCGCTCGAGGACGCGGCGGCACTTGCGCCGGATGGCGTCGTCCTCCGAGAAGATCTCGTCCACGTGGGGCGACCGCATGAAGATGATCAGGAGCTGGTTGAGGATGTACGAGATGGCCTCGTTGCCCGTGCCGACGTTGTGCTGGTCGGCGAGCGCCTTCTTGTACTTCCCGAGGTCCTGCCGGGTGCCGCCGACGGCCTCCACGCGGTCCTTCGCGCGCTCCGTGAGGTTGCGCTCCATCCGGAGGTACTCGCGGAGGACGGCCTCGATGTCGGTCTCCATCTCGCGAGGGTTCGACGTCTCGAGGTCGCCGTCGACGGTGAGCGCCCGGAC
This sequence comes from Polyangiales bacterium, assembly GCA_044375895.1. Classification (GTDB taxonomy): domain Bacteria; phylum Myxococcota_A; class Polyangia; order Polyangiales; genus CAISKJ01. The sequence goes on along the minus strand of JBILLV010000044.1, from coordinate 8,739 downwards.
GATGTCCATGGCGATCACGGGGATCTTGCTGCTGTAGAGTTTCATGAGTGGTTCCGTCGGGCGCGCGAACCGTATGCCCGCGGCGCGCCGGGTGTCAACGACGCTTGATGAGATCGGTGACGGCCTCCGTGATGCCCTCCACCGTCAGGTGAAACATCGGGAACACCCCCCGCACCACCTCGATCGTGTTCCCCTTCCACTCGCGCGGGGCTTCGGGGTTGAGCCACACCGAGTGGGGGAAGTGCTCCCGGATGCGCGCGAGCCAGTGGATGCCCGCCGTCGGGGGGTCGCCCGGCTGCAACGGGCTCGTCGCCAGGAGCTCGTAGGGCGCCATCAGCGCGTCGCCGACGAACACCACCTTGTACCGCCCGTCGCACTGCCGCATCACCTCGTGCACGGGGACGGGGTCGACGAAGCTGTCCGTCTTGTAGAGCCGCCCGTACACGCAGTTGTGAAAATAATAGGTGCGGAGCTCCTTCCAGTGCGTGGCCCGCTTGGCCGCGCTGAAGAGCTGCGCCACCGCGTCGGCGTAGGGGTCCATCGACCCGCCGACGTCCATCATCAGGATCACCCGCGTGTCGTGGCGCCGCGGCGGCCGCACCACCACCTCCAGCTCGCCCGCGTTCTTCGCCGTCTCGTGGATGGTCTCCTCGACGTCGAGCTCGGTCTCGGCCCCCTCGCGGATGAAGGCCCGCAGCTTCCGCAGCGCCACCTCGATCTGCCGCAGGTCGAACACGAGGTCGCTCCGGTAGCCCTTGTAGCGCCGCGCGTCGGCGGATTTCACCGCGCTCCGCCCCCCGCCGCCCCCGACGTTGATCCCCTGGGGGTTGAAGCCCCCGCGGCCGAAGGGGGAGGTGCCGCCGGTGCCGATCCAGCGGTTGCCCCCGTCGTGGCGCCCCTTCTGCTCCTTCAGCCGCTCCTCGAAGAGCTTCTGGAGGGCCTCCGGGTCGAGGGTCTCGATCATGGCCTTCTCCTCGTCGGTGAGCTCGCGCATGGCCTTCACCTCGCGGAGCCAGTCGAGGATCTCGTCGGTCACCTTCTTCGCCTCGAAGGCCACGCCCTTGAAGTACTCGGCGAAGGCGAGGTCGAAGTCGTCGAGGTGCTTCTCGTCGTGGATGAGCAGCGCGCGGGCCACCTGGTAGAAGCCCTCCAGCGAGCTGTCGTGCAGGCCGTAGCTCAGCGCCGCCGCGAGCGAGAGGGCCTCCTGCGTGCCGACGGGCACCTTGCGCTGACGGAGCGCGTACACGAAGGGGACGAACATGCCGAAGGGATGCCACAGGGGCGGGGGCGGCGTCACGCGTCCTGCGCGCGTCAGTCGCTCTCCGCCTCGGCGCGGGCCGCCAGCTCGTCGAAGCGCGCTCGGAGCGCGGGCGCGTTCGCGTCGAGCCACGCGCGGCACGCCGCCCGGTCGACGCCCGCCTTCACCAGCTCGACGACGTCGGTCGCGTCCTTCATCCGCGGCGATTTCAGCTTCAGGTGGACGAGCGCGCCGATGGGGGCGATGGGCACCGAAGTCCCGTCGGCCGACACCGGGACGGAGGCGAGCGCGCCGTCGTCCTCGCGCGCCGTGAGCAGGTCGACCAGCACGCCACCCACCTGGATCGGGACCCCCGGACGGAGCGTCACGATGCCCCCCTCATGATGCTCGAACGCGTCGTCCGTCACGAGGAAGTCGACGTCCTTCGTCGCCCGTACGAAGCCGTGCACGCCCACCGCGAGGCCCCCCACGAGCGCGTGCTTGAGGCCGAGGGAGGCGAGCCGTTGCGACGCGACCCGCGCGGCGTCCAGCACCGCGGGGGCGACGACGCCCTGGAGTTCGAGGAGGTCGGGGGCATGGGCCATCGGCGGTCTCCGTCGGAGCGAGAGGTGGGGGGTCGCCAGCGTCACGTACCGCCCGCATACCACAGACCGAGGCCGACCGGCGCTGGGGCACGCCAACTGCGGCGAACCGACGGCCCTGGGACCGGGGAATTTTCTCCGCGCGCCCTCGCGGCGTGAGGTAGAAAGTCCGCGCACGGCGGTTCACTGCGCGGGCCGAGGAGCGAGGACGGATGCGTACGGAAGCGAAGCGAGGCGTGTGGTTGTGGGTGGTCCTGCTCGGCGGGTGCACGTCGGGGGGAACGCCATCCGCCCCTCCGGACGTGCGGGACAGTCAGACGCCGCCAGGCGAGGTGGGGCGCGACGCGACCGAGGAGGCCGCTGCGCCCGATGTGGTGGATGTCACCGCGCCCGATCAGACCGCGGTGGATGTTCCTGCGATGGAGACGACCGTTGCGGACGTGCCCGGGATGGACACGCCCGCAGCGGACGCGATGGATGCGGCCGACGTCGTCGCAGAGGACGTCGCCCCGATGGATGCGGCCGACGTCGTCGCAGAGGACGTCGCCCGGATGGACGCGCCCGACGGTGACGGAGCGAGCGTGGATGCTCGCCTGGACGCAGCGGACGTGGCGGATGCTGCCGATGGAGCGGGTGCTGCGGCCGACCGACCAGATGTTACGCCGGGGGAAGCCCCACGACGTTCACAACCTGCGAGGCATGCCTCGCGGTTCCTGGGTGTGGGTGGTGCAACAACAGCGGCTCGAACCAGTGTTTGCTCGGGAATGCGCGCGGACCTACATCGGGCAATCCGTGCGAGAGATGGCTCTCTCCTGGAGAGGCATCGCGGTGCGCCACCGGGATCCCGAACATTCGAATGCCGTGTGCTACGCGCGAGTTCGGTGAGACCCGAGAGTGCGGGTGGACCAGGATGCTCGTTCGCGATTGCGTGCCTGGGGGACGCTATCGGGTGGGATGTGTCAGCGGAAGGACGGACGCAGGCGCCGGTTTGATGTGCCCTGCTGGGTTCTCGTTGTTCGGTGGGTGTGTCGGAAACCCGGTTCTTCGCGTGTGTCCACGTAGAGACTACGACTGCCTTTACCCCGAATCGATGATCCCACTCGACGGAAGCATGGACGACTCCTGTGATCGCTGTCCGTATGCAACCATCGCCTGTCCAGGCTCTGGAACGGTTACGATCCTGGTCGGGCCGCACGACTCCGCGGACACGACCGCGCGGTGTGATCCTGCCTTGGAAATTGTCACGGGCGGCCCGTGAAGAGATGTGGTCCGCGCGCCAGCCGGGGCCGCGGGCGATCACCCCGACCTTGCCGCATCCGCGCGCCTGATCGCCGCGCAACTCATCCCTGAGCTCCCCGCAGGTCAGTTCTGAGGGCTCCCCGGCCAGGGCTGACCGGCGCGGGTATCAGAACTGATCGAAATCCTCACGTCGCTGAGCTCCCCGGGCCTCAGCGCTGATCGCCTCCCCACTCAGCGCCGACCTCGCCGCCCCTCGTCGCCACCGTCCACCACCCCCCGAAATGACCGACGCGGCGCCCCTCTCGCTGGCCCGAGGGACGCCGCGTCGCATCTCACCGCACCGTCGCCCTCACCCCTCGTCGGGCGCGCTCTCCTCCGTCTCCTCGCCCTCCGCGGCGCCTTCGCTCTTCGCGCGGCGCGCGGCGGCGGTCATGGCCGCGAGGTCGTTGAGCGCGTGGGCGACCTTCGCGCGGAAGCCCTCGTTGTTCTTCGCGAACACCTGGGCGAGCTCGATGGCCGCGAGGCCGGGCTTCATGGCCGCGGCGCCCGTGTGGAGGATCTCGTCGCGCACCCGCAGGGTCAGGCGCTCGAGCTGCACGGCGACCTCCTCGAGGCGCTCGACGCGGGCGAGGTCCGCGAGGATGGCGTCGGGGTCGAAGGGGGCGTCCTCGTCGGCGAGGAGCGCGAAGGCCGCGGCGTACTTCGGCGACCGGGTGACGGTCACGAGCTCCGACAGCGGCTTGCGGAAGCGGGCGACCATGCGCCCGAGCGACCGGCGCCGCGTGGCGTCGGTGAGCGCGGTGAAGTCCGCGCAGACGTCGTTCATGGCCCCGATGTGCCCGAGCATGACCGGGCACTGACCGCCCGTCGCGGCGCCGTCGTTGGCGGCGTCCGCGGGGGCGTCGGGTTCGTTCGCGGCGGCGCCGTGCGAGGGGACCATCCCCTCGTCCGTCGCCTTCCGGGCAGAGGCAATCTTCGCTCTTCCCATGGTGTTCTCCTCGTGGAGGTGGATGGATGCGAGGCCGCTCCCCGCCGCCGTGCCGCGCCAGCGAACAGCGCGCGGAGGGAGAGGCACCTGTCACAACGGCACGCACCGGCAAGGGCGCGCCGCCGTGACACCAGCTTCCAACGGCGAGGGAGGGCGCGGGCTTGAGCGCCGCGGTCCAGACACCAGACGGGGCGCGCCTTGGGGCGGCGAAGTTGTCGCCGCGTCGCGCACGGTGGTAGGGCCAATGCCCTCATGAGCACGGAGCGAACGGCGTGGCACCCGAACCGAGGCACCGAAGTGGACGCCAACCCGACCGACGAAGCATGGAACGACTGGTTCAAGAGCTACCTCGCCTCCGTCCCGATCGAGTGGCGGCTCGAGGGGATCAGCCCGGAGGAGTTGCTCACGCACCTCAAGCCCGAGGAGCGGCTCAGCGGCCTCAAGCCCGAGGAGATCGCGCGGGCGCTGTCGCCTGACCACGCGGTGCTCGTGCTCCCCGAGGAGGCCCTCCGCGCCCTCGCCGACGACTACGTCGCCACGCTCCCCGTGGACGTGCAGGCCGCCGTCCGCGCGCGCCGCGGCCGCTGACCTCCCCCGCTGCCCCGCGGCGTTCGCTGGACACCCGCCCCCCTCCGGTGATCGAATCGCCCACCGTGTTGCGGGTCTTTCTTATCGCGCTGGTACTCGCCGTGTTCGGCTGCGCGCAGGTCGCCGACGAGTACGTCCCGCCCCCCGTCGACCTCAAGGACGCCGTCACCCTCTACGACGACACCGGCGACGCCGTCGTTCTCGACAAGCCCGACACCGCCGACGAGGTCCCCTGGTTCGACACCGGCGACGACCTCAGCGCCCCCAAGGACGCCGCGAAGGACGCCACCGCCGCCCTCGACACTGCCCCCGACGCCGCCCCCGACGCACCGGGCATGGACGTCACCGTCCCGCCCGAAGACCCTCCCCCCTGCGGCGGCATCGGCGCTTCGTGCTGCGGCGACGTGTGCGACTCGGGCGGCGTCTGCCAGAGCGGCAGGTGCGTCCCCTGCGGCCGTGACGGCGCCTCGTGCTGCCGCGGCGACAGTTGCGAGCGCGACCTCGTCTGCACCATGGGGACGTGCCGCACGCCCCCGTGCGGCATGCTCGACCAGCCCTGCTGCGCGGGCAACGTCTGCAACGGCGGCACCTCGTGCATCGACAGCCGCTGCCAGAACGCCTCCATGGTCTGCGGCATGCGAGGACAGCCCTGCTGCGGCGGGCGCCTCTGCGACATGGGCCTCGAGTGCCTCTCGGGCACCTGCATGACCTCCACCGCCTGCGGCGCCGAAGGCCAGGCGTGCTGCGGCGGACGCCTCTGCGACATGGGCCTGGAGTGCAACAGCGCCACCTGCATGCGACCGGCGATGGGCATGTGCGGCGCGCTCTCGCAGGCGTGCTGCGCCGGGAGCGCGTGCAACGCCGGGCTCCTCTGCCAGTCGGGGAGCTGCGTGTCGCCGCCCTGCGGGATGCTCGGCCAGGCGTGCTGCGGCGGATCGGCCTGCAACATCGGCCTCACGTGCAACGGCAGCAGTTGCGTCTCGGGCACGACCACCTGCGGCGCCGCGGGGCAGGCGTGCTGCGCGGGGTCGGTGTGCAACGCGGGCCTCACCTGCAACGGCGTGAGCTGCGTCACCTCCGGCCCCGTCTGCGGCGGGCTCGGTCAGGCCTGCTGCTCGGGCACCACCTGCGGATCGGGCCTCCTGTGCTCGGGCGGCATCTGCAGCACGCCCACCACCTGCGGGTCGTCCAACCAGCGCTGCTGCACCGGGAGCGTGTGCCTCGCGGGCAACTACTGCTCGGGCTCCATCTGCCAGCCCTGCGGCCTCTCGAATCAGCGCTGTTGCCTCCCCACCAACACCTGCTCTGCGGGCAACTACTGCTCAGGCTCCATCTGCCAGCCTTGCGGCCTCTCGAATCAGCGCTGCTGCCTCCCCACCAACACCTGCTCCGCGGGAAACTATTGCAGCGGCTCGATCTGTCAGCCTTGCGGTCTTGCGAACCAGCGCTGCTGCCTCCCCACCAACACCTGCTCGGCGGGCAACTACTGCTCGGGCTCCATCTGTCAGCCTTGCGGCCTTGCGAATCAGCGCTGCTGCCTCCCCACCAACACCTGCTCCGCGGGCAACTACTGCTCGGGCTCGATCTGCCAGCCCTGCGGCCTCCCCAACCAGCGGTGCTGCCTCCCCACCAACACCTGTTCCGCCGGCGCGACCTGCTCGGGGAGCCTCTGCGTCGCCTGCGGCAACCGCGGCCAGCGCTGCTGCGGCACCTCCTGCCTCGCCCCCGCCCGCTGCTCGGGTTCGCTCTGCATCTGACGCCATGGCCCACCTCCCCTTCGAAGACGAAACCTACGCGACGCTCGAGTTCATGCCCTTCGCGGTGCGCTACCGGCTCGACCGGGTCGGGCTGAAGCTCTCCCTCGCGGCGTGGCAGGAGCTCCCCGTGACCGAGCGACTCGCCCTCTGCGAGCACCCCGTCGACACCGACGACGCGCGCGCGGATTTCCTCGCCCGCTGCCTTCGCGACGCAGCGGCGACCTCCACCCCCGCGAAGCCGATCGCACCGGCGTCCGAGCCGCCGCCATGGCGCACCTTCGAAGCCTTCACGGGGGTCATGGCGCGCTTCGAAGCCCTCGGACGGATCCCGATGCGGGTGCGGTGGGAGGCGCTCCCCGACGAGTCGGCGTACGTGCTCTGGCGCCTCGCCGACCCCACGCGGGACGTCGACCGCTTCGCCGCCGCGGCGCGAGCGTTCGGGCTCGCGTGACGGCGCTCGGGCTCTTCGTCGGCGGTCGGAGTTCCCGCATGGGAGGCTCACCCAAAGGACTCCTCGCGGCCCCCGACACCGGCGAACCGTTGGTGGCGCGCGCGCTCCGCCTGGGCCGCACGCTCGCCCTCGAGGTGGTGCTGGTGGGCGACGCGACGCCCTACCGCGGCCTCGTCGGAGCAGTCCCCGAGCTCGCCGACGAACACCCCGGCAACGGCCCCCTCGGCGGCCTCTGCGCGCTCCTCGCGTGGGCGTCGGAGCGCCCGGTGATCGCGCTCGCGTGCGACCTCCCCTACGTCACCCAGGACGACCTCCGCACGCTCCGCGACCACCCCTCCGACGCGGCCGTGGTCGCGGCCCGACGCTCCCCCGAAGCCCCCTGGGAGCCGCTGCTCGCGCGCTACGACGCCGCCCGCGTGCTTCCCGTGGCGCGTGCCCGCCTGGCCCGCGGCGAGCGCTCGTTGCAAGGGCTCCTCGGCGCCGTCGGCGTGGTCGACGCGGCGCTGCGTGCGGCCGCGTGCGACGACTGGGACACGCCCGACGACGTCAGGCGATCCCGAACTCCTTGATCTTGTAGAGCAGGGCGCGGTGGGAGATTTCGAGGAGCTCCGAGGCGCGGGTGCGGTTCCCCTTGGTCTTCTCCAGGGCGCGGCGGATGAGAATCTCCTCGATGATGCGCGTCGTCTTCTTGATGGAGTAGTTGCCCTTCTCCAGCTCGGCGGCGATGGGGTCGGCGGGCTCGCGGATGCGCGGGTCGAGGTCGAGGGGCGAGAGCACGACGCCCTCGCAGAGCACCATCGCGCGCTCCATCGCGTGCTCGAGCTCGCGGACGTTGCCGGGCCACGCGTACTCCGTGAGAATCTGCATCGCCTTCGGGTCGACGCCCTGGATCGAGGTGCCGAGGCGCTCGTTGAAGCGCGTGACGAAGTGCTCGATGAGCAGGGGGATGTCCTCGCGGCGATGGCGCAGCGGGGGGATGGTGATCGACAGCACGTTGAGGCGGAAGAAGAGGTCCTCGCGGAAGCGGCCGCCCTTGGACTCCTTCTCCAGGTCGCGGGCGCTGGCGGCGACGACGCGCACGTCGGCCTTGCGGTCGCCCGTCTCACCGAGGCGCCGGAAGGTGCCCTCCTGCAGCACGCGCAGGAGCTTCACCTGGAGGGGCATCGGGAGGTCGGTGATCTCGTCGAGGAAGAGGGTGCCCCCCTCGGCCTCCTCGAAGAGCCCGCGCTTGTCGGAGCTCGCGTCGGTGAAGGCGCCCTTCTTGTGGCCGAAGAGCTCGCTCTCGATGAGGTTCTCGGGGATGGCACCGCAGTTGATGGCGACGAAGGGCCGCGACGCCCGCGGCGAGCGCGTGTGGATCGAGCGGGCGACGAGCTCCTTGCCGACGCCCGTCTCGCCGTTGATGAGCACTGTGGTCTTGAAGGCCGCCGCGCGGGAGATGGTGGCGAAGAGCCCGCGCATCGACGCGCTCCGGGCCACGAGCTGGTCGAAGCGGTTCTCGCGGGTGAGGGCCGCGCGGAGCTCCCGGTTCTCGCGGCGCAGGGCCTCGCGCTCGCGGGCCTTGCGCAGGGTGAAGGCGAGGTCGGCGGGGGCGAAGGGCTTGGTGAGGTAGTCCTGGGCCCCGCCCTTGATGGCCGCGAGGGCGTCCTCGTGGGAGCCGTACGCGCTCATCACCAGCACCACCGCGGCGGGCCAGCGCTTCCGCACCTCGGCGAGGAGCTCCATCCCCGAGCGACCGCCGGGCATCCGAACGTCCGTCACGACGTACTCCGCCGGGTCGCGCTCCATCTGGACGAGCGCCTCGTCGACGCTCCCCACCGCCGTCACCTCCCAGGACTGCTTGCGAAGGTAGGTGCGAAGCGCGAGGCGGAGGTTCT